>NZ_JAWVWP010000002.1:0-543740 GCF_033657285.1 Erwinia sp. MMLR14_017 | reverse complement strand
GTCTTCGATAGGCAGCAGGAACGGCTTGTCGATTGCGCGCTCTGGTTCCGGGATGTAGTTATCCAGGTGGCCAGCCAGCTCAATGATTTTAGCTTCCCACTCAGCGTCGCCTTCCAGCGCTTTCAGAGCAGAACCGTGAACGATTGGCGTGTCGTCGCCTGGGAAGTCGTACTGTGACAGCAGGTCACGTACTTCCATTTCTACCAGTTCCAGCAGCTCTTCGTCATCAACCATGTCGCACTTGTTCAGGAACACGATGATGTAAGGAACGCCAACCTGGCGACCCAGCAGGATGTGCTCACGGGTCTGAGGCATTGGGCCGTCAGTTGCTGCAACAACCAGAATTGCACCGTCCATCTGCGCAGCACCGGTGATCATGTTTTTCACATAGTCGGCGTGGCCTGGGCAGTCAACGTGCGCATAGTGGCGAGACGGGGTGTCATATTCAACGTGTGAAGTGTTGATGGTGATACCACGTGCTTTTTCTTCTGGTGCGTTATCGATCTGGTCGAATGCACGAGCAGAACCGCCGTAGGTTTTAGCCAGAACGGTGGTGATAGCAGCAGTCAGGGTAGTTTTACCGTGGTCAACGTGTCCGATGGTACCAACGTTGACGTGCGGTTTGTTACGTTCAAATTTCTCTTTAGCCACGACAATATTCCTTACTTTAATGCTCTCACCCTTTGGTGAGAGCATAGGATCAATATTTTAAAACTGTAGCTTATTTGCTACGAGCTTCAATAACGGCCTGAGCGACGTTATTCGGCGCATCATCATACTTCAGGAACTCCATGGAGTATGAAGCACGGCCTTTAGTCAGAGAACGCAACTGAGTCGCGTATCCGAACATTTCAGACAGCGGAACTTCAGCGTGAATCTGAACGCCAGTAGCGTTAGATTCCTGTCCTTTGAGCATACCACGACGACGGCTAAGGTCACCGATAACGTCACCGGTGTTCTCTTCAGGAGTCTCTACTTCAACCTTCATGATTGGCTCAAGCAGAACCGGACTCGCTTTCTTAAAGCCGTCTTTGAACGCGATAGAAGCCGCCAGTTTAAACGCCAGCTCAGAGGAGTCAACGTCATGGTATGAACCGAAGTGCAGACGAACGCCCAGATCAACTACTGGATAACCAGCCAGAGGACCAGATTTCAGCTGCTCCTGGATACCTTTGTCCACCGCAGGGATGTATTCACCAGGAATCACACCACCTTTGATGTCGTTGACAAACTCGTAACCTTTAGGGTTAACGCCCGGCTCCAGTGGGTACATGTCGATAACAACATGACCGTACTGACCACGACCACCAGACTGCTTGGCGTGTTTACCTTCGATATCGGTAACTTTCGCGCGAATCGCTTCACGGTAAGCAACCTGAGGTTTACCGACGTTCGCTTCAACGTTGAATTCACGCTTCATGCGGTCAACGATGATGTCGAGGTGCAGCTCACCCATACCGGCGATGATGGTCTGGTTAGTTTCTTCATCAGTCCATACGCGGAATGATGGATCTTCTTTCGCCAGACGACCCAGAGCCAGACCCATTTTTTCCTGGTCAGCTTTGGTTTTTGGTTCAACAGCGATTGAGATTACCGGCTCAGGGAACTCCATGCGCTCCAGAATGATCACGTTTTCTGGGTCACACAGGGTGTCACCAGTAGTCACGTCTTTCAGACCGATAGCAGCAGCGATGTCGCCTGCGCGAACTTCTTTAATCTCTTCACGTTTGTTGGCGTGCATCTGAACGATACGGCCCAGACGCTCACGAGCAGACTTAACCGGGTTGTACACGGTATCACCTGAATTCACGACACCAGAGTAAACGCGGAAGAAGGTCAGGTTACCTACAAACGGGTCGGTAGCGATTTTGAACGCCAGCGCAGCAAACGGTTCTTTGTCGTCTGAGTGACGAACAGCCGGAGTGTCTTTACCGTCGTCTAACATACCGTTAATCGCGGTAACGTCAGTCGGAGCCGGAAGATACTCAACAACCGCATCCAGCATCGCCTGAACACCTTTGTTCTTAAATGCAGAACCACAGGTAACCAGGATGATTTCGCTGTTCAGAACGCGCTTACGCAGTGACGTTTTGATCTCTTCTTCAGTCAGCTCTTCGCCACCAAAGAATTTCTCCATCAGCTCGTCAGAACCTTCAGCTGCGGCTTCAACCAGCTTGCCGCGCCATTCTTCGGCCAGTTCCTGCATATCAGCTGGGATCTCTTCGTAAACGAAGGTAACGCCCTGATCGGCATCGTTCCAGTTGATAGCTTTCATTTTCACCAGGTCAACAACACCGGTGAATTTCTCTTCTGCGCCGATAGCCAGCTGCAATGGCACCGGGTTTGCACCCAGGCGCTTTTCCATCTGGTCAACAACTTTCAGGAAGTTAGCACCCATGCGGTCCATTTTATTAACGAACGCAATGCGTGGAACTTTATATTTGTTCGCCTGACGCCATACGGTCTCAGACTGTGGCTGAACACCACCAACTGCACAGTAAACCATTACTGCGCCATCAAGCACACGCATAGAACGCTCAACTTCGATGGTGAAGTCAACGTGTCCCGGGGTGTCGATGATATTTACGTGGTGTGGCTCAAACTGCTTAGCCATACCAGACCAGTAACAGGTGGTCGCAGCGGAAGTGATGGTGATACCACGTTCCTGTTCCTGCTCCATCCAGTCCATGGTGGCCGCGCCATCATGAACTTCACCGATTTTGTGGTTTACACCGGTGTAAAACAGAACGCGCTCGGTAGTAGTGGTCTTACCGGCGTCGATGTGTGCGCTGATACCAATGTTACGGTAGCGCTCAATGGGTGTTTTACGAGCCATTTGATTCCTCTGATTCTTAGACGTTCTAAGTTAAAAAAGCCCAGCAGGTGAGTCACTGGGACGCCCGCTGGGTTTATAACAACTACAGAGCTGTTACCAGCGGTAGTGAGCGAACGCCTTGTTGGCTTCGGCCATACGGTGAACGTCTTCACGTTTCTTAACTGCAGTACCTTTGTTCTCTGCAGCATCAGAAAGTTCGTTCGCCAGGCGCAGAGCCATAGATTTATCACCGCGTTTACGAGCAGCTTCAACGATCCAACGCATTGCCAGAGCATTACGACGAACCGGACGGACTTCAACTGGTACCTGATAAGTAGAGCCACCAACGCGACGGGATTTAACTTCCACGGTTGGGCGGACGTTGTCCAGGGCTACTTCGAATGCTTCCAGTTCGTTTTTACCTGAACGCTGAGCCAGGGTCTCAAGCGCGGTATAGACGATTGATTCAGCAGTAGATTTTTTACCGTCTACCATCAGGATATTTACAAATTTAGCCAGCAGCTCTGATCCGAACTTAGGATCCGGCAGAATTTTACGCTGGCCAATTACGCGACGACGTGGCATGGAAATACTCCGTTGTTAATTCAGGATTGTCCAAAACTCTAGGAGTTTATTATGACATTTAAGATAAAACGTTTGGCCTTACTTAACGGAGAACCATTAAGCCTTTGGCTTCTTCACGCCGTACTTGGAGCGTGACTGCTTACGGTCTTTAACACCTGAGCAGTCCAGCGCGCCACGAACGGTGTGGTAACGCACACCTGGCAAGTCTTTAACACGACCGCCACGGATCAGGATCACGGAGTGTTCCTGCAGGTTATGACCTTCACCGCCGATATAGGAGGTAACTTCAAAACCGTTGGTTAAACGAACACGACATACTTTACGCAGTGCGGAGTTCGGTTTTTTAGGAGTAGTAGTATATACGCGAGTACATACACCACGTTTCTGCGGGCAGGCTTCCAGCGCAGGCACGTTGCTCTTTGCAACTTTGCGTGCGCGTGGTTTGCGAACCAGCTGATTAACTGTTGCCATTAAATAGCTCCTGGGATTTGCTTTTGCTTCGTAAACACGTGATAAATCGCCTCGTGGTATAACGAGGACGCGGAATTTTAGGGCTGAGCAGAAAAGGTGTCAAGAAATAACCAGGATATCGTGCATTACCAGGTCATTTGTTGCGGATTTTTTACCGTCAGCGCGACGAAATCAGTATAGCTTACTGTGGTCGCGCTGGTTGAAATTTGAGCAGAAAGCCCGCGCGCGACGATATCTTCCTGTAGCACATACAGGGATATAGGGGCAGATAACAGGATTTCAAGGGTGCGGCTGCCTGTAAGGGCTGCAATAACGCCATCCTGTAAAAGCAGCAGATCGTCACCGGCAGAAAAAAATCTCACCATCGCGTTAAAATCACAGCGATAGGGCGAATTTACCAGGGTATGCAGCATAGCGTCCTCAAAACGTAATGATCCGATCGTACTTTTCCAGCGCTGCGCGAAGTGCTTCAGGGGCTAAAACTTCAGCGGGCAGCACCGTCACCCGATCGGCGTTTATTCCCCTTTCAGCAAGCGAAGCTGCACAGACGTAAAAATGTTCAAGGTCATATAAAGGCAGCACGCCAAAGGTAGCGATGTAATTTCTCGCCAGAATCTGTTCAGGCTCCTGCCCCTTCAGCAGCTGGAAGACACCGTCGCTCACGAAAAACAGCGCCACCTCTTCGCTTAACGCCGACATAGCCATTACCGCATCCAGCCCTTCCCTTCCGGCACTGCTGCCGTGCGGCGGCTGGGTAAATATAAAGGCGACGCGGTTCATCAGAACTGCACCAGACGTTCACAGGTTAGTGCGGCTTCAGCCAGAGCGCCTAATCCGGCCAGCTGAAATCCTTCTGCCAGATTGGCTCCCGGCAGATTCAGATTATCGGCCTCCTGCCGATCGGTAATCCCCCTGCGCAATGCCGCCGCTACGCAGATATTGAGCCTGATGCCCCGTTCCCGGTGTAGCTGTTGCCACGCCTGGCTTAAATCAAACTCATCGCTGGCAGGGGAGATCAGCTCGCTGGCATTCAGCACCCCTTCCCGATAGAAAAATACGCTTTCCAGCTCATGTCCCGCCGCCAGCAGTGCCCGGGCAAAAAGGTAAGCGCTGCTGGCATGCTGCGTACCATAGGCCGGTCCGGTGACCAGCAAAGCGTAACGCATCAGCGCTCCTGTCCCTGGAAATCACCACTTTTGAACTGGCGGATATAGAGATAAACGGTGTGCTTAGAGATATTAAGCCGTTCGGCCACCTGGTTAATGGCATCTTTGATATCAAAGATCCCCTTCTCATACAGGTTAAGCACGATCTGCCGGTTTTTAGCATTGTTAGAGACGTTGCGATCGCCGCTCACCTCTTCAATGGTGAACTCCAGCGTTTGCATCACTAAATCGTCAACCGAGCTAGCGAAATTTACCGAGGAGGCAGCATCCTGCGTTTCCGGCGGCATAAACGTGGCCATAATTTGGGAGAAAGGTACATCCAGATTCATGTTGATACAGAGCAAACCAATCACGCGCTGCTCACCGTTACGGATGGCAATCGTCACCGACTTCATCAGCACGCCACTTTTAGCACGGGTAAAATAGGCTTTGGATACGTTGCTGTCTGCATCGGTCATATCATGCAACATCCGCAGTGCCAGATCGGTAATGGGGGAGCCAATTTTTCGACCCGTGTGTTCACCATTGGCAATTCTGACCGCCGAGCACTTTAAATCTTCCAGCGAGTGCAGCACGATTTCACAGTGAGAACCGATTAGCATCGCCAGCCCGTCAACCACGGCTTCGTAGGATTTAAGGATATCAAAGTCAGTTTGCGCGAAGGGATGCTGTTCCAGTAATTCCAGATCGGCCACATCACCGGTAAAAATTGAACCAGACATTAAGACACCACCCTTTTAAAGAGCCTGTCGCACGGCACAAGGGCAGACTCGTTCTGATGAAAATGCATGTGGGACAGTCTATCAAATATCAGAAACGCCTGTCCTGACCTTTGTCATGAAATGCCGGAGAGCGCATAAACTGGAAAAGCAGCAGGAGAAAAGCAAACCGCCACATGGGATGTGGCGGTTAAGAGATTATTTAGCCTGCGTTGCCGCTGGGGCTTCTGCCGGTGCTGGCGCATTCGCGTCGGCTTTAGCAGCTGGTTTAATGTCGAGCAGCTCAACATCGAAGACCAGGGTGGAGTTAGCCGGAATGCCCGGAACGCCATTTTTACCGTAAGCCAACTGTGGTGGGATAACCAGTTTGATCTTACCGCCCTTCTTCACATGCTTGAGACCTTCGGTCCAGCCTGGGATTACACCATCCAGACGGAAGGAAAGCGGTTCACCGCGAGTGTAGGAGTTGTCGAACTCAGTGCCGTCAATCAGCGTGCCTTTGTAGTTCACTACAACGGTATCGCTGTCTTTTGGCGCATCACCAGTCCCTTCTTTCTCAACCTGATAAAGCAGGCCAGACTCAGTTTTCTTCACGCCTTTTTCTTTAGCGAATTTAGTGGTGAAGGCTTCACCCTTTTCAGTGTTCTCTTTCGCGTCTTTTTCCATCTTCGCCTGCGCAGCGCCTTTCACGCGGGCTTCAAAGGATTGCAGAGTCTGTTCGATTTCCTGATCAGAGAGTTTGCTCTTGCCAGCAAAAGCGTCCTGAACACCTGAAATCAGCTGATCTTTATCCAGCTTGATGCCCAGTTTCTCTTGCTCTTTCAACGAGTTTTCCATGTAACGGCCCAGCGAGGCACCCAGCGCATAGGCGGACTGCTGGTCATCATTTTTGAAGGCTGCGTTCTTCGGAGCTTGCTGTGGTGCCTGCTGAGCCGTAGTGGCCGGCGTGGTCTCGGCGGACATTGCCAGAGGCGCATTCAGCGCAACGGCCATGGTGGTGGCTAACAGTGTGACTTTAAACAGTGATTTCATCCATTTCTCCAAAACCGAAGCCTCTCACCTCGGAAATCGTTTACAGGCAGGACCTGTATTATAACTGTGCGCGAGAAAATTCCCGCAATGAAAACTAAGTTAACTTCCGACCCCGTTCCTTTGCGAAAGTTTCACCACAGAGATGCAGGCACCGAAACGCTTTTTCAACTGCCAGGCCAAAATTTACCTGAATTGCCTATTTCAGCCTGCGCTTTCCCGTTAGAATCAACGCATTCGGCCAGCATAACGGCCAGCGCAGTAACAAGAGGAACGCGTATGCAACAATCATTGTTTGAAGAGCGAATGGAGATGCTGGAAAGCCGGCTGGCCTTTCAGGAACATACCCTTGAGGAGCTTAACCAAACTGTGATTCATCATGAGCTGGAGATGGCCCGTCTGCGCGAGCAGATGCGCCTGCTGACGGATAAGCTCAAATCTGCGGCGCCGTCGATGATCGCCTCGCAATCTGAAGAGACACCCCCGCCTCATTATTAAAGCCTGAGCGGGCTGGCGATGCAAAAAGCAAAAAGGCCACCCGAAGGTGGCCTTTTACGTCAGGGCAGACGCTTAGTGACTGCAGCCGCAGCCGCCAGTACCGCAACCGCCTTTACCATGATCATGGTCGTGATCGTGGTCATGGTCGTGATGATGACCATCTTCACCATGAACGTGGCCATGGGCCAGTTCTTCCGCAGTTGCTTCACGTACAGCAACCACTTCAACGTTGAAGTTCAGATCCTGTCCCGCCAGCATGTGGTTACCATCAACCACAACGTGCTCATCTTCCACTTCGGTGATTTCGACCGGCACCGGGCCCTGATCGGTTTCTGCCAGGAAGCGCATGCCAACCTGCAGTTCATCAACACCCATGAAAACATCTTTCGGAACGCGCTGTACCAGGTTGTCGTCATACTGACCGTATGCGTCATTGGCTGCGATGTGAACTTCAAACTTGTCACCCGCCTCATGGTCTTCCAGGGCTTTTTCCAGGCCTGAGATCAGGGAACCATGACCGTGCAGGTAGTCCAGCGGTGCGCTCACCGGAGACTCATCGACCAACACGCCGTCTTCTGTACGTACCTGGTATGCCAGGCTGACCACCAGGTCTTTAGCTACTTTCATGATTACTCCTAACCGTTGAGAACGTTGAGTCCTGAATTTGTTGACCTGTTTGCCAACGCATAAAACTCTTGATTGCGCCGATTGTAACGAATTTCAACGCCGCTGTGTGGTACAGCTTAAAAAAAGCTGAGCGATAACGCTACTCAGGATGAAAAATACCGATCACCTGCTCATTGGTTCTGACCTGCTCGCGCGCCTGTTTATCGGCCTCGCGCATCTGATGACCACATTTAACACATTCAACAACATCGATATTATTTTCCTGCCACAGCGCCAGCGTATCCTGAGCTTTACAGCTCGGGCAGGTGGCACCGGCAATAAATCTTTTACGCATAAAGCCTCCTATTCATATTCGTCCCAGCCGTCGAACTGACGTTTTTCGTGCTGCATCTCCGCCTGAAAAATATCTTCCAGCTCGCGTCTTGCCTCTTTCACGCGGGAGATTTGCTGACTGTCGCTATGATTTGGCATCAGTTCACGCAGCATACGCATATCCAGACGGCGGAAATGCTGCTGGGCGCGGAACGCCTGATGTGGATGCATACCCAGCGTCATCAGCGCTTTACGCCCCAGTTCAAGCGCACTGGAGAAAGTTTCGCGTGAGAACTGATTAACGCCCGCCTGCAGCAGTTCGTGAGCTTCCACACGACCTCTCGCCCGGGCAAGGATCTGTAGGTGTGGAAAATGATGCTGACAGAGATGCACAATCTCCATGGAATCTTCCGGGCCGTTACAGGTAATGACGATGGATTGTGCCGTCTCCGCACCTGCTGCTCGTAGCAGTTCCAGCTCTGTCGCATCACCATAGTATACTTTGTAACCATATTTTCGCATCAGACTTACGGCGCTGATATCGCGTTCCAAAACCGTAATGCGCTTTTCATTGGCCATCAGCAAACGGGCAACCACCTGACCGAAGCGGCCAAACCCAACCACGATAACCTGTGGCTTATCATCTTCAACAAAGGGCTTCTCTTCGTTTTCATCCGCCTCGTTAAAGCGCCGCTCAAGGATTTTATCGACCCCCTGCATCAGTAACGGCGTGGTCATCATCGACAGCGTTACGGTGACCAGCAGCAGCGGCATCTGGTCACCACTGAACAGTTTAGCGGAAGAGGCCGCAGAGAAGAGAACAAAGGCGAATTCCCCGCCCTGACTCAGCACGCCAGAGAACTGCAGCCGTTCAGAGCTGCGCAAACCAAAAATGCGCGACAGCAGATAAAGCACGCCAGCTTTGATCGACACCAGCGCTACCACACCCACCAGAATTTCAATAATGTGGGTGTAAAGCACGCCCAGATTCAACGCCATGCCTACCGAGATAAAGAACAGTCCCAGCAGCAACCCTTTAAAGGGATCGATAGCGATTTCCAGTTCATGGCGGTATTCACTTTCTGCCAGCAGAATGCCGGCGATAAAAGTGCCCAGCGCCATAGAGAGACCCAGCGCATCCATAAACAAGGCAGAGCCGAGCACCAGTAACAGCGCCGCCGCAGTAAAGACCTCCCGCACGCCCGAAGCGGCAATAAAACGGAAGATAGGCCGCAGCAGATAACGGCCACCCACTAACATACCGGCAAACGCCAGCACCTTCATGCCCACTTTTATCCAGTCGGTGTGGCCGCTGTCGCTACCGGCAAGCAAGGGTACCAGCGCCAGCGCAGGGATCACGGCGAGATCCTGGAACAGCAGCACGGAGAAGCCAAGCTGTCCGGACTCGTTACGGTTCATGCCCTTGTCGCGCATTAACTGCAGCGCCATCGCGGTAGAGGACATCGCCAGCCCAATGCCGCCGATGATTGCCGCCTGCCAGGAAAAATCAGTGAGCCACAGCAACCCGCCCAAAATGGCCGCGCTGAAGATCACCTGAGCGGCACCCACGCCAAAAATCGAGCGCCGCAGTTCCCAAAGCTTTGAGGGCTTCAGTTCCAGGCCGATGATAAACATCAGGAATACGACGCCCAGCTCGGAGAAGTGCAGGATCTCCTCAACGTCGCTGATAAAGCCCAGCCCCCACGGACCAATGGCAATACCGGCCAGCAGATAGCCCAGGACAGCGCCGATCCCCAGACGCGCAGCAATCGGCACGGCGATCACCGCCGCAAATAAATAGACCACGCCCGCCGTCAGGAGAGATTGTCCTTCCATTCAAATACCTCCATAGGGCAAAGGGGAAGCGAGCCAGTCACCGTAGGCCCGCGAGTAGTTCTTCATCACCTCAGGGGTCTGACGCCTGGCCCAGTAAACAATCATCGGCGTCAGCCAGTGCATACGGCACATCTGCGCCGTCAGCTCAAACGGGCGCATGATATCGGACATGGGATAGCGATTAAGCCCTTCCTGATGGTAGGCCGCTTCAGGTTCACCAGTGGTGATCACGCTGCGCCAGTATTTTCCTTCAAGCACATTGCCGCCGGGTCCGCTGGCAAAGCCGCGCGAAAGCACCCGGTCCAGCCACTCTTTCAGCAGCGCCGGGCAGCTGTAGGTATAGAGGGGATGTTGGAAAACAATGACGTCGTGCTCGCGCAGCTGCTGCTGTTCGTAGTGGATATCGATAAAGAAATCAGGATAGTGCGCGTAGAGATCGTGCACCGTCACATGTGGTAAATCCCCGGCGGCCTTGAGCAGAACCCGATTAGCTATCGAGTCCTGTGATTCCGGGTGTGCGTAAAGCAGCAAAACTTTAGGCGGCTGCGACATCATTCCCCTCCAAATCATCGTCACGGCGGGGAAATTCCGCTACCATGCTCGACGCAACGGAATTTGCGATTCCGAAATCAAATTGATGGTTTAATTTAACATATTCTCACTATTACGGCGCTTATGATTGTCTTCTCTTCATTACAAATTCGACGCGGTGTCCGCGTACTGCTGGACAATGCCACAGCCACCATCAACCCGGGCCAGAAAGTCGGCCTGGTAGGGAAAAATGGCTGCGGTAAATCCACGCTGCTGTCGCTGCTTAAGAACGAGATAAGCGCCGATGCAGGCAGCTTCAGCTATCCTGGCAACTGGTCGCTGGCATGGGTTAATCAGGAAACGCCAGCGCTTACCAAACCCGCTATTGAGTATGTGATCGATGGCGACCGGGAGTTCCGCCAGCTGGAAGCTGAACTGGCCCACGCTAATGAGATTAACGACGGGCACGCCATCGCCACACTGCACGGCAAGCTAGATGCTATTCAGGCCTGGACCATACAGCCTCGCGCCGCCAGCCTGCTTAACGGTTTGGGCTTTTCCCAGGAGCAGTTGCAGTATCCGGTCAGCGACTTTTCCGGCGGCTGGCGGATGCGCCTTAACCTGGCGCAGGCGCTGATCTGCCGTTCCGATCTTCTTCTGCTGGATGAACCCACTAACCACCTCGATCTTGATGCCGTCATCTGGCTTGAACGCTGGCTTAACAGCTATCAGGGCACGCTGATCCTGATCTCCCACGACCGGGACTTCCTCGATCCGGTGGTGGATAAAATTCTGCACATTGAACAGCACTCGATGTTTGAGTACACCGGCAACTACAGCTCGTTCGAGATCCAGCGCGCCACCAAGCTGGCTCAGCAGCAGTCGATGTTTGAAAACCAGCAGCAAAAAGTGGCGCACCTGCAAAGCTTTATTGACCGCTTCAAGGCGAAAGCCAGCAAGGCCAAGCAGGCGCAAAGCCGTATCAAAATGCTGGAGCGTATGGAGCTGATTGCCCCTGCGCACGTGGATAACCCCTTTACCTTCAGCTTCCGCGAGCCGGAAAGCTTGCCGAATCCCCTGCTGAAGATGGAAAAAGTCAGCGCGGGATATGGCGATAAAATTATCCTTAACTCGATCAAGCTGAACCTGGTTCCTGGTTCGCGCATTGGTTTGCTGGGCCGTAACGGCGCGGGTAAATCCACGCTGATAAAAATGCTGGCGGGCGATCTCGCGCCGCTAAAAGGGGATATCGGCCTGGCGAAAGGCATCAAGCTTGGCTACTTCGCCCAGCATCAACTGGAATTCTTACAGGCTGATGAATCTCCTCTGCAGCATATGGTTCGTCTGGCGCCAAAGGTGCTGGAACAGCAGTTGCGTGATTATCTGGGCGGCTTTGGCTTCCAGGGCGATAAGGTGACGGAAATCACCCAGCGTTTTTCCGGCGGCGAAAAGGCACGTCTGGTGCTGGCGCTGATTGTCTGGCAACGCCCTAACCTGCTGCTGCTGGATGAACCGACCAACCACCTGGATCTGGATATGCGCCAGGCGCTGACCGAGGCGCTGATTGATTTTGAGGGCGCGCTGGTGGTGGTATCGCATGACCGCCACCTGCTCCGCTCTACCACCGATGACCTCTATCTGGTGCATGATGGTCAGGTTGAACCTTTTGATGGCGACCTGGAAGATTATCAGCAGTGGCTGAGCGATCTGCAGAAGCAGAGCAGCGTGAGCGAACCAAAGCAGGATACCGCTAACAGTGCGCAGGCCCGCAAGGATCAAAAACGCCGCGAAGCGGAGCTGCGAACGCAAACGCAGCCGTTGCGTAAGCAGATTGAGAAGCTGGAAAAGCAGATGGAAAAGCTGAATGCGCAGCTGGCAGAGGCGGAGTCAAAGCTGGCTGATTCAGCGCTCTACGATCAGAGCCGCAAAGCCGACCTCACGCTGGCGCTGCAACAGCAGGCTACGGCAAAATCGGCGCTTGAAGAGTGCGAGATGGCCTGGCTGGATGCGCAGGAACAGCTTGAGATGATGCTGGCCTCCTGACCAGAGAGCGGCTGAGCGCCTGCTCAGCCGCGCCAGAAAGGCTTATCCCCCAGAATAGTGGCCCGGTGCATGATCCGCCGCTGCGGCATGTAGTCTGCATTGGCATAATGCTGCGTCACCCGGTTATCCCAGATCGCAATATCATTCTCCTGCCAGCGCCAGCGCACCTGAAACTCCGGCTTAGTGATATGCGCAAACAGGAAGCCCAGCAACGCTTCACTCTCTTTTTGTGGAATACCCACAATGCGCGTGGTGAACCCTTCGTTCACAAACAGCGCCTGCCTGCCGCTCACCGGATGGGTACGAATAACCGGGTGCAGCAGCGGCGGGTTTTTCTCTACCGCCAGCTTCCAGCGCGCATGCTCTTCCTCACTGCCGCGGTGTTTGAACTCCTGAAATGATTTAGTGAAATCATGTTCCGCCTTCAGGCCGTTCAGCAAGGTTTTGAACGAGTCGGACAACGCTTCATAAGCGGCGATCCCGCTGGCCCAAAGCGTATCCCCACCTGTCTCCGGCAGCCTTTTAGCCGCCAGAATAGCCCCTGCTGGCGGCGTGGCAATGAACGTCACGTCGGTGTGCCAGTTATCATTATCCGGCGGATTGTTATCGTGGGTATCCAGCACGATGATCTCTTCCACCCCTGGTGCGTGAGGATAAACAGGGTGGATATGCAGGTCGCCAAACTGCGCAGCCAGCGCCCGCTGCTGCTGCGGGGTGACCGGCTGATCGCGGAAGAATAACACCTGATGGCGGATCAGCGCGTGATAGAGCTGCTCAAACTGCGCATCGCTCAGCGGGCGGCTCAGGGTAATGTCAGAAACCTCGGCACCAATATATGGCCCCAGCGCTTTAATAGTCAGACGTTCGTTCATAGGTGTTCTCCATGCCAGGGGGTTAAACGGCGTTGCAGGGCGCGCAGCCCCACCTCAAGAGTGAAAGCGATCAGGGCGATGACGGCGATGCCTGCAAGCACCACGTCGGTAGCCAGAAACTCTCCAGCGGACTGCACCATAAATCCAAGCCCGCGCGTGGCGGCAATCAGCTCTGCGGCCACCAGCGTGGACCAGCCAACGCCTAAACCGATGCGCACTCCGGTTAAAATCTCCGGCAGCGCGCCGGGTAAAATTACATACCAGAGCACCTGCCATCGGTTGCCGCCCAGCGCCTGAGCCGCACGAATGCGAACCTGCTGGGCGCTTTTAACGCCAGCCAGCGCAGAGAGCGCAACGGGCGCAAAGATAGCCAGATAAATCAGCAGGATCTTGGAAGTTTCGCCAATGCCGAACCAGATAACCATCAGCGGCAGATAGGCCAGCGGCGGCACCGGGCGATAAAGTTCAATAAGCGGGTCGAGAATGCCGCGTGCTGTCTCATTCAGCCCCATCAGAATGCCAACCGGCACGCCGATGACTACCGCTGCCAGCAAGGCGATCACAATGCGGATCAGGCTGGCTGCCAGATGCTGCCACAGCGTTGCGTCCATAAACCCTTGTGCGCTGGCGATGGTCAGCAACTGATGGAATACCTGATAAGGCGCAGGTAAAAACAGCGGCGCGATCAGCTTCAACGCGGTAACCGTCCACCAGATGGCCAGCACCACCAGCAATGTCGCTGCGCTAAGCGTGATCTGGCGACTGAAGGGCCAGCTCAACCGCACGCGGCGAGTCAGCGATTTTTCGGTGGATAATAAACTCATGAGAAGACCTCGCGCTGCTGGAAGACCTGGCTCAGGACATATTCACGTTTTTCGATAAAAGCGGGGTCGGACTTGATGCTGCGGCAGGATTCTCCCGCAGCGTAGCGTCGGCCAAAATCCAGCGCCAGGCGTTCAGTCACCCGGCCCGGCCCAGGTGAAAGCAAGATTAGCTCGCTGGCGAGGAACACCGCTTCTTCAATATCGTGCGTAATCAGCAACACCTGCTTGCCGCTTTCACGCCACAGATTCAGCAGCAGTTCCTGCATTTGCTCACGAGTAAACGCATCCAGTGCGCCGAACGGTTCATCCAACAGCAGCAGTTGAGGGTTGGCCGCCAGCGCCCTGGCGATACCCACACGCTGACGCATACCGCCAGAAAGCTGCCAGATAAAGCGTTTTTCCGCGCCTTCCAGGCCAACTTTCTTCAGCATCTGGCGGGCAACGTCACGGCGCTGCGGCTTCGCCATCCCGCCAAGCTGTAAGCCCAGCGCCACATTATCCAGCACGTTGCGCCACGGCAGCAGCCCTTCATGCTGGAACACCACCCCGCGTTCTGCACCAGGACCCGTCACCACTTTGCCATCCAAAGTGATGCGGCCCGACTCTGCGGACAAAAATCCCGCAATGAGATTCAACAGGGTGGTTTTGCCGCAGCCAGACGGTCCCAGCACTACCACCAACTCGCCTGGCTCAATGGTCAGGTTGATCTCCTGTAAGGCGAGTTGACCGCCGTAGCGAGCCGTAAGGTTGGATACCGTCAGCATAGAGACTCCTTTTATTCGGCAAGAGGTTTGACGAAGCGGTCGGTGACATAGGCGCTGTAATCACTGGCGGCCTGCGGTACCTTGCCCTGCTCTTTGAGGAATTTCGCGGTATCGATAATGGCCCGATCCACCGGCTTGCCAAGCTGTTCAACCTGTTGCCGCGCGGTAAGGTAGGTATTCCCCTTTACCAGACCAGGGATCTGCTGTTCAGGCACGCCGCTTAAACGCGAGAGCTTGCTGAGATTGCCGCTCTCTTTCAGCCACTGTTCAGGATTATCGAGATAACCTTTCTGCGCGGTCAGCGCGCTGCGGGCGAAGGCAGTCACCACCTCAGGATGTTTTTCGGCAAAATCTTTTCGTACTACCCAGACGTCCAGCGTTGGAGAGCCCCACTTACCCACCTGCGCCGAGTCGGTCAGCACAGTGCCCTCTTTTTCCAGCTCATTTACTGCGGGCGCCCAGACGTAGGCGCCGTCAATATCGCCCCGTTGCCAGGCAGCAATAATGGCAGGCGGTTGCAGGTTAATGATTTGCAGCTGATCGGGGCGGATACCCCAGTGCTTCAGTGCGGAAAGAAGGCTGTAGTGCGTTGTGGAGATGAAAGGCACGGCGATGCGCTTACCAATCAGGTCTTTCGGGCTGCGGATGCTCTTTTTCACTACCAGCGCTTCAGAGTTACCCAGTTGGGAGGCAAGCAGGAAGACTTCAATGGGCACCTGCTGGCTGGCGGCAACCGCCAGCGGGCTGGAGCCGATATTACCTATCTGCACATCACCAGAGGCCAGAGCTCTGACCACGCTCGAGCCGCTGTCGAATTTGCGCCACTCTACTTTCGCCCCGCTCTCGCTGGCGAAGGTATTGTCGGCTTGTGCAATTTTGGCCGGTTCTGCCGAGGTCTGGTAAGCAACAGTGACATCCACGGCCTGTGCGCTAAGCGTGGAAAGCGAAAGTGCTGCTGCAATAAGTGTAAGAGTGAATTTTCCCGCCATGCCCTGCTCCGGTGGTCGTTATCATTTGAATAACGCCTTTGTAACCGAGAGCAACCATCGCGATAAAGTAATTAGAAATTATCTTTTATAACTAATCGTCCTTAGATCAAATAGTGGATAACTAAGTGAAAGGGTGGGTAAGCGCCATAAAAAAACCACCGCAGTGCGGTGGCTTCTCAGAGGCAGAGGCTGTTAATGCCAGATAAGCAGTACGCAGGCGGCGGTCAGCAGACCCATCGCAACGTTAAAAATAGTCCAGGCACGTCGGCTGCGCAGGACACGGCCAATCACCGCGCCAAAGCCCAGCCAGATTATACCTGACACCAAATTGACCAGCGCCATGCCAATGCTGATGGCGACCACCGAGCTTTGGTAGGCTTCCCCGGCCAGGCTGAAGCTGGCCACGGCCCCCAGAGCCATCAGCCAGGCTTTAGGGTTAATCAGCTGTAGCAGGCCACCCTGCCAGAAGGGCATTGGCGCGGTGGGTGCATTATCCGTTTCCAGCTTCTCATACTCAGCCGTGCCGATTTTCCATGCCAGCCAGAGAAGATAGAGGCTTCCGCCAATTTTCAGCACCAGGTGCAGAGAGGGATAAAGCAGAATCAGCCCACCAATGCCAAACGCTACCATCAGCAGCATTACCTGCATGCCAATCATGATGCCGATCATCAGCCATAACGAGCGAAGAAAACCAAAATTGGCGCCGGAGGCGGTGAGTAACATATTATTAGGTCCCGGCGTGATAGCCGCCACCCATAAAAAGCCCAACATTGATAAAAACAGACTCAGTTCCATATAAAACGGGTGCTCCTCACCCCCTGACCAGAAACGAACCACACGAAGCTAGCAATGTGACAGAGATCGTACAAGCATTTTGAACATGAATTTTAATCAACCTGCGTCCATGCCGTTTCAGCCACTCCCCGGCATGAGTAATGCACATCTGCAAACCATTCTGCCACGGCTGGTTCGCCGCCGCATGTTGCTCACGCCTCACTGGCAGAGACTTACCCTGCCAGATACGGATTTTGTCGATCTCGCCTGGAGCGAAGATCCGGCCCGCGCCCGACATAAACCGCGAGTGGTACTGTTTCATGGTCTGGAAGGCAGTGTTCACAGTCCCTATGCGCACGGGCTGCTTCAGGTCTGCAAAGAACGCGGCTGGCTGGGCGTCGTGATGCATTTTCGCGGCTGTAGCGGCGTACCCAACCGCCTGCAACGCATCTATCACTCCGGAGAAACCGGCGATGCCAGCTATTTTCTCACCTGGCTGCGTGAGGAGTGGGGGCGCGTCCCTACTGCTGCTGTCGGCTTCTCGCTCGGCGGCAACATGCTGGCCTGCCTGATGGGCGAACAGGGAGCAGCCTGCGCGCTGGATGCGGGTGTGGTGGTATCGGCCCCGTTAATGCTGGAACCTTGCAGCCTGAAGCTGGAGCAGGGAGTTTCCCGTTTCTATCAGCGCTATCTGCTCTCTCTTCTTAAACAGAATGCGGAGCGCAAGCTCCTTGCCTGGCCGGGCACGCTGCCCATCGAGCTAAAGGGACTCAGGGCGCTGAAAAAGTTGCGCGACTTTGATGATGCGATCACCGCTCGTGCCCACGGTTTCCTGGACGCCACCGACTATTATCGCCGCTGCAGCGCAATGCCTTTACTACCCAAAGTGGAGAAACCGTTACTGATCATCCATGCTAAAGACGATCCCTTTATGACTCATGAGGTGATCCCCGCCGCCCATTTGCTGCCTTCCGCTGTCACCTACCAGTTGACAGACTATGGCGGGCACGTGGGTTTTGTTGGCGGCACCCTGCGCAAGCCTCAGATGTGGCTTGAACAACGCATTCCGCAATGGCTTTCAACCTGGCTGGACAACTAACGTGATAATTCCCTGGAAAGACTTAGACAGTGACACCCTGGACAACCTGATTGAATCTTTTGTCCTGCGAGAAGGTACCGATTACGGCGAGCAGGAACGCTCGCTGGAACAGAAGGTGAAAGACGTTCGCCGCCAGTTAACCAGCGGCGAAGCGGTACTGGTCTGGTCTGAGCTGCACGAGACGGTCAATATTATGCCGCGCGGTTCGGTCACCCGTTAAAAGGTGGCTGAGCGCCAGGGCCGGGGTTTATCATTCCCGGTTCTGACCGCCAGCGACGAGGCAGCAAGGCGGGAGCGCAGCAGGACTTCTCGCTGATCAACCCGTGTTAAGGTGCCGTTACGCATCACCGGCTCACCATCGATAAAGACATCAGTCACTTCATGGCCTAGTGCAGAATAGACCAGCGCTGAAACAGGATGATGAATCGGCGTCATAGCGGGATGATCCGTGCCAATAACGATAACATCCGCTTTTTTACCCACTTCCAGCGATCCCACCAGATGGTCAAGCCCGATAGCTCGCGCACCATCGATGGTTGCCATCTCCATCACCTTTTCTGCGGTCATGATGGTCGGATCGCGATGGACACCCTTCTGCATCAGTGCTGCCGTTTTCATTGCCTGGAACAGACTGTGGTTGTTGCTGCTGGCTGGTCCATCGGAACCCAGCCCCACCGTCAGGCCGGCAGCCAACATTTCTGGTATCGGTGGAATGCCCGAGGCCAGGTAAAGGTTACTACAGGGGTTGTGGGAAACCCGGACATCATGGTGCTTCAATGCACGGATATCCCGCGAGCTGCACTGAACGCAATGGACGGCCAGCACGTCCGGTCCCAGAAAACCGATATCGCTTAAAAACTCCGTATCGCTACTCTGAAAGCGCAGTTGCGACTGAGCGATTTCAAAGTCCGTTTCGGCCACATGGGTGGTAATCAGCACGCCGGTTTCGTTCGCCAGCGCCCTTGTCCCACGCAAAACTTTTTCATCCAGCGCCCAGATCATGCTGGGAGCCAGTCCCACTTTTACCCGTCCATCAGGACGGTGATAGCGGTGAATAACCTGGCGGGCATCGGCCAGCGCTGCCTCAGGCGTTTCGATCAGCTCCGTAGGAATACCGTGTTCTGCGCCGGTAGTCAGAAATCCACGGCAGACATGCCCCCGGATGCCGCTCAGCTCAAAGGCTTCAATGACTTTTGCCGTTAATCCCGGACGGGGATGTGCATACATAAAGTCCACCAGGGAGGTCACGCCTGACCGGATTGATTCCACACAACCGTGTAAAGCCGCAGCAAACACATCTTCTTCCGTCAGTGCTACGGCACTGGGACCGGTCATGCAGGTAAACCACTTTTTCAGCACCATATCATCGCCCAGCCCTTTCAGCAGAGTCTGAAAAAGATGGGTATGCGTATTTACCATGCCAGGCATAATAATACTGTCACGGCAGTCGATAACCTCCGCCTCCGGGTTCGCTGCCTGTAGGGTTGCGCGCGAGCCAATCGCGGCAATGCGATCTCCGCTAATCAGCAGGCTGGCCTGCTGGAAAATATCGCGGTCCGGATTCATGGTGATTATCCAGCCATCGGCAAGAAGATAGGACAAGAAACCTCCTTAAAGTTGTGGCAAAAGCTCAGCCGAACTCACGACAAAACCAAAACATTGCTGCACGTTGTATAACGTCGCTTCCAGACAAAAAGCTGGAGAAGTAGTGGCGCTACAATCTTCCAGCAACAGGCAGTCATAACCATGGAAGTTCGCATCCTGCAGCGTACACAGCACACATTGATCTGCATTGACGCCCGCAAACAGTAGCGTGGTGATACCCAGATTGCGTAAAACGCTGTCGAGAACGGTGTCCTGAAAGCCCGACATACGATATTTGCTGATGCGAATATCCTCTGCCGCAGGCCGCAGTTCATCCACCACCTCCGCAGCCCAGCTTCCTTCCTGCAGCACCGGCGAGCCGGAGACTGGCAGCGGATCGCCCAGCCCAACACTGGCTCCGTCTGCATTATAAACATGCAGTAAAGCGGGGCTGAGATTCAGCTTGTCAGGCCGGTTGCCCCAGTTAAGCCAGATGATCGGAACGTTGGCAGCACGCAATGGCGGTAGCAAAGATTGCAGCGGTGCAATGGGCGTCCGCGCTGGCGTGATATCCACCCCGATATGACCGAGCCATCCCTCGGGATGGCAAAAGTCATTCTGCATATCAATCACCAGCAGCGCAGTTCGCTGTAAATCAAAGGTGATCTCCCTGCCCCGGCTGCGTAAAGTGGCTGGCTCCTGAGGCACGGATGCACGCACCATATTCACCTCACCAGCAGAGACGCGCCACTGATTACGCGCCGCGCTTCCCAGGGGATTCAGTCCTGATGACATATCAACCCCCGCTTAATACACGCAAATCTTCTTCATCCAGCGCCATCGGCTGGCCGCTGCGAATCAGCTCCGCAAAGCCTTCATCAGGCGTCATCACCGTAAGGGTGTAGAGCTTGCTGCTGCCGGTGTTGCGGATCAGGTGCTCATTACCCGGATGCAGCAGCAGAGCATCCCCTTTAGCAATCGACACTTCATCGCCGTTGCAGCTTGCCACGCCTTGCCCTTCCAGGACGTAGAAAAACTCATGCGCATGGGCGTGTTCGTTTGGTGGGGTGGCTCCCCCGACGGTGAAAATCTCCACCACAAAGATGTTTTCGATGCCGTCCTGATGCCGATCGAACAGCACGGCAAAGTAGTTGGTATCTTCAGGACTGATGCGGAAGACCTGAGCCTCCGCTGGATTGGTCAGGCGGAAATTTTTCATCCATTACTCCTTGCGATAAGGCTGAGTTAACGCCGCAGGCTGTACTGTACGTCCCACAACGCCCGACATGGCGAGGATCGTGAGCAGATAAGGCAGCGCCAGCAAGACCTGCGGGGGAAGGCTACTTTCAAACAGCTGAAGCGAAAGCTGCAGGGCATCGGCAGCGCCAAAGATAAAAGCGGCAATCAGGGCTTTCACCGGACTCCAGCGACCAAAAATAACGATAGCGAGCGCGATAAACCCCTGACCGCTGACAATATTATCGCGGAATAAGCCAATCTGAGCTGTCACCAGATAGCTGCCTGCCAGCCCACCGCCCAGGCAAGAGAGAAGCACTGCCCAGGTACGGATACGCAATACGTTAAGGCCGGCAGCATGGGCCGCCCGGGGATTTTCACCCACCGCTCGCAGCGAAAGGCCGAAGCGGGTATAAAACAGGCCATAATGAGCGACACCCACCAGCAGCAAGGTGAGATAGAGCGGCAACGGCTGGCTGAACAGGACTGGCCCTATGCCGGGTAGCGATGAGAGACCGGGTAGATAAATGGGATCGAGCATTTTGATCACCGGTGAAGAGGCATTCCCCATCACCAGAGAATAGATCCAGGTCGCCACGCCTCCGGCAAGAATATTAAAAACAATGCCGATGACTATCTGACTGGCATGAGCACGCAGATAGAGTGCCGCCAGCAGCAGGCCGACCATCACCCCGGCAAAGCCTCCGGCGATGAAGCCCAGCGCGGTGGATCCGCTGTAAACAGCGGTCATATAGCTGGCCAGCGCGCCCATCAGAATGGTGCCTTCAAGCCCAATGTTCAGCACGCCAGCCCGCTCGGCATAGATCTCTCCCAGCGCGGCCAACAGTACCGGACCGGCTAACCGCACAGCCGCCGCCAGCCAGGTCACAATAAAAGCCGTATCAATCGTCATTACCGTACTCATAATTTTTCCTCCGATAATGAAGAGTGAACGGCTCTGGCAGGCCAGCGCAGACGGTAATAACGTAAAATGTCGCCTGCCAGAATCAGGATCACCACCAGACTTTGCAGGATCAGCACCACGGAGGTGGGTAACCCCGTCTGGCGCTGCATTGCGCTTCCGCCCACTTCAAGACCGCCATAGAGTATGGCTGTGGGGATCACCAGCAAAGGATTGAGCCTCGCCAGCAGCGCAACCACCACCCCAATAAATCCCACTCCGCCAGAGAGTCCTTCCATCAGACGGTGTTGCACCCCTAATACCGCACAAAGTCCCGCCAGCGCGGCCAGGCCACCGCCTAACAGCACGGCGCTCATTTGCCGCCTGCCAACATCGATTCCGCTGTAGCGTGCCGCTTTCGGATTCAGCCCGCTCACGATAATTTCGAAACCGGCTGGAGTTGACCGGATCAGCCACCAGACGTAGAGCGTGGCCACCAGCGCAATACCCAGCCCCCAGTGCGCACGCATGCCGTCCATGATAAAGGGCAGCCAACTCTCTTTGGGTAAACGTGGCGTCTGCGGCAGATCGCCTGCTGCCCGCATCGGGCCGGAAACCAGATACTGAATTAAAAAGAGGGCGACATAATTTGCCATCAGCGAGATAAGAACATCATTACCGCCGAACTTCACCCGTAAATAGCCTACCCATCCCGCCCAGAGCGAACCGGCTGCGAAAGCGGCCAGGATAACCGCTGGCCAGTAGCCCCAAACTGGCAACGTCCATGGCATTCCCTGTGGCGTGCCAGCCAGCGCAACCCAGCTTGCCGCTGCAGCCCCCACTAAAAAACAGCCTTCAAAGCCGATATAGCCCAGCCCTGCTCGCCAGATCACAATCGTGCCGAGCGCGATCAGGATCAGCGGCGTCGCCTGCACCAACGTCAATCCTGCTCTGCGGACCGACCCGAAAGCTTCACGAAACAGAAAGCCATAGGCGCTCAGGGGATCGCCGCCAAAGGGAATAAACAGCAGGCCGGCAAGCAGGAAAGCCACCAGCATCGCGCCCAGGGTTGTAGCGGCAATGGCCGAAGAGGAGTCCGCTGGAGCCAGCCTTTTTTCAAGCAGCCTGATCATTGTCTGCCCCTGAAGAAAGTTTCCCGCCAGCCATCAGCTCGCCCAGCTTTTCTGGCGTGGCTTGTGAAGCATCAAGAATGCCGGCGATTTGTCCGCTATACATTACGGCTATGCGGTCCGAAAGATTGAGGATCTCTTCCAGTTCAGCGGAGATCATCACAATGGCGCATCCGCTGTCCCGTGCGGCCAGCAGGGCCTGCCATACGGCTTCTACTGCGCCAACATCCAGACCTCGCGTAGGCTGTTCAACTATCAGCAACCGCGGTTTGCGCGCCACTTCCCGGCCCAGAATTAATTTTTGCAAATTGCCGCCGGACAGTTTTCCCGCTTCGAAATCGATGTCGGGCGTGCGGACTTTGAAGTGATTAATTATCGCCCTTGCATGAAGAGCGATTTTCTTGCGGTCCAGCAACCAGCCGCGGGCATGGGTAAAACTTTGCTGCGCGCCCAACATGGCGTTGTCAGCAATAGAGAGAGAGGTAACCGAACCCACGCCACGGCGATCGGCGGGTATAAACCCCATTCCTTTAGCCCGCCGTCCCGCTGTTGAAAGTTCAGTGATCTCCTCGGCTCCCAGCCAGATCCGGCCAGCCTCTACTTCACGCAGATTCAGTAAGGCGTCCGCCAGTTCCGACTGCCCGTTCCCGTCTACCCCGGCAATACCCAGGATTTCTCCGGCGGCCACTTTCAGCGAGGCGCGCCAAATTTTCTGCTGTCCGGTTTCATCGCGCACGGCAATATTGTCCACATGCAGAACCTCCGGTCCTGGCTGGCAGGGGGATTTTTCCACCCGCAGCACTACGTCACGCCCGACCATCCGTCGTGCCAGATCGGTTTCTGAAGTTTCCGATACCGCAACGGTATCGATCATCTTTCCGCCACGCATCACGGAAACACGGTCTGCTACTGCCATGATTTCATAAAGTTTATGAGTCACAATAATGACCGAGCGACCTTCCGCCCGCAGGGATTTCAGGGTGGCGAAAAGCCCTGCTTTCTCCTGCGGAGTGAGCACGGCGGTTGGCTCATCCAGGATCAGTACGCTGGCATCACGATAGAGCAGCTTGAGGATCTCCACCCGCTGCTGCACGCCAATCGGCAAATGCTGAACCTGCGCCCAGGGATCGATCGCTAACCCATGCCGATCGGACAGATGTTGCAGACGTGCAGCGGCCGCCCGTAAATTCAGGTGGCCGCTATGGCTCTCTTTCAGTCCGAGGATCACGTTCTCGACCACGGTCATGGGCTGCACCAGCATAAATTCCTGATGCACCATGCCGATGCCGCAGGCGATGGCATCACCGGGATCGCGCAGCGTGACGGGCTTTCCTTCAATGACAATCTCCCCCTCATCGGGTTGATACAGGCCGTAGAGGATCTGCATCAGGGTGCTTTTCCCCGCGCCGTTTTCACCGAGCAGAGCATGAATTTCGCCTGATGCAACCTGCATCGACACACGGTCGTTGGCCGTGACGCGAGCAAAACGTCTGGTTATATTATTGAGCGCAACACGGATTGAAGGAGCTGGTGCCATGACAGAGGATCCTTTGCTTACACTGCAGGGACGATGCTGCCGTTATCCAGCTGTTGCCAGATAGCCGTGAATTTCTGCCAGGCCTCCGGGCTTACCAGCTTGCTGTTGAACTGCTCGCTGCCATGAACAACAGACCAGGCTTTAGCCACAGTTGGCGACCACTCTTTGCCACCCATAAAGGTTTTTTTCCCGACCGAGTCACCGACCTCCTGCACCATCCAGTCGAGATTTTGTTTCAGACTGCAGGCAATATAATCAGGCGAGACATCTTTTTGATCGGCATAGCAGCCTATGGCTTTGACTTTAGCTGCCGCCGCCCCCTGCAGAGCGCCTAATCCGGTGACATCAGCGGCGTGCCAGATAACATCTGCCCCGTTACCAATCATTGTTGTTGCAGCCTCCCGCCCTTTTGCCGCGTTATCATAGTCGCCGGTGACTACACCCAATCCTTTAACACCCGGACGCGTTTTCTCCGCGCCGGCAATAAAGGCACGCATCATCGCCTGCTGCGTGGGGTTGTCGCCGCCGCCCACAAAGCCGACGGCTTTGCCCTTGTCAGAGATCAGCGCAGCCAGAGCGCCAGCAGCATAGGCAGCCTGCAGATAAGCCAGGTTGACGTACTCCACGTTGTCCACAACCTTTTCGTCAGGTTTGAACGTAGAGGCAAAGAAGTCGGTATCCGGGTAATCAGGCGCGATTTCCGCAAAGGCGGAGCCATACTCAAAACTGTGGCCAATAATCAAGGTGAAACCGTCATCAGCATAGCCTCTGATGACCTGCTCCATTTGAGCCTGCGGCACGCTTTCGCTCCAGGCTACCGTAAAACCCTCTTTCTTCAGAGCCTGCAACCCCTGATAAGCCAGCATGCTCCAGCCGCCATCGGCGACTGAGCCGGGCAACAGCAGAGCTATTTTGATATTTTTATCGGCGGCCAGCGCATTGCTGGACAGTAACGGCGCCAACGCAGGCAGCAACACCGCGCCCGCCAGCATTTTTGCAAATCCCCTGCGACTTACACCTGCCATTTTTTATGCCCCCTTAGCTCAAGATGATTTAGTTATGCCGCGATTTTCGTTACCTTAAAAGCACGTATTTTCGTACTCATTGATGCCTTAAAGGCAACGCACGGAGATTTTCATGCTGCAACATCGGCTGTGGACCTATCTGGATGAGGTCGCTCGCAGTGGGTCAATTCGTAAAGCCGCTGGTCGGCTGCATATCTCTGCTTCTGCCATTAATCGCCAGATCCTGGCGCTGGAGGAGGAGCTGGGGACGCCCTTGTTTCAACGTCTGCCGCGTAAAATGGTGTTAACAGCAGCGGGAGAAGTGCTGATTCATCACGTGCGGCAAACGTTTAAAGAGCTGGAATGGGCACAGATCAAGATTGAAGAGCTGAAGGGACTGAGGCGGGGCGAAGTCACAGTGGCCATGATGAGCGGGCTGGCGGCCAATCTTATTCCACGTATGGCAGCAGAGTTTCGCAGGGCAAATCCACGCGTAAAACTGATCCTCAGACAAATGACTACGGGGGAAGATATTACCAGCGCAGTCGCTTCAGGAGAGGCAGATTTAGGGTTGGGATTTGACTTTGACCTGCCACCTTCTCTGCGCAAATTGGGCAGTGCGGTGGGCAGGCTGGGTGCGGTGGTCGCCCCTGGCCATCCCCTGGCGGATAAAACCAGCCTCCGCCTGAGCGACTGTGTTCCTCATTCTCTGGTCATTGCTGATAAATCGATGGTTATCCGTCCCTATCTGAATGAGCTTTTTTCAAGGGCGATGGTGACTGTACATCCTGTTATCGAAACGAATTCCATTGAGGTGATGCGCCAGGCGGCGATGGTCGATCAGGCCTTAACTTTTTTAACCCCGTTTGATATCGAATTCGATCTGCGCAGCGGTCGTTTAATCTATATCCCGGTAAGAGAGCTTTCACAGCAGGCGCAGACCTTAATGCTAATAGGGCACGATCGCGGAACCAGCGCCATCGGCAGCGTACTGGCGGAGACGATCAAAGCCATGATGAACCAGATGGCGTGATATCCGAAGGAAGCTGGCCTGTTCGGCCATCAGGGCAAAACAGGCGCAGCAGTAAAGCCGTCTTAGCGTTGGAAAGAGGGTGTAAAGGCCTGCACTTCCTGAATCAGTTTGATCAACGCTTCAGCAGCGCGATCGGTCTCAACCTTTCCGCGCTCAGCATCAGCCGCCGCCGCGTTCCCCGTGGTACCAGAGGGGTGCAGGTCTTCAGCCATCCAGCCAAATCCCACGCCGCCTTCAGGGGTGAGAATACCGCCCTTTTCGGCCAGAGCTACGGAGGCGGAAACAAAATTTTCCGCATGCTCCATTTGCACCAGTTCGGGGTGTAAATGGAGCATCACGCTGGTTTCTGATTCACCACCGTGGATCCCATGCTGTAACTCTTCAGCGCAAAACAGATCGGCAGAATCGATCGTGCGAAACCAGCTCGCCCCTACGGCAAACATGTTCAGCTCAATTCGCAACTGACGGCAGACGATTTCCATCAGTTGGGGCTGTCCGCCATGTGAGTTCCAGAAAATAAGCTTGCGGACCCCTGCCCGCCAGGCACTTTTAGCCACTTCAAACCATACTTTACCCAGCACATCATAAGGAAGGGTTAACGTGCCCGGAAAGTTAAGGTGCTCGTCTGACTTACCAATGGGCAGAGCCGGAAGGATCAGGACTGGAAGATTTTCAGGCATCATTTCCACTGCCCGGGCGACGATCCCGGCATTGATCGCCGCATCCACCCTGACAGGCAGATGAGGGCCATGTTGCTCTACTGCTCCAATCGGCAATATTGCGATAACTTTGTCCATTTCCAGCTCGCTGAACTCACGGGTGGAGAGATCCCACCACCAGCGGGAAGAAGGCATATTCATAAGGCGTACTCTCCTGCACAATTTTTTTAAGTCTGATCGTTTTCACGCGCGAATTGAAGCAGCAAAATTGCGGCGGAGCGTTGCTTTTTAAGCATCAGAAGGCGACAGAGATGACACCCATGCCTGAAACATGGTACCAATGCGAAGCGACTTTTCTCAGGGAGGTATATGCATGTCAGCCAAACATCCGGTGATTGCCGTAACGGGTTCCAGCGGGGCGGGAACCACCACCACCAGCCTGGCCTTCAGAAAGATTTTTCAGCAGCTTGGCCTGCATGCCGCCGAAGTGGAAGGGGACAGCTTTCACCGCTATACCCGCCCTGAAATGGATATGGCGATCCGCAAGGCGCGGGATATGGGCCGCCATATCAGCTATTTTGGCCCGGAGGCCAACGACTTTGCGCTGCTGGAACAAACCTTTACCGAGTATGGCCGCACCGGCAGCGGTAAATCCCGCAAGTATCTGCATACCTATGATGAAGCGGTGCCGTGGAATCAGGTGCCGGGCACCTTTACACCCTGGCAGCCGCTGCCCGAACCTACCGACGTGCTGTTTTATGAAGGGTTGCACGGTGGCGTGGTTACCCCACAGAATAACGTGGCTGCGCATGTCGATCTGCTGGTAGGCGTCGTGCCTATCGTTAACCTGGAGTGGATCCAGAAGCTGGTGCGAGACACCAGCGAACGCGGCCATTCGCGTGAAGCGGTAATGGACTCAGTGGTGCGCTCAATGGAGGATTACATTAACTTCATTACGCCGCAGTTTTCGCGCACGCACATTAACTTCCAGCGCGTGCCGACGGTGGATACCTCCAATCCCTTTGCCGCCAGGGCTATCCCGTCGCTGGATGAAAGCTTTGTGGTGATCCACTTCCAGGCGCTGGAAGATATTGACTTCCCCTACCTGCTATCGATGCTGCAGGGATCCTTTATTTCGCATATCAATACGCTGGTGGTGCCGGGCGGGAAAATGGGGCTGGCAATGGAGCTGATTATGGGGCCGTTGGTTAAACGTCTGATTCAGGGTAAGAAAATTGAGTAACGCCCCGGTAAAAAGACGTTACTCCCATGCTCAGCGAACTACTTTTCCTGTAATTCGATCACTTCATAGCTGTGGGTCATATTAACCCCTTTACCCAGCATCAGCGCCACAGAGCAATACTTCTCTGCGGAGAGATCGACGGCGCGCGATACCGCTTTGTCACCCAGCCCGACGCCGCTGATGATAAAGTGCAGATTAATGTGGGTGAAGAGGCGGGGAGCCTCTTCACGCCGCTCTGAGGTGAGCTTCACCTCACAATCCTTTACGTTATGGCGGCCCTTCTGCAAAATAGAGACCACGTCGATGGCGCTGCATCCGCCCGCTGCCATCAGCACCATTTCCATCGGACTTGGCGCTTTATCCCCGGCGTTTCCATCCATCAATACCTGATGTCCCGATGAGGATTCTCCCAAAAAGGTTAACCCTTCAACCCACTTGACCCGAGCCTGCATAACAAGTTCCTCTAATTCATTTAGTTAACCTCAGATTACGCTTTAGCCTGAAAAACGGCAATGTGGTAGTTTTCACACTATGCTGAAGCGAGACAACAGAAGACACTCACTGAAAGCTGTGCTACAAACAAAGCTGTAATATTTTCGTCAGTACTCTACAGGCACGACGAAACGAGACAACATAACGAGCCAGGCTTTTCACAGAGGCCCGAATACATTTCCTGATGGGAAACGCTTGATTATTTCAACGCCTGACAGGGAACTCTGCCCCTGTATTTAGGCACGATGACAACAGAGGATAACAGCGAATGGTTCTCGGCAAACCGCAAACAGACCCGACACTTGAATGGTTCCTGTCACATTGCCATATTCATAAGTATCCATCCAAGAGCACGCTGATTCATCAGGGTGAAAAGGCAGAAACCCTCTACTACATCGTCAAAGGCGCAGTAGCGGTGCTTATCAAGGATGAAGAAGGCAAAGAGATGATCCTCTCTTACCTCAACCAGGGTGACTTCATTGGCGAACTTGGCCTGTTTGAAGAAGGTCAGGAGCGTAGCGCGTGGGTACGTGCGAAAACAGCCTGTGAAGTGGCTGAAATCTCTTATAAAAAATTCCGTCAGCTGATTCAGGTTAATCCTGACATTCTGATGCGCCTCTCGGCACAGATGGCCAGTCGACTCCAGGTTACCTCAGAGAAAGTAGGCAATTTAGCTTTCCTTGATGTCACAGGTCGCATTGCGCAGACCCTGCTGAACCTGGCGAAGCAACCCGACGCCATGACCCACCCGGACGGGATGCAGATCAAAATCACCCGTCAGGAGATTGGGCAGATTGTTGGCTGCTCACGCGAAACGGTAGGCCGTATTCTGAAAATGCTGGAAGATCAGAACCTGATCTCGGCACACGGTAAAACTATCGTTGTCTACGGCACACGCTGATCGGCTCTGATCCACGGCGCAACAGCTCTTGTTGCGCCTTTTTATTTGGTACGGAGTGATGTGGCGTCGACTGATCTATCACCCTGAAGTAAACTACGCGCTGCGCCAGACGCTGGTGCTCTGCTTACCGGTGGCTGTCGGCTGGCTGCTGGGTGACCTGCAACGGGGCCTGCTTTTCTCTTTGGTGCCTGCCTGTTGCAACATCGCTGGTCTTGATACTCCTCACAAACGCTTCTTCAAACGCCTGATCATCGGCGGAAGTCTGTTCGCCTTCAGCAGCTTCCTGATCCAGTATCTGGGCGGACATGCGGTGCCTTTACCCGTTATTCTCTTCACCATGGCGATGCTGCTGGGCATAACCGGTGAGATCAGCCCGCTGCATGGCCGACTGCTGCCCGGCTCGCTGATTGCCGCTATTTTTACCCTCAGCCTGGCTGGCCGGATGCCCATATGGGAACCGCCAATGCTCTACGTGCTGGGCACCATCTGGTATGGCCTCTTCAACTGGTTCTGGTTCTGGCTGTGGAAAGAGCAGCCGATGCGGGAAACGCTCAGCCTGCTTTACCGCGAGCTGGCGGGCTACTGTGAAGCCAAATATACCCTGCTGACCAGGCTGACGGATCCTGAAAAGGCGCTGCCGCCGCTGCTGGCACGGCAACAAAAAGCCGTCGATCTGATCACTACCTGCTACCAGCAGATGCATATGCTTTCCGCTACCCGCTACAACCATCACAAACGTCTGACCAGAGCGTTCCAGGTGGCGCTGGATTTGCAGGAACATATTTCGGTCAGCCTGCATCAGCCCGAAGAGGTTCAGAAGCTGGTAGAGCAGAGCCATGCTGAAGCGGTGATCCGCTGGAATGCGCAAACCATCGCCGCCCGGCTTCGCATACTGGCTGACGATATTCTCTATCACAAGCTGCCTGAGCGCTTCACGATGGATAAGCAGCTACAGGCGCTGGAGAAAATCTCCCGCCAGCACCCGGACAATCCGGTGGGCACCTTTTGTTATTATCATTTCAGCCGTATCGCCAGGGTTTTACGTACCCAGCGGCCTCTGTATCAGCGGGATTTGATGGCTGACCGCCAGCGTCGTCTGCCTTTGTTACCCGCTATCAGAAGTTATCTGTCGCTGAAATCAGCCGCGCTGCGCACTGCCTCCCGCTTTGCCGTGATGCTGACTTTTGCCAGCTCGCTGGCGCTGTTCTTCAACTTGCCGAAGCCTTACTGGATCCTGATGACGGTGATGTTTGTCAGCCAGAACGGCTACAGCGCAACCCGCGTGCGGATCCAGCACCGTGCGCTGGGCACGCTGGCGGGACTGATTATCGCCGCCATCACGCTGCGCCTTCATGCGCCAGAATCGGTGGTGCTGCTGGTGATGCTGGCGATTACGCTTATCAGCTATCTGTTTATCCGTAAATTCTACGGCTTCGCGATGATTGGCTTCACGGTAACCGCAGTCTGGTCCCTTCAGCTTCTGTCGCTTAACGGCGCGGACTTCCTGCTGCCCCGCCTGCTTGATACGCTGATGGGCTGCCTGATCGCTTTCGGCGGCATGATCTGGCTCTGGCCACAATGGCAAAGCGGTCTGCTACGGCAGAATGCGCATGATGCGCTTGGTACCTATCAGGATGCATTACAGTTGCTGCTGGGCAACGAGCAGTCACCTGAGAAGCTTGCCTGGCAACGTATGCGGGTGAATCAGGCACATAACGCCCTGTTTAACTCGCTGAATCAGGCGATGCAGGAGCCAGGCTTCGATTCACGCTACCTTTCCGATATGAAACTTTGGGTGACGCACAGCCAGTTTATCGTGGAGCATATTAACGCGATGACCATCCTGGCGCGTGAGCATACGATGCTGACCACTTCGCTGGCAGAACGCTATTTACAGGATTGTGAAGTGGCGTTACAGCGCTGCCAGCAGCGTCTGGAATATGACGGGCCAGGCCCGGAAACCAACGTGATGGATTCGCAGACTGGGGTAAGTCAGGGGCCGACCACTATTCTCGAAAGACACGTAAAGCGTATTCTGGGGCACCTGAGCGTGATGCACACCATCTCTTCGCTGGCATGGAGCGCACGTCCCCATCATGGACGCTGGTTGATACGGAAGCTGAGAAGATTATCCTGATAACGTGTTTTGAAGGGAAAGTGCCGGGGAGCTGCACGGTACAGCTCCCAAGGGCCTGTTAAGCGAGCACTTTTTCCACTGCGCGGGCAAAGCGAACCATGCCCTCCTGGATATCCGTTGGTTCAATCACCAGCGAAGGGGCAAAACGGATCACCTCCGTTCCGGCATTCAGGATCATTACGCCTTCGTCAGCAGCAGCGTTCAGGATATCGCGCGCTTTACCGGCATGTTGCGGCTTCAGCGCCGCACCAATCAGCAGTCCTTTGCCACGAATATCGCTGAACAGATCCAGCTTCGCATCAAGCGTTTGCAATGCTGCCACGAAGAGTTCACGGCGCGCTTCCACGCCGCTCAGCACTTCATCGGTGTTAATGATGTCCAGCGCCGTCTCCGCAATGGCACAGGCCAGCGGATTACCGCCGTAGGTGGTGCCGTGCACGCCGGGCGTCATGGTGGCAGCAATCTCGTTAGTCGTCAGCATCGCGCTGATTGGGAAGCCGCCGCCCAGCGCTTTGGCGGTAGTCAGAATATCCGGCTGCACGCCATAATGCTCATACGCAAACAGCTTGCCGCTGCGGCCCATGCCGCTCTGCACTTCATCCAGCACCAGCAGCGCCTGATGTTCATCGCAGAGTTTACGCAGGCCCTGCATAAATTCAGCGGTGGCAGGCATCACTCCGCCCTCGCCCTGGATCGGCTCCACAACGATGGCGCAGGTATGGTCATCAATTACCGCTTTCACTGCCGCCAGATCGTTAAACGGCACGTGAACGATGTCGGCAGGTTTAGGGCCAAATCCATCAGAATATTTTGGCTGTCCGCCTACGGAGACGGTAAAGAACGTGCGTCCATGAAACGCATTGTGGAAAGCGATGATTTTACTTTTATAAGGAGAATGGCGTTTGGCGGCGTAATAGCGGGCCAGCTTGAAGGCAGCTTCGTTGGCTTCGGCACCCGAGTTAGCAAAGAATACCCGCTCAGCAAAGGTGGCAGCAATCAGTTTGCTGGCCAGACGCAGCGCGGGTTCATTGGTGAACACGTTGCTGGTGTGCCACAGCGTTTCTCCCTGGGTCTTTAACGCTTCAACCAGCGCAGGATGACAATGCCCTAACGCCGTCACCGCAATGCCGCCGGAGAAATCGATATACTCTTTTCCCTGCTGATCCCAGACGCGGCTGCCTTTGCCCTTAACAGGCACAAACGCCGCTGGTGCATAAACAGGCAAAATCACCTTATCGAACGTCGCCCGCGTTACCGCTAATTTATCCGCCGCCATTAACTACCTCATCGTTTTATTCTGTTACAAGAGAGTGAAATTATAATCATAAAATATGCATAAAAAATCACTCAAAAGCAATTTTTTCACGCTTTCAGGAAATTGCTCAGCAACTGATGCCCCTGCTCGCTAAGGATGCTTTCAGGATGGAACTGTACCCCTTCCAGCGGCAAAGAACGGTGACGAAATCCCATGATTTCATCAGGCTTGCCGTCGCAGAGCGTCCAGGCTGTTATCTCAAACGCTTCCGGCAGCGAGTGGGTTTCAACAATTAACGAGTGATAACGCGTCACCTTCAGCGGGTGGTGCAGTCCGGCAAAGACGCCGCCTTCATTATGTTCAATAGCCGAGACCTTGCCGTGCATCACCTGCCGCGCCCGGATGACACGGCCGCCAAAAACCTGAGCGATAGCCTGATGCCCAAGACAAACGCCCAGAATGGGCAGTTTTCCGGCAAATTCGCGGATTGCCGCCAGCGAAACCCCTGCATCGTCGGGCGTACAGGGGCCGGGTGAAATCACCAGCCGCTCAGGGCGCAGGGAAGCTATCTGCTCTAACGAGATCTCATCATTTCGGTGAACCTGGACCTCGGCGCCCAACTCGCAAAAATATTGGTAGAGGTTCCAGGTAAAAGAGTCGTAGTTATCAATCAGCAGTAGCATGGTAGCTCCAGGCAGGTTCAGGACGGCGCTATTCTACGCACTTTCCGGCCGCTTGCTTACCACTTTGCCAAAAGCCGCCGTCAGTAAGCTGAGATCGCCCGCCAGGCTCGCCTGGTTAGCGGCCCGCCAGCTTTCCGCATCAATTTTCGCCCACTGAATATCAAAACCGGCGTGGATAATTATCTGTTCAAACAGCATGCGCTGAGCGCGTCCGTTGCCTTTCAGAAAAGGATGCAGAACCGTCAGCTCACAGTAGTACCAGGCCAGACGCTCAGTCAGCGCCGCAAGAGGCAGATCGGCCAGGCCGTTTTCATCCTCCAGCGCCTGCATCAGCGCATTCCCCTCTTTTTCGATATATTCAAAATGGCAGCAGGGCGTATCACCAAGCTGAATATCAACCTGACGCAGCTCGCCAGCGTCTGCTAAAACGTCCTGAAAAAGCGCATGGTGAAGCGCCTGCAGATGAGGCAGTCCCGGATGTTCCGGGCCGGGCTGAAGCGGAGTGCCGCCAAGCAGAAAGCTGGCGTAAAAGTTGGCTTCCTGCCGTTGTTGCCACAGGGTGAACTTCTGTTTTTCTGTGATTTTTTTTGTCATGCGGTCTCCCAAAACCAGGTGATTGCTGCGCGGTGCGGCCTGATGACCGCATTACTCGCACTAATTATAAGCAGCAATCACCCAACGGGAGATTAAGGAAGCACTTTTGCGGAAAGGATCACCACCGGTTTAACCGGAACGTTCTGGTAAGGGCCAACGTTCTGCGCCTGAACCTGAGAAATTTTATCGGCCACATCCTGACCTTTCACCACTTTGCCAAAAACGGCGTAGCCAAAATCACGCTGCCCGTGATCGAGGAAGGCATTGTCTGCCACGTTGATAAAGAACTGGCTGGTAGCGCTGTCTTTGTCGGAAGTACGGGCCATTGAGATGGTGCCGCGTTTGTTCAGCAGACCGTTGTCAGCTTCATTTTTAATAGGTGCATTGGTCGGCTTCTGCTGCATATCCGCCGTGAAACCGCCACCCTGAACCATAAAGCCTGGGATAACGCGATGGAAGGTGGTGTTGTTATAAAAACCGCTGTTCACATAGTCGACAAAGTTTTTTGTGGAGATGGGGGCTTTCTGATTATTGAGCTCCAGCTCAATATTGCCGGCAGAAGTGGTCAGCAGTACATGCGTATCTCCCTTAGCGGCAAAGGCGGAAACGGAGAGGGTGGACAGTGCAAGCACGGCGGCTACCGCAGTCAAAGTACGTTTTAACATGAAAGATTCCTTACGAAGGGCTACAAGCCAAAAAAATGATTGTAAAGAGGCGCTTATCACGGCGCCAGTGTTTTACTTTTATTTACTCGCGAACGTCGCCAGGCAAACGCTTGCGAAGCGGTTAAAACAGTGACTCCAGTCACGAAATTCATGTATTTGAAAACAAATGTTTCATTATTTATTTAAGCCGATCACGATTCTCGCTACACTTCCGCTGCATACCGTGGACGACCCGCGCCACGCTCCCTTTGACTCACAGGTTTCCAACTTATGACTAATCGCGATCGCATCGGGCTTACCTGGATCAGTTTCTTCTCTTACGCACTTACAGGCGCAGTGGTTATTGTGACCGGGATGGTGCTGGAAAATATTGCTGATTATTTTCAGTTACCCGTCGCCCAGATGAGTAACACCTTTACCTTCCTGAACGCTGGTATTCTTGTTGCGGTCTTCCTGAACGCCTGGCTGATGGAAATTATTCCGCTGAAGCGTCAGCTGATCTTCGGCTTTGTGCTGATGGTGCTGGCGGTACTGGGGCTGATGACCAGCCACAATCTGAGCGTTTTCTCGCTGTGCATGTTTGTGCTGGGCGTGGTGAGCGGCATTACTATGTCGATTGGCACCTTCCTGATCACTCATCTGTATGAAGGACGTCAGCGCGGGTCACGCCTGTTGTTTACCGACTCCTTCTTCAGCATGGCCGGTACGATATTCCCGATCATTGCTGCAGCAATCCTGGCACGTTCGCTGCCGTGGTACTGGGTTTATGCCTGCATTGGCGTGATCTATCTGGCTATTTTTGTGCTCGCACTCTGCTTTGAATTCCCGGTACTCGGCAAGAAAGCCCCTAATCAGCCCCAGGGCGAGAAAGAGAAGTGGGGCCTGGGCGTGCTGTTCCTGGCCATTGCGGCACTCTGCTATATCCTTGGTCAGCTGGGCTTTATTGGCTGGGTTCCGCTCTACGCCACGAAAACGATGGGCATGGATATCAGCCAGGCCGGTGGGCTGGTGGGCAACTTCTGGACCTCCTACATGATTGGTATGTGGGCCTTCAGCGCCATTCTGCGTTTCTTCGATCCGCAGCGTATTCTGACCGTGCTGGCGTTGATGGCTACGGCGCTGATGTTCTGGTTTGTCAGCGCAACCGACGCTTCCATGCTGAAATGGATCATGATCGCCCTGGGCTTCTTCTCCAGCGCCATCTACACCACTATCATCACGCTTGGTTCACTACAGACTAAAGTTTCCTCACCGAAGCTGGTGAACTTTATCCTTACCTGCGGCACCGTAGGCACTATGCTGACGTTTGTGGTCACCGGCCCGATTGTGGAAAAAGGTGGCGCGCACGCCGCCCTGCTTACCGCAAACGGCCTGTATGCCGTGGTCTTCGTGATGTGCCTGCTGCTGGGCTTTGTCAGCAGGCATAAGCTGCCAGGACATATGTCCGCGCATTAATCATCAGCAGACAAAAAGAGAAAGGCCAGATAAATCCGGCCTTTTTTTATGCCCAGCAACAGGCCCAGAGCGCGTTCAGTAATGCCCCTTCAATAAGCGTGTGCCCGGTATCAAATACATATACGGCGACGGGCCAGCCATCAGCCAGATACAGCGTGACGTCTTCAGTCGGATTGCCCGGCTCATCAATGGCCTGGTAACGGGACAGCGTCTGCCAGTCCATGCCTGACCAGCCGGTAAACTGGCCGTTGGCACCCACGCACAGAGTCAGATCAAGAAACTGGTCAGGGGTCAGGGGTAAATCACGCATGGTCGTCACTCCGTATGCCTGTTTACTGTTAAAGAGCCTGCCGCTGGTTGAGATCCTGATCGGGCGCTGCGCCCTCAAAAGCCTCCCTTTGACGCGGCCTTTATCTTTCCGGTCGTGCCTTTCGCGGCGAAGGGCAAAGGAGCGACGGCGGCCCGTGAATGAAGGTCTGCAGTTGCGGGAACACGGAGAAAAAATGAGGAACATCAGCAGAAAGAACAAGCCGGGGAGGCTTTACCTGGCTGGAGAGCGCATTGCCCGGCCAGGTGAGAATGGCCGCGCCGGAGGCGCAGCTGTCACTGCGAAGTTATCCGTGGCTCAGGCGGCCACGGACTCGCTGATTTCAATGGTGCCAATCTGCATACCGGCATGGGCCAGCATATTTATGAGTTTGTCCACGCTGAACAGCTGAATTTTTCCTTTCGCAAGCTCGGAAATACGCGGCTGGCTGACACCCAGCAGCGCAGCCGCCTCAAGGGTGTTCAGGCCACGCTTTTCGATCAATCCGTTCAGCGCCATAACCAGCTGAGAACGTACCTTCATGCTTTCTGCTTCTTCAGGCCTGGGGCTGATGGCAACCCATACGCTTTCAAATTTCTGAATTTTCATGCTTTACGCTCCTGAATAAGTTCTTTGTATCGTTTACGGGCCAGTTGGACGTCAGGCTGGCTCGTGGCCTGCGTTTTTTTCTGAAAGCAGTGCAGTACGTATACCGACTCTTCAAATTTTGCGACATACATGGCGTGGTAAATACCGTCCGTGCCCTTAACGCGTATCTCACGAACGCCTGCCCCCACCGTACTGAACGGCTTCCACTCATCCGGTTCAAGGCCCAGCTGGACCCTGTCCAGCTGGTGCCCGATCTCACTTTGCATATCGCCCGGGAAGGTTTTTAAATCATCCAGGCTGCTGTCAATAAAACTGAGTGGTTTGCGCATCCGTGGCCTTATATTATCTCTTTTACGTAATTACGTATATTTTATTCTTCCGCGGCAAAACCACCAGGATTATTTTGCTGTCGGACATACCCACCGTTATATTTTCCGCTGAAAAACCAGTGCGTAAGGCACCGCCTTAACCCGGCCCGCAGGTCTTTCAGGGCACGCTTTGGGGGCCGGGGCATCAGCGCCCCGACGCGTTCAGATGTCGTTTTCGGCCTCGTCTTCAAATGCAATTCAGCCATCGTGACCAGTGAAGAAAAGGAAGCGGCGCATCCTTCACAAATGCCGTAATTTCTCCAATAATTTCCATCGTGCAGCCATCAGTTCGCTTTCGATGCGGATCTCAACCCCCGTAACAAGTGCCGTTGGCCTTTACCCTGTTTCCATGCCGCTCAGGGTTTTCAGCGTGGTGGAGAGATTGCGGAGCTGCCCAATCGCATTAGCGGCCGGCGGTTCGTCTGCCTGCGGAAGATAAGTCCCGATGGCAATCCGGACAAAATTCAACTCAGCGCCGGAAATCCACTTTCTCGCTCTCCGCTAAATGAATGGTGGTACTGGCTGGCTTTGTCTCGGCAATCACCCTGCCCTGACGGATGGAATAGCGCACCGGCACCTGACGGCGAAGCGCATCAAAACCATTATCGGCAGGGAGAATAATCAGATTGGCACTGTTGCCGGTCTGGATGCCGTAATCCTTCAGCTGCAGCGTTCGCGCGCTGTTATGGGTGATGAGATTGATGCCCGCATCAATCTGGCCGTAGCCCATCAGCTGGCAGACATGCAGCCCCATATGCAGTACCTGCAGCATATTGGCCGTGCCCAGAGGATACCAGGGATCGAACACGTCATCATGACCGAAACAGACATTGATCTCCGCTTCCAGCATCTCTTTCACCCGCGTGATGCCGCGGCGCTTGGGATAAGTGTCGAAACGCCCCTGAAGATGAATGTTTACCAGCGGGTTTGCCACAAAATTGATGCCGGAAAGCTTGAGTAACCGAAACAGACGCGACGTGTAGGCGCCGTTGTAGGAGTGCATCGCGGTAGTGTGGCTGGCGGTTACGCGCTCTCCCATCTTTTCCCGCAGCGCCAGCGCCGCTACCGTTTCCACGAAGCGGGACTGCTCATCATCAATTTCATCGCAGTGCACATCGATCATGCGCTGGTATTTCTGCGCCAGCGCAAAGGTCTTATGCAGCGATTCCACGCCGTACTCGCGGGTGAATTCAAAATGCGGAATAGCACCGACCACATCTGCCCCCAGCTTTAGCGCCTCTTCTAACAGCGCTTCGCCATCCGGATAGGAGAGAATGCCCTCCTGAGGAAAGGCCACCAGCTGAATATCCACCCACGGCGCCATTTCGGCCTTCACTTCCAGCATCGCCTTCAGCGCCGTCAGCGTGGGATCGGAAACATCAACGTGGGTGCGAACGTGCTGAATGCCATTCGCAATCTGCCATTTCAACGTCTGGGTGGCGCGCTGCTTAACATCCTCATGGTTCAGCAGCGCCTTACGCTCAGCCCAGCGCTCAATCCCTTCGAACAGCGTGCCTGATTCATTCCAGGCAGGTTCTCCAGCGGTTTGCGTGGTATCAAGATGAATATGCGGCTCGATAAAAGGCGGAAAAGCCAGTCCGCCTTCTGCATCCAGTGAATCGCCGGCGGACGGGCTTTGCGGCTGGGGAGAAAGAGAGGCGATTTTGCCATCGCGGATCTCGATTTGCCACAGGCCCTCACGCCAGGGCAAACGAACGTGATTAATCCATCTCAAATTAACACTCTGCATGCCAACGCTCCTTAAGGTGATGGGGTTATTTATCACCATAGCACTGTTCTGCCCGCCGCACGATCGTCTGCCCCGGCATCGGGTGACTCGATTCAGTTGAAGTGCTTGCTTTTCCGCTACTTACAAAAGTATTGCCAAATCAGCAATATACCTATAAAGGAGTATTTGAAAAGGGGATTGATCGATATCAATAAGTGGGGGTTTTGGCGCGCTATTGTAGCCACAATACATAGCATTGTGAGGCAATATGAGCACCCGACTCGTCATTATTGGCAACGGCATGGTGGGCCACCGGTTAATTGAAGAACTGGTTGAAAAAGCTGCGCCCGGCCAGTTTGCCATCACCGTCTTCTGCGAAGAACCCCGCGTGGCCTATGACCGCGTACATCTTTCCGCCTACTTCTCGCACCATACAGCTGAAGAACTTTCGCTGGTGCGCGATGATTTCTATCAGAAAAACCAGATTGAAGTGCTGGTCGGCGAGCGGGCGATCACCCTGAACCGTCAGGAAAAGATGATCCACTCCAGTACCGGACGCGCGGTGCAGTATGACAAGCTGGTTATCGCCACCGGTTCCTATCCGTGGGTGCCGCCCATTGCCGGAGCAGAGGGTCAGGACTGTTTTGTTTATCGTACCATTGAAGACCTGAATGCCATTGAAGCCTGCGCCCGGCGAAGCAAGCGCGGCGCCGTAGTTGGCGGTGGGCTGCTGGGGCTTGAAGCGGCCGGTGCGTTAAAAAATCTTGGTATTGAGACCCACGTTGTCGAATTCGCTTCCGGACTGATGGCCGAACAGCTCGATCCGCTGGGTGGCGATCAGCTCAGGAAAAAAATTGAGCGCATGGGCGTAAAAGTCCATACCAGTAAAAATACGCAACGCATTGTTGACCGGCCCGCTGGCGGTAAAACCATGCAGTTTGCCGATGGCAGCGAGCTGGAGATTGACTTTATCGTCTTCTCAACGGGTATCCGTCCGCAGGACAAGCTGGCAAAACAGAGTAATCTGCCGCTTGGTCAGCGTGGCGGCGTGCTGATTGACGATCGCTGCCTGACTGCAGATGCGGATATCTACGCTATCGGCGAATGCGCAGCCTGGCAAAACCGCATTTACGGGCTGGTGGCGCCCGGTTACAAGATGGCGCAGGTCGCCTGTGATCATCTGCTGGGCAAGGGCAATGCGTTCACGGGTGCGGATATGAGCGCCAAACTCAAACTGCTGGGCGTGGACGTTGGCGGGATTGGCGATGCGCATGGCCGGACGCCGGGTGCCAGAAGTTACGTTTATCTTGATGAAAGCAAGGAAGTTTATAAACGTCTGGTGGTAAGCGAGGATAATAAAACGCTGCTGGGCGCAGTGCTGGTTGGTGATACCAGCGACTATGGCAACCTGCTGCAACTGATGCTTAATGCCATTGAACTGCCTGAAAATCCCGACGCGTTGATCCTGCCAGCCCATGCAGGCAGCAAGCCCGCTATCGGCGTGGAGTCGCTACCCGATACGGCGCAGATCTGCTCCTGCTTTGACGTGACTAAGGGCGACCTGATCGCCGCTGTTCAGGGCGGTTGCCATACCGTTGCCGCGCTAAAAACAGAAACCAAAGCGGGCACAGGCTGTGGCGGTTGCGTGCCGTTAATGACTCAGGTGCTGAATGCGGAACTTAGCCGTCAGGGTATTGAGGTCAACCACCACCTGTGTGAACACTTCAGCTACTCCCGTCAGGAGCTTTACCATCTGATCCGGGTGGAAGAGATCAAAACCTTTGATCGGTTGCTGGAAAAACATGGCCAGGGCTACGGCTGTGAAGTGTGCAAACCAACCGTAGGTTCGCTGCTCGCCTCCTGCTGGAACGATTATGTGCTGAAAGCGGAACACACGCCGCTGCAGGATAGTAACGACCTCTTCCTTGGCAATATTCAAAAAGATGGAACCTATTCGGTCATCCCCCGCTCCGCCGGAGGAGAGATCACGCCGCAAGGCCTGGTTGCCATCGGTGAAGTTGGCCGTCGCTACAATCTCTATACCAAGATTACCGGCTCCCAGCGTATCGGGCTGTTTGGCGCGCAGAAGGACGATTTGCCCGCCATCTGGTCTGAACTTATCGCCGCTGGTTTTGAGACTGGCCATGCCTACGCTAAAGCGCTGCGGATGGCAAAAACCTGCGTAGGCAGCAGTTGGTGCCGTTTTGGCGTTGGCGACAGCGTCAGCCTCGGCGTCATGCTGGAAAACCGCTACAAGGGCATCCGCACGCCGCACAAAATGAAATTTGGCGTCTCTGGCTGCACCAGGGAATGTGCGGAAGCGCAGGGTAAGGATGTGGGGATCATAGCCACCGAAAAAGGCTGGAATCTCTATGTGGCCGGTAACGGCGGTATGAAGCCACGACATGCGGATTTGCTGGCTGCGGATCTGGATGAAGAGACGCTGATCGCTTATCTCGACCGGTTTATGATGTTTTATATCCGCACTGCCGATAAGCTGCAGCGCACCTCGCTGTGGCTGGAAAGTCTGGAAGGCGGCATCGATTATCTCAAACAGGTCATTATCCATGACAAGCTGGGGCTGAACAGTCAGCTGGAAGCTGAAGTTGCCCGCCTCCGCGCGCAGGTAATCTGTGAATGGAGGGAGACTATTGAGGACCCGCGCCAGCTTGCGCGTTTCGCTCACTTCATCAACAGTCCACAGCGCGATCCGCTGGTTCAACATGTGCCTGAACGGGAACAGCATCGCCCTGCCCGCCCTGCAGAACGCATTCCTGTGGTACTCCTGGAGGAACAATCATGAGTCACTGGTATCCCATCTGTCCGCTGGAGAGCATTCTGCCCGCCACCGGCGTCTGCGCTAAAGTGAACGATTTGCAGATAGCCCTGTTCCGCCCGCGGGCTGATGATGAGGTATTTGCGCTGAGCAATATCGATCCTTTCGCGCAGGCAAGTGTGCTGTCTCGCGGCATTATCGCGGAGCATCAGCAGACGCTGTGGGTAGCCAGCCCGCTGAAAAAACAGCGTTTTCGCCTGCAGGATGGTCTCTGCCTGGAGGATGAAAGCCACTCCGTAGCCAGCTATCCCGCCCGCGTGCGGGAGGGGCTGGTAGAGATTTCTGTCTGAAGCCGCGCTGACTGGCGCTCTGGCCGCCCTCTGGCGGCCCTTACTTAAGTGAGCCTCCCTGTGGATTATCTTCCTCTCTTTTGTCAGCTGCGTAACAGAGCCTGCCTGCTGGTGGGTGGTGGCGAAGTGGCAGAACGTAAAGCCCGTCTGTTACTGAAAGCGGGTGCAGACCTGCGGGTCTGCTCAACTCATTTTTCCACCCCGTTTACTCTCTGGCAGCAGGAGGGAAAGCTGACCCTTCTGAGCGAAAACTTCCATTCCGCCATGCTTGAGGGCTGCTGGCTGGTGATCGCCGCTACTGACGACGCGGCTATGAATCAACACGTCAGCGCCTGCGCGGATGCCAGGCAAATTTTTTGCAACGTGGTGGATGCACCAGAGCAGGCCAGCGCGATTATGCCCTCCATTGTTGACCGCTCGCCGCTGATAGTGGCCATTTCCAGCGGGGGTAAAGCGCCGGTGATGGCGAGGCTGCGGCGGGAGAAGATCGAAGCCTTGCTGCCTCAGCATCTGGGGAAAGTGGTGGCCTGCGCGGGTTCACTCCGTCAGCGCGTTAAAAATAAGTTCTCAGAAATGGGGCAGCGGCGCCGGTTTTGGGAGAAGCTTTTCAGCCACGATCGTCTGGCCCAGGCCCTGGCTAACGGGCAGTCTGCTCAGGTTGAAGAGCTGACCGAAGCGCTGTTTGCCACGCCGCTGGAAGACAAAGGCGAAGTGGTGCTGGTCGGCGCCGGGCCTGGCGATGCCAGTTTGCTGACGCTGAAGGGCCTGCAGCAGATCCAGCAGGCGGATGTGGTGGTTTATGACCGGCTGGTATCGGATGAAATTCTTGAACTGGTCAGACGCGATGCAGAGCGCATCTTTGTGGGTAAACAGGCGGGCTATCACTGCGTCCCTCAGGAGTCGATCAATCAGCTGCTGCTGGAGCAGGCGCAGCGGGGCAAACGGGTGGTGCGCCTGAAAGGCGGCGATCCCTTTATCTTTGGCCGTGGCGCTGAAGAACTTGAAGCGCTGCTGGCGGCAAAGATCCCCTTTTCCGTGGTGCCCGGTATTACCGCCGCTTCCGGCTGCTCGGCCTATAGCGGGATCCCGCTAACCCATCGCGATTATGCGCAAAGCGTGCGTCTGGTCACAGGGCATGTTCAGGCCGATGGCGGGCTGGACTGGCAAAACCTGGCGGCGGAAAAGCAGACGCTGGTGTTTTATATGGGTCTGGCGCAGGCGGGAGAGATTCAGCATCAGCTGCTTGAGCACGGTATGTCAGCCGATATGCCGGTCGCCATTGTGGAACGAGGAACCTCAACACAGCAGCAGGTCGTTACTGGAGAACTTCACGCGCTGGCCACACTGGCTGCCGGAGCCAGTAGCCCTTCACTGATTATCGTAGGGCGCGTTGTGTCGCTAAGGGATAAACTTCGCTGGTTTTAAATAAGGGGCTTTAAATAAAGAGCTGACTGCTGGCTTAGCAGCAGGACGCTGCCTGTGAAGCATTGATGTTAAAGGAGGGTGAACCAGAAACCGCGTAACGCCGCTTCTGGTTCCTCAGCTGGCTGATTAAGGCTGAGCGACAAAGCCCACAGCTTCGTAGACTTTCTTCAGCGTTTCCTGAGCCTGCGCACGCGCTTTGGTTGCGCCATCACGCATGATCTGCTCCAGGAGGGCTTCATCGTTACGGTAGCGGTTATAACGCGCCTGCAGATCGATCAGCATCCCGGATACCGCGTCAGCCACGGCCCCTTTCAGATGACCATACATCTGCCCCTCAAACTGCTGTTCCAGTTCAGGAATGCTTTTGCCCGTCACGCCCGACAGAATATCCAGCAGGTTAGAGACGCCAGCCTTGTTTTTGACGTCATAACGCACCACTGGCGGCTCGTCGCCGTCGGTCATCGCCCGCTTGATCTTTTTCACTACCGATTTCGGATCTTCCAACAGGCCGATCACGTTGTTACGGTTATCATCTGACTTGGACATCTTCCTGGTCGGCTCCAGCAGCGACATCACGCGCGCGCCAGATTTCGGGATAAACGGCTCCGGCACCTTAAACACATCGCCATACAGCGCATTAAAGCGGGCGGCAATGTCGCGGCTCAGCTCCAGATGCTGCTTCTGGTCTTCGCCCACCGGTACCTGGGTGGTTTGATACAGCAGGATATCGGCCGCCATCAGCACCGGATAGTCAAACAGACCGGCGTTGATGTTCTCTTCGTAACGGGCAGATTTGTCTTTGAACTGCGTCATGCGGCTCAGTTCGCCGAAATAGGTGTAACAGTTCAGGATCCAGCTCAGCTGAGCATGTTCAGGCACGTGCGATTGAACAAAGATAGTGCTCTTTTCCGGGTCGATACCGCAGGCCAGATAGAGCGCCAGCGTATCCAGCGTGGCTTTACGCAGCGCCTGAGGATCCTGACGGACGGTGATGGCATGCAAATCAACGATGCAGTAGATGCAGTCATGGGTATCCTGCATGCTGACCCACTGACGCAGCGCACCCATATAATTCCCGATGGTCAGTTCGCCGGATGGCTGTGCGCCGCTAAATACGATGGGTTTCATGTTTTTCGTCCTGATAATTACAGCCCTAAAGCGGGCAACAAATCGGTAAAGTGATCCAGTACAACGGTTGGCTGGCTGGTGGCAATGGACTCACCGTAGTTATAGCCAAAGGTCATGCCTACGCAGGGGCATCCTGCGGCCTGGGCGGCAAGAATATCATTGCGCGAGTCGCCGACAAACACCAGCTCCTCCTGCAACAGGCCAAATTTGCCCAGCACCAGAAACAGCGGCGCGGGATGCGGCTTTTTCGCGACCACATCATCACCGCCGACGATCAGCGAGAAGTACTGCGCAATCCCTAACGAGGCGAGCAGCGGCGCGACAAAAGGCGTTGGCTTGTTAGTGACAATGGCCATCGGCAGGCCTTTCTCAGCCAGCGCCGCCAGCCCTTCCTTTACGCCAGGGAACAGCTTGCTGCCGCTTTCGATGGTAGTGGCATAGTGCTTATCAAGCAGTACGCGTGCATCGCGAATCAACTCCCCTTCCGGCGCATGACCCAGCGCCCAGGTCAGCGCCCGCTCAATCAGAATATCAGCCCCATTACCAATCCAGGTGGATACCCGCTCAATGCCTGCCGCAGGAAGGCTGAGCGACGTTAATGCGGCATCTACCGCGCTGGTTAAACCCGGCGCGCTGTCGATAAGCGTCCCGTCGAGATCAAATGCCAGCGCGCGAACTTTAGTGAAATGAGCCATGACGTGATTTCTCCAGTTCGTTGCGCATATCCTCGATCACTTTTTTATAATCGGGTTTGCCAAAGATGGCGGAACCGGCAACAAACATATCTGCGCCCGCTGCGGCAATTTCGCCAATATTTTCGACCTTCACGCCGCCGTCCACTTCCAGACGAATGTCATAGCCGCTTTGATCAATCAGCTTACGAACCTGGCGCAGCTTATCCAGCGTGCCGGGAATAAAGGATTGTCCACCAAAGCCCGGATTAACAGACATCAGCAAAATGACATCCAGCTTATCCATCACAAAATCCAGGTAACTGAGCGGGGTTGCCGGATTAAACACTAAGCCAGCTTTGCAGCCATGCTCTTTAATCAGCTGCAGCGAGCGGTCAACGTGATCAGAGGCTTCCGGATGGAAGGTGATATAGCTGGCACCCGCTTTGGCGAAGTCGGGGATCAGTCTGTCCACCGGTTTCACCATCATATGCACGTCAATGGGGGCGGTGATGCCGTAGTCGCGCAGCGCTTTCAGCACCATCGGACCCATGGTCAGGTTGGGAACGTAATGGTTATCCATCACGTCAAAATGCACAACATCGCCACCGGCGGCCAGCGCTTTCGCCGTATCTTCACCCAGACGGGCAAAATCAGCAGACAGAATTGATGGGGCAATTAAAAACTGTTTCATCCATTTCTCCCAATTAGCGCGCCTTACGGCACGTACCGCAGTTGAGGGTTATTTGCTGGCAAACAGCGCCAGCAGTTCATCCACCTGATTACGTCCGTTACTGTTGCGGCTGATTGAACGCCGCGCCTTGATTTGATGCAGCTCGGCTGCCTGGTACCAGACCCTGGTCAGCGGCGTATCATGATTAGAAATCAGCACCGGAATACGGCTTTCAGCGGCCAGCTTCTCCGCCAGCTCCGCCAGATGCTGCTGTTGCAGCAGGCTGAAGCTGTTGGTGTGGTAGGCGGTGAAGTTCGCCGTGGCCGACAGCGGCGCATAGGGAGGATCGCAATAGACAACCGCCCCTTGTGGCGCCCGGTTAAGGGTAACATCGTACGATTCACAGACAAAGGTCGCATTCTGCGAGCGCTCAGAGAACCAGTAGAGCTCATCTTCCGGGAAATAAGGTTTGCGATAGCGGCCAAACGGCACGTTGAACTCACCACGAAGGTTGTAACGACACAGGCCATTGTAGCAATGGCGGTTCAGATACAAAAACAGCAGGCCGCGGCGATAAGGATCGGCGCAGCGATTGAATTCTGCACGACGGGCGTAATAGAACTCTGAGTCGTTGGTCTCGCTGGTAAAAAGCTCGCGGGCATCGGTGACAAACTCGCTGACGCGGGTTTTGACGATGTTATAGAGGTTAATCAGATCGCTGTTGATATCCGCCAGGAGGTAGCTTGAAAAATGCGTGTTAAGAAACACCGAGCCGGCCCCGACAAAAGGTTCGATCAGGCAGTCCCCATCTGGCAGATGGCGCTGGATATCATCAAGCAGCGGGTACTTGCCACCCGCCCATTTCAAAAAAGCGCGATTTTTTTTCATGCCGTCGTTTTATTACACTTACTCTTGTGGCTGCGGTTACACCGACAGCATATCTGCGCTTTGAATAGTTAGCCCTCCGAAGAGGGCTAACGGTTCCTGCTTAAATCATACCTGGAGAAAGCGGTTAGTTAGCCGCTTCTTTTTTCACCTGGCTTACCGGCTTCACCCACGGGCTTTGCGCCCGGACTTCGGCCGGAAGCGAAGCTACGGCGCGCTTCGCTTCAGCTGGGGTAGCGTAAGAGCCGCTGACCAGCACGTACCAGGGTTGTCCATTACGGGTCGTTTTATAGACGTGGTAACTGCTCAGGTTTTGCTTCTTCGCCCAGGCGTTAAGCGTATCCGATCTTGAAGCGCTACTCAGCTGGAGCGTATAGCTTCCACCCAATGCCGAAGAAGCCGCTTTGGCAGGCTCGGAAGCAGTATGGCTGGCAGCAGCGCTACTTTTCGGCTTGCTCTCTTTAACAACAGGCTTTGCCGCTGGTTTATGTGCAGCAGCGGGTTGATTCTGATGAGCCTGCCCCGTAACTGCTTTTGGTGCAGAAACGTTGCCGCCTGGCGCAACCGTAGCGGGTGCCGTTGGCAATGAGCCACTCTGCTGTGCGCCCTGCGCCGCCACATCCACCTGCCCCTGCTGATTAGATAAGGCGTTGTTCAGATCGCCCGGCAGTTCAACACGCTGTTGATTTGCCGGGGTCGGCACAGGCTCAGCCTGAGTTGGCGTGGAAGAGATAGGCGGTACGCTGATCTCCTGCGGGCCGTTGCTGGCTGGCGGCTGGTTCGCTGTCGTCTCTGAGGTTGGCGCAGCGGGCGTGCCGCTCTGCCCACTCATGGAGGAGGAACCAGAAAGATCGATGTTTTTATCGCTGCCCGTGCCAGAGGTACCCGAAGTGTTTGCGGGCTGCTGGGCGCTCTTGTTTGCGCTATCATCAGAGGAATTCAGCGCTGATCCGATGCCAATCACCAATAGCAGCAGCACCAGAATACCAATGCCCATCATCATATGCTGACGGGAAACGGGCACTTTAGGGGCAGAAGACGTTTTGCGGGACCGCTGCGGACGGCGATCGCTGGTGTCGGGTTTTAACTCGTCTTCCGGTTTAAATTCGTCCATTCAACCTCCTACTGTAGAGCAGCGACGCCTCTCAATACCCTCTGATTGGCGGATTACTTGTTCCTGGGCCGAAACCCGTTCTAACGCTTTCAGCCTGGCTGACAGTCGTTAATAGCAGCCAGCACCGTATCATGTGCAACGCCGCTGCGCACTTCCGCTTTACCGATAGTCAGAGGCAGCACCAGACGCAGCTCACCCGCCAGCACTTTTTTGTCGCGCAGCATATGCGGCAAATAGGCTTCAGCGGACATGCTCTCCGGCCCGGTAACGGGCAAGCCTGCCCGCTGCAATAAGGCGATAATCCGGCTGGTCTCCTGTGCTGAGAACGATCCCAGCCGCTCGGCTGTTCTTGCCGCCATGACCATACCGGCCGCCACAGCTTCACCGTGCAGCCAGTTACCGTACCCCATATGCGCTTCAATGGCGTGACCGTAAGTATGCCCGAGGTTTAACAACGCCCGCTGGCCATGCTCATGCTCGTCTGCCGCCACCACCTCTGCTTTCAGCTCGCAGCAGCGGCGAATGCACCAGGTCATCGCTTTGGCATCAAGAGCCAGCAAAGCATCGAGGTTGTTCTCCAGCCAGGTAAAGAATTCGCCATCCAGAATGATGCCGTATTTGATCACTTCCGCCAGGCCAGATGCCAGCTCACGCGGTGGCAGCGTGCTCAGGCAGTCGATATCAATCACCACGGAAGCGGGCTGATAAAACGCGCCAATCATGTTTTTACCCAACGGGTGATTGACGGCGGTTTTTCCTCCCACAGAGGAGTCAACCTGGGAGAGCAGCGAGGTAGGAGCCTGAATAAAGCGCACGCCGCGCTGATAGCTCGCCGCCGCAAACCCGGTAAGATCGCCAATAACCCCACCGCCCAAAGCGATCAGGGTTGTATCACGACCGTGAGGTTTTTCCAGAAGTGCAGTAAAGACCCGATCCATCACCTCCAGCGTCTTGTACTGCTCGCCATCAGGAAGGATCGTCTGGTCTACCTCTACGCCAGCGCTTTCCAGCCGCTGACGAAGGGGTGTCAGATAGAGAGAGGCCAGCGTCTGGTTAGTCACCAGCATGGCCCGATCGCCCGCCTTAAGCGGCCAAAACGAAGCCGGATCGTTAAACAATCCGGCAGCTATGGTAATGGGGTAACTTCTCTCCCCCAAAGTGACGGTAATCTTCTCCATGAAGCGTTATCACCTTTTTATTACTTTGGCCCGCAGGCGGTCAGAGCGGAACTTAGCTCTTTTCCAACATGTTGATAATCTGATTCGCGACCACTTTAGCGCTCTGGTCATCGGTACGAATCGTCACGTCGGCAATCTCTTCGTAAAGCGGATTACGTTCACCGGCCAGCGCTTCCAGCACCTCGCGCGGGGGAGATTCCACCTGCAGCAAAGGGCGTTTTTTGTCGCGCTGAGTACGGGCTAACTGTTTCTCGATGGTGGTTTCCAGATACACCACTACGCCACGAGCCGAAAGACGGTTGCGGGTTTCGCGTGATTTCACAGAACCACCACCGGTAGCCAGCACAATGCCCTGCTTCTCGGTGAGTTCATTGATGATTTTTTCTTCGCGATCGCGGAAGCCTTCTTCGCCTTCGACGTCGAACACCCAACCCACATCCGCTCCGGTACGTCGCTCAATTTCTTGATCGGAATCGAAAAATTCCATATTGAGTTGCTGAGCTAACTGACGCCCAATAGTGCTTTTGCCGGCACCCATAGGCCCAACCAGAAAGATATTGCGTTTCTCTGCCATTTTTTCGGTATTACTAAGACAATTCGTTAATGATACCCCGTCCAACCGGACAGGACATGAACTGAAACCTCATGAGCGATAGTGCGAGAGTCAGATGAAAATTATCTCAACACTGAAGGTGTTTTGGCAACCGATTAAATTGACCTTGCCCATTGCGCACTCAGGGCGCGTTTCAGTCCGCTTCATTTATCAGCCCGATGTCACTGCATCGGCTACGCCGGTTGCGCACGATAAAAAACGGGTTCTATGCATTCTCTGAAGCCAAACCGAGGCCCATAAATCAAAATCGCTAAACCTTGTAAGCTAATTCGGCTCTTGCGTCAAACGCATATGCCTTCATTGCCAGAAAAAAGCATCCGGTTCCTTAGTTTGCACTAAAAAACGCATTACTCATCACGGATCAGTCGTGGCGTGATGAAGATCACCAATTCCCGCCGTTTTTGCTGATGAATATCATAACGAAAAAGCGATCCCACTATCGGAATATCGCCAATCAGCGGTACTTTTCTTTGCCCGTCTGCATTTTCGCGCTGGAAAATCCCCCCTAACGCCAGCGTTTGCCCATCTTTCAGCGTGACCTGAGTCTGAATTTCCTGTTTATCTATGGCCAGGTACTCCCCCTCTCCGCTGCGCATCGTGCGACCGGGCACATTTTGCGAAAGATGCAGCTTGAGTAAAATCCGCCCGTCATGCTGTACAACCGGCGTAACCTCCATCCCCAGAACCGCCTCTTTAAATTCCACGCGGGTATTGCCATTGTTGCCGCTGGAAACCTCATAAGGGATTTCGGTGCCCTGCTTAATGCTGGCAGTTTGCTGATGGGAGGTAAACAGACGCGGACTGGCGATAATCTCCAGCTTGTTTTCCTGCTCCAGCGCGTTCAGCTCCAGATCAAGCAACCGGCCATCGAGCCTGGCAAGAGTAAAGCCCGCCGTCAGCGCGGCTTCCGTCACCGGTAAATTAACGCTGAACTGGCTGGCGCGTAAGGCGCGAGTAATCTGCTCCTCGCCTGAAAGCCCCCAACGCACGCCCAGCTCCCGCAGACTCTCTTCGTTGACGGTTACGATATGTGCCGCCAGCTCAATCTGCTCAAGCGGGACGTCAAGTGCCTGCACCCAACGGCGGATAGCTGCCAGAGCGGGTTTAGTCTCCCGTAACAGCAGGCTGTTAGTTCTTGTATCCACGGTTACACTACCGCGATCGCTCATTAATTTTGCCCGTTCGGCCAGCAAACTGCTGCTGACCGTGCTGGCATCGGCATGGGCCAGCGCCAGCACCTCCGTGATTAATGGCCGTTCGCCCTCCGCTTTTTCCCGCGCTTTTTCCAACTGACGCTGCTGCTCCAGTACGCTGCTTTCCGGCCAGACCAGCAGGACATTCTCCTGCTGCTCAATCGTGACCTTAGCCATTCTGGCAACCAGCGCTATGGCCCGATCCCATGAAACGTTTTCCAGCCTCAACGACAGCGTGCCTTCGACCTCCGGCGCTACCACCAGATTAAGCTGCTGCCAGGCGGCAAGCGCCTGAAGTACCTGCCCTACCGGAGCCTCGTCGAATGCCAGAGAGAGGGGACTTTTTTCAGCCCGAGAAGGGGGTAAGCAGAGGAGTAACAGCAGGCAAATCATCCTTTTCATAGAGGCTTCCTTTTAAGCGTTTTTCTACTGGCGGCTGGCACCCTTTTCGATCGCCAAGCGTAATGCTGAGCGGTCCAACGTTGAGCAAATACCAGCGTTCGTCCACTGGCTCCCCCTGGCGTCGTTGTGCCCATTTTCCTTTTGCCGTTAACAACAAGGCCCGGTAATTCTGTTTTTGCCCGACAATCCCTTTTAATCGCCAGTGGTCAGGAAAAACCTGTGCCGACTGGCAGGCGTCCTCGACCGGCCTGAACGGGTCCCTGTTGGCCTGGCACTCTGCCGTCAGCAGCAGCAGAAGGCTGGCTGCCAGCCGACAGCTTATCCTGAAGTCAGTCCTCATCTTTTACGGCCAGCGATAATTGCAGACGTAACTGCTGTTTATGTGGTTTCAGGGTGAAGTTCGGTAGCGCCATGCCTGCCGGGAGTGAGCTGAGATAGCCGAATACGCTCTCAACCTGCGGCCAGTTAAGCAGCAGAGCCAGGCTGCCACCCTGGCTGGCTGGTTGCCACTCTGCCAGTGAACTCGCTGAAATTTCTGTTAGCCTCCGCAGTGAAAAAATTTCGCGCCCGTCCGGTTCTGCTGCCTGTCTGAGCCGGGCAATATCTGCCTCAATACCCGCCAGCGTTCCCTTTGCTGCCAGAGACCGTATAAGGCGCTGATAATCACCCATTTGCTGCTGGCGCAGCGGGATCAGCCTGAGGCCGTTTTGCTGCACAGGCGCGCCCCAGAACCCCCACCATGGCACCGCCAGCAGTGAGAAAAAGAGGCTCACTGATATACCTTGTAGCCAGAGGGAACAACTTAACCAGCGATAGAAAAGTTTACTCATCAGCGCTGTTCTCCATAGTGAGTGAAGCAAGCAGATGGAAAAGCATCTGGCCTTCTTTGCTCCGGCTTAAGGGGCCAATCTTTACCTGCCCAATCAGTGCCATCTCCTGCAAACGCTGGCGGAAAGCGTCAAGATCGCTGACTCCCTGGCAAATTCCTGAAACTGTCAGACTCTGCTGACTTTTTGTCAGGCCAGTTAACCACAGCGTATCGGGCATCGCTTTCGACAGATCACGGACAAAAAGTGACCATCGCTTAAGCGCTTCTCTCCGCCTGAGCTGGCTTGCTGCTGAGTGATGCAACGCCTCTCTTTCCGTTTCCAGTGACGTTAACTGCTTCAGACGTTGCTTCGCGCTCTGCTGAGCCTGTTTAACCTGCTCAATCAGCTTAAGGGTCTGCTGATTCACCGCCTGTTGTCCCCGGAGCGGCACGCTTGCTGTTAGCAGCATCAACATCAGCACCACAATCACCAGCAGCCAGCGCTGCCACTGACTTTTAAGCCGTTCGGCTCGCCACGGCAGAAGATTAACCCAGACCATCAGGCATCCCCTGGTCGTAGCGCCAGTCCTGCCGCCAGTGAAAAAGCGCCGGCAAGCTGAGGTAAAGGGGGTTGTTTCAGGGAAAATGCCGCTAACGGATCCAGCCATTGCGCAGAGGCGGGAAGAGGCTCTTCCAGCACCGAGCTGTAGTAAAATGCGCTAATCGTCGCCAGCTGCTTCTGTTGCAGGGCGGCAAAATCGGGCGCCTCCTGCAGGGAGCACCATCCCCAGCGTGGGTGGCCTGGCAGCGCCGAGTACCATAACCAGTGATCGTGGAGTCGGTGCACTAATGTTGCGGAAGGCGCGAGCGAAAGCGAGCAGGACAAAGCCCGGAGCGCTGCGGGCGTCAGCTCCAGCACGTTCGTCTTCAGGTTGGCCTGTTCAAGGCAGTGCAGCCAGGCCTGCAGCGCGTCACGACGTGCTGCGGTGATGCAGAGAGCCTGCTCCTGCTCCGTGTCTGCCCGGTAGTCGAGCGCCAGCGTCTCCGGTTCAATTGGGAAAAATCGCCTCGCCGCTGCGGTGATGTACCTGCTACGCTCTGGCTCTCGTAATTGGGTGCCCGGCAGTTCAACCTGCCGTTGCAGGACCAGCTGCGGTGGGAATCCCACCCGTAGTGAGAGGCGATAAGGCAGCAGCTTGCGCCAGCGTTGCAGGAGGGGAATGAGCGGTTCAGGACGTTGCAGCAGCCCGTTAACTAACGTATCTTGCGGCAACGCATGCTGCCACCAGTGGCGAAGTTGCCAGCCGTTCCGACAACGCTGGATGCCGAGGGCACAAAGCTGCCCGTTTTGAATATCCAGGCCGACTTGCCATGTCTGAAATGCCATTAAGCGCGATCTCCATATCGTCAGTAACTAATAACGTATCCAAGCTTCAGGCTTGCCTTTATACTACCGCGCGATTGTTGATAAACTGCCCAATCGACTCAGAATGGAAAATATCAGGTGAAGTTCGTAAAGTATTTTTTGATCCTTGCAGTGTGTTGCATTTTGCTGGGAGCAGGCTCGATCTATGGTTTGTACAAATATATAGAGCCGCAGCTGCCCGACGTCGCCACGCTGAAAGATGTGCGTCTCCAGACGCCTATGCAGGTGTACAGCGCCGATAATGAGCTGATTGCTCAGTATGGTGAGAAGCGCCGTATTCCTCTGAAACTGCCGCAGATCCCCCCTGAGATGGTGAAGGCGTTTATTGCTACCGAGGACAGCCGTTTCTACGAGCACCACGGTGTCGATCCTATCGGGATCTTCCGTGCGGCGAGTATTGCTCTGGTCTCCGGCCATGCTTCGCAAGGGGCGAGTACCATCACTCAGCAGCTGGCGCGTAATTTCTTCCTCAGCCCTGAGCGCACGCTGATGCGTAAAATCAAAGAGGCGTTTCTTGCCATCCGCATCGAGCAGATGATGAGCAAGGACGAGATCCTTGAGCTGTACCTGAATAAGATCTATCTGGGCTACCGCGCTTATGGCGTGGGGGCTGCTGCACAGGTCTATTTCGGCAAAACTATCGATCAGCTCTCTCTTAGCGAGATGGCGATGATCGCTGGTCTGCCAAAAGCGCCGTCAACCTTTAACCCGCTTTACTCCCATGAGCGCGCCGTTCAGCGCCGCAATGTAGTGTTAAGCCGCATGCTCGATCAGCAATATATTACGCAGGCCCAGTACCAGGATGCCCGCAACGAGCCGCTGGTTGCCAATTACCATGCGCCTGAAATTGCGTTTTCAGCTCCCTACCTGACAGAGATGGTTCGCCAGGAGATGGTCAAACGTTATGGCGATAATGCTTATAACGACGGGTTTAAAGTCACCACCACTATCACGCGTAAACTGCAGCTGGCTGCTCAGAAGTCGGTACAGAATAATGTGATGAACTATGACATGCGTCATGGCTACCGCGGCCCGGCTAACGTGCTGTGGAAAGTGGGTCAGAATCCGTGGGACCACGCTGAAATAATGAAAACGCTTAAGGCGCTGCCTGTATATGGCCCACTGATCCCGGCGGTCATTACCGAAGCCAACAGCGACGCAGCGACAGCAACCCTGCGTGATGGCAGCAGCGTTACGCTGAACCTGGCGGGCATGCGCTGGGCTCGTCCTTACAAGTCCGATACCGTTCAGGGGCGTACGCCAAAATCTGTTACCGAAGTGGTGCAAGCCGGCCAGCAGGTGTGGGTTCGCCAGGTGGATTCAGAGTGGTGGCTTGGACAGGTGCCAGACGTAAACTCTTCTCTGGTCTCACTCGACCCACACAACGGCGCGGTCCGCGCGCTGGTAGGCGGGTTTGATTTCAACCTGAGTAAATTTAACCGTGCCACCCAGGCGTTGCGTCAGGTTGGTTCGAATATTAAACCTTTCCTCTACACCGCAGCGATGGACCGTGGACTGACCCTGGCTTCCATCCTTAACGACGTGCCGATTTCACGGTGGGATGCGGGTGCGGGTTCTGACTGGCGGCCCAAAAACTCACCTGCGACCTATGATGGCCCTATCCGTCTGCGTCAGGGGTTGGGTGAGTCGAAAAACGTGGTGATGGTTCGTGCCATGCGTGCAATGGGCGTGGATTATGCGGCCGAGTATCTGCAACGCTTCGGCTTCCCGGCGCAAAATATCGTGCATACCGAATCGCTGGCGCTGGGTTCCGCTTCCTTCACTCCGCTGCAGATGGTACGCGGCTATTCGGTTATGGCGAACGGCGGCTTCCTGGTTGATCCCTACTTCATCAGCAAGATTGAAGATGAGCAGGGCAACATACTCTTCGAAGAAAAACCGAAAATCGCCTGTCCGGAATGTAACCTGCCAGTGATCTACGGCGATACGAAAAAGGCGGTTGCCCTGAGTGAAGAGAGCGTGGAAAACGTTGCCATCTCTAAAGAAGGGGAAAAACCTGCCGTTCCGCAACCTCAGCTTGAGCAGGTTTCCCGGCAGCAGGTTCAGCAGGATGGCGAACAGCAGTATGCTCCTCACGTGATTAATACGCCGCTGTCGTTCCTGATTAAAAGCGCCATGAATTCCAATATCTTCGGGGAACCGGGTTGGATGGGAACTGGCTGGCGTGCGGGCCGCGATTTGGGACGTAATGATATCGGCGGTAAAACGGGAACCACTAACAGCTCAAAAGATGCGTGGTTCTCTGGCTACGGTCCGGGCGTAGTAACGTCAGTCTGGATTGGCTTTGACGATCATCGCCGCGATCTGGGGCGTACCACGGCTTCCGGTGTCATTAAGGATCAAATTTCTGGTTACGAAGGGGGCGCGAAGAGTGCGCAACCGGCGTGGGACGAGTATATGAAAGCCGCGCTGGATGGCGTACCGGTCCAGCCGCTAACGCCGCCAGAAGGGGTGGTGACGGTGACGATTGACCGCAGCACCGGCAAGCTGGCAAACGGCGGCGGCAACACGCGCCAGGAGTACTTTATCGAGGGCACACAGCCAACCGAGTACTCGGTACATGATGTTGGCACTACCCTGATGGATAACGGTCAGAGCCACGAACTGTTCTGATCCTGCCACAAAAAAGGGATGCGTCGGCTTACGTCGCATCCCTTTCAGCTAAAGCGAACCCCGGTTCGCTTTTTTAATAGCTCAACCGCCCCTGCTTCACCAACCATTCCCGTACCAGAAACAGTGCGCTGACATTGCGCGCTTCACGGAAATCGGGTTCCTGTAGTAGCCCAAGCAGGTTGTCGAGCGGCCAGCGCAGCTGAGGAAGCGGCTCAGGCTCATCCCCTTCCAGCTTTTCTTCGTAAAGATTTTCGGCCACTACGATATTCATCTTGCTGGAAAAATAGGAGGGCGCCATCGTCAGCTTGCCCAGGGTTTCCAGCATTTCAGCACCGTAACCCGCCTCCTCTTTCAGCTCGCGGTTAGCGGCTTCAAACGGCGTTTCGCCCGGATCGATTAGCCCTTTGGGGAAGCCTAGCTCATAGCATTCCAATCCCACCGCATATTCCTGAATCAGAATAAGGTGATCGTCAATGATGGGCACAATCATCACCGCTTCACGATCGGATGGTTTCATCCGCTCATAGAGACGCCGGGCACCGTTACTGAATGCCAGATCGACGGCTTCAACGGTGAACAGGCGAGAACGCGCCACGGCTTCAACGTTAAGAATTTTGGGTTTTTGCAATTGTCTGGTCATCATCGCCCCAGGAGTCAAGCCGGTAAAAGAGCATCATAGCCCGTAAGTTGCGGTGCGCTGACCGTCATTTCCCCATTGTGCTGTAGCAGAACGAGGATGCCAATCATCGCATGGATTATTTTATGCGGTTATAACAATTCCGGCACAGCGGGGGAAAAGGTTTTCGCTAATGTCAATCAGGGCCATAAAAAATAGGAATATGCCGATACTGATCCCCCTTGATGGTTGATAACATTTGCGCAGAGAATCTTATACTATTATTCTAATTTTATGATTTTGTGCGTTATTTGTGTATACACAGCGGATTGCCAGAGCCGTCTAAACCCGCCACAATGTCGGTAACGATATGATCATGACCGGGTATCATCATAATAATGACGGGAGCATCGTGGCAGGAATGAGGGAAGCATGAGCACGATAGTCATTATATTGGCTGTAATGCTGTCTTGCTCGATTGGGGCGGGTTGTTTCTTTTGGTACGCTATGCGGCATCGTCCGCCGTTGGCGAAACCACTGCCATTCATCAGTCCCCCCTTTCGCAAATTAAGCGAGGACGAGCGTAAAGCCGTCGAGCGCTATATTTCCCTGCTTGGAAAACAGCGCGACAATACGCTACCCGGCGGCGTGAGCAGGACGGCAGAGCCGTTAACCCTCACCTCACAAAGCAGCAACGTCTACCCGGTTACCCGCTCCATCACCCGCTACGGCCTCTCTACCGATGAACCCAACAAATGGCGCTATTACCTTGATGCGGTAGAAGTACACCTGCCGCCATTATGGGAGCAGTACATTGCGGAAGAGAATTATGTCGAGCTGATCAAAACGCACTCTATTCCGCTGGTGATTTCGCTTAATGGCCATTCGCTGGTCAATTATGTCTATGAGCAACCTTCGCTGGCACCCGTTGTGCGGCCCGTATCGCAAAACGCCTCGATCAGGAAAGAAGAGAGCGAAAACGTTGAGTTGATTAGCGTACGTAAAGAGAGCGCCGAAGAGTATGCGCTCAGCCGCCCGGACGGCACGCGGGAAGCGGGTGCCATCTGCGTCGCCTTCCTGCTGTTTTTTATCAGCCTGGTCGGCCCTGAACTGCTGATGCCCTGGCTGGTACTGGCCGGATTTGCGCTGCTTGTGGTGAGCTGTTGGTTCCTGATCCGCCGTCCGACAGAAAAAGATCTGCGGGAAATCCACTGCCTCAGAGGTGCGCCCAAGCGCTGGGGGCTGTTCGGTGAATCGAATCAGGGGCAGGTCAGCAACATCTCGCTGGGGATCATTGATCTGATCTATCCTCCTCACTGGCAGCCCTATGTTTCCAACGATTTGGGGCAATCCACCGAAGTGGATATTTACCTTAGCCGCCACGTTGTCCGTCAGGGTCGCTTCCTTTCCCTGCAGGATGAGGTGCGTAACTTTCCCATCCAGCGCTGGAAAAAGAATCTGGTGCTGGCGGCGGGTTCTCTGCTGGTGCTGGTGCTGCTGGTGGCGTGGATCCCGCTGAGTATGCCGCTTAAGCTGAGCATTGCCTGGCTGAAAGGCACCGAGAGCGTGCAGGTGCATTCGGTGAATGATCTGGAAAAAATGTCGCTGCACATTGGCGACAGCCTGAAAGTCAACGGTGAAGGCATGTGTTCTATCCCGGCGACTTATCAAGGTAACCGCACCTATGCGTTTATGCCTTTCGACTGTTCCGCCGTCTACTGGAATAACGCCGCTCCCCTGCCCCAGCCTCAATCCGATATTATTGATAAAGCCACCGCGCTGCTAAGCACCACCAGCCAGCAGCTTCACCCCCAGAACAGCACCGATCCCAAGCTCAACCCGCAGCTGGCCACCGCTATTCAAAAATCGGGCATGATCCTGCTGGATGACTTCTCCGATATCGTGGTAAGAACGCAGGAATTGTGCAGCCAGGAGCAGGATTGCGTCAGGCTGAAAAATGCCCTGGTTAATCTGGGGAACGCCAAAGATTGGGAAACGCTGGTGCACCGTGCGGATTCCGGCGCATTAAACGGCATGAACGTTCTGCTGCGTCCGGTCAGTGCAGAAGCGCTGGAGAACCTGGTCAACACCGCGACATCCTCTTTCTTCTACCGGGAAACGCGACGTGCTGCTGAAGCCCTGAACAGCCCGCCGCCTGGGGGTTTCCTGATCCTCAGTGATGAAGGAAAGCAGTTAGTGAATCAGCAGGCGCCTGGCGTCTCGCTGTTTGATTACAATGCCCCCGATCAGTGGCCCGAGCTGCAAAGGCTTGCCGGCATGCTGCTGCATACGCCCTTCGCCGCTAACGGCATTATAACGAATATCAGTACTGATGCGAACGGCACGCGTCATATCGCGCTTCACAACGCGCCAGACACGCTGACGTTATGGCGCTATCTCGGCACCAGCCTGCTGCTGCTGGTAGCAGCACTCTGTTTCGTCATCAATAGCTTGCTGGCGCTCCGGCGGATTCACCGCAACCGCCAGCGGATTATCGCTATTCAAACCTACTATGATAAGTGTTTCAGCCCCGCGCTGAGCACCACCCAGAGTATTCGCCCGCTGTTCTGAGCAGGTCAGTTTTATGCTATTTTTAAGACTGACAAGGTGAATCTCCTTCCCTTATCTTCTCCCCGGATTAACCTGCAACAGAGCGCCTTGAATTCCGGTGTTTCACCCATACATAGGGGTATTCCCACCAAGGAGCAGCGATGAAAGAGAAATCCGCAGAGGCAGTTCGGCTCGATAAATGGCTGTGGGCCGCTCGCTTCTATAAAACCCGCTCTGCCGCACGTGAGATGATTGAAGGCGGCAAGGTTCATTACAACGGTCAGCGTAGCAAGCCGAGTAAAATCGTGGAGCTTCACGCCCGGTTAACGCTCCGGCAGGGTAACGATGAACGTACCGTTGTGGTTCAGGCCATCAGCGAACAGCGTCGTCCCGCTGTAGAAGCCCAGTTAATGTATGAAGAGACGGCAGAAAGTATTGAGAAACGGGAAAAGATTGCGCAGGCGCGAAAAATGAACGCGCTGACTATGCCGCATCCCGATCGTCGCCCTGACAAAAAAGAGCGACGGGACTTAATGAAATTTAAAAATTCAGGCGACGAGTAGCCGCCCAAACGAGAGAGAATTATGGCTCATCAAGACCAAATGCACCGTTATCTTTTTGAAAACTACGCTGTGCGTGGCGAGCTGGTGACCGTTTCCGGGACCTGGCGTGAAATCATCAGCGGACACGATTATCCGCTGCCGGTGCAAAACATTCTGGGCGAACTGCTGGTGGCGACCAGCCTGCTGACCGCGACGCTGAAGTTTGACGGGGATATTACCGTTCAGCTTCAGGGTGACGGCCCACTCACTATGGCGGTAATTAACGGCAACAACCGCCAGGAAATGCGCGGTGTTGCGCGTATGCAGGGTGAGATTGCTCCTGAGAGCAGCCTGAAAGAGATGGTAGGCAATGGCTATCTGGTGATCACCATCTCACCAACGCAAGGCGAACGTTATCAGGGCGTGGTCGGGCTGGAAGGCGAGACGCTGGCCGAGTGCCTGGAAGATTACTTTATGCGTTCTGAGCAGCTTCCTACCCGTCTGTTTATCCGCACGGGCGAGCACGAAGGCAAGCCAGGCGCCGGAGGCATTCTGCTGCAGGTTCTGCCCGCACAGGATGCGGATCCTGATGATTTCACCCATCTGGCAACGCTGACCGAAACCATTAAAACGGAAGAGCTGCTGGGCCTGCCTGCCAATGATGTGTTGTGGCGTCTCTACCACCAGGAAGAAGTGACCGTTTACGATCCGCAAACCGTATGCTTCCGCTGTACCTGCTCCCACGAACGCTGCGGCGAAGTTCTGGCGACGTTGCCAGAAGAGGAAGTGGATCAGATCCTGGCGGAAGATGGCAAAATCGATATGCATTGTGAGTATTGCGGCAGCCACTATACCTATGATGCGGTTGATATCGCTGCCATTCGTAACGGCTCTCTCTCCAGCGACGAAAACCTTCACTGATCGCTGTTTCAGGTCAGGCCTTAACCGGTCTGGCCTTCTCATTACGCGCTGTCTCTCATTTCTGCTGCTTTTCCCTTTTACTGCGATCTCACCCGTGTACACTGCGCGCGATCCTGTTTTCCGCTGGCAGTTGAACATGCGGAACATCACGGTTAATGGGCACCCATTCCTCTAAACTACGTTGCAGCAAAGAGCCGAAAAGGAGCAGTAACATGCGTGATCTGACCCCGCAGGACCTCGTCGCATATGGCATCACTGAGACGGTAGAAATTCTCTATAATCCCGATTTCGATACCCTGTATCAGGAAGAAACACGCCCGGAGCTGACCGGCTATGAGCGTGGAATAGTTACCCAATCGGGTGCTATTGCCGTGGATACCGGCATTTTTACCGGCCGATCCCCTAAAGATAAATATATCGTTCGTGATGAGACCACCCGCGACACGCTCTGGTGGAACGATCAGGGCAAAGGCAAGAATGATAATCAGCCGCTCTCTGCTGAAACCTGGCAGGCCCTGAAAAAGCTGGTCACGAAACAACTCTCTGGCAAACGTCTGTTTGTGGTGGACGCCTGGTGCGGCGCCAACCCGGAGACCAGACTCAGCGTGCGCTTTATTACCGAAGTGGCGTGGCAGGCGCACTTTGTCAAAAACATGTTTATCCGGCCCGATGAACAGGCACTGGCAAGCTTTAAACCTGACTTCGTGGTGATGAACGGATCTAAATGCACCAACCCGGACTGGCAGGCTCAGGGGCTGAACTCCGAAAATTTTGTCGCCTTTAACCTTACGGAGCGCATCCAGCTGATTGGCGGCACCTGGTACGGTGGCGAAATGAAGAAAGGCCTGTTCGCCGTGATGAACTATCTGCTGCCATTACAGGGCATTGCCTCTATGCACTGTTCTGCTAACGTGGGCGAAAAAGGGGATGTTGCGATCTTCTTCGGCCTTTCTGGCACCGGAAAAACCACGCTCTCCACCGACCCGCAGCGCCAGCTGATTGGGGATGATGAACATGGCTGGGATGATGATGGCGTCTTTAATTTTGAAGGCGGATGCTACGCCAAAACCATCAAGCTTTCTGAGCAGGCAGAGCCGGAAATTTATCACGCGATTCGCCGTAACGCGCTGTTGGAAAACGTGGTGGTGCGCGCCGATGGCTCCGTCGACTTTGATGATGGCAGCAAGACCGAAAATACCCGTGTCGCCTATCCCATTGAGCATATCGACAATATTGTTAAACCTGTTTCCAGAGCAGGCCATGCCCGCAAGGTGATCTTTCTGACGGCGGACGCCTTTGGCGTATTGCCGCCGGTTTCACGTCTCACCCCGGACCAGACGCAGTATCACTTCCTGTCGGGCTTTACCGCCAAGCTGGCGGGTACGGAACGTGGTGTGACGGAACCTGTACCAACATTTTCAGCCTGTTTTGGCGCCGCCTTCCTGACATTACACCCCACACAGTATGCAGAAGTGCTGGTTAAAAGGATGGAAGCGGCAGGCGCGGAGGCGTACCTGGTCAATACGGGCTGGAACGGCAGCGGCAAGCGGATTTCCCTCAAAGATACCCGCGCGATTATCAACGCTATCCTCAACGACGAGTTATCGGGAGCAGAAACGGTAACGCTGCCTCTCTTCAACCTGGAGATGCCTGTTGCCCTGCCGGGCGTGGAGAGTCATATCCTCGATCCCCGTCATACCTATGCAGACGAAGCAGAGTGGGAACACAGAGCGCGCGACCTGGCGGCGCGGTTTATCGCTAACTTCGATAAATATAGCGATACGCCGGCAGGAAAAGCTCTGATTAAAGCGGGGCCGCAGTTGTAAAAAAAAGGGCGCAGTCGTAAAGACTGCGCCCTTTCAGGTTCCACTCAGACTACGGGCGGAGAAGGCAGGCTACTGGCGGCAGGCAAAGGTAACCAGGCCCGAATACGCAGGCCGCCCCGCTCGCTGTCGCCAATCTCCAGCGTGCCCTGATGCGCATCAATGATACGCTGTACAATCGCCAGCCCCAGCCCCGTCCCGCTGGTGCTGCGGGCGCTGTCGCCACGAACGAAGGGCTGGAAAAGGTGCTTTAACTGGTCGGGTTTGATTCCCGGCCCATCATCTTCCACCTGGAACCAGGCGCGCTGCAATTCACTGCCGCTGCTGACTTTGATCCAGCCGTTGCCATAACGTGCCGCATTAACCACCATATTGGCCGCAGCTCGTTTGATGGAGAGCGGATTGATCTCCACCATCAGTTCGGCAGGCATCACCGCGTTCTCTATCTCGCGTTCATAGCCGCTTTCAGCCGCCACCACTTCACCAAGCACACCATTGAGATCGGCTCGCTCAAACTGCATCTCCTGGCCCGTGCGCAGATAATCAATAAACTGCTCGATGATGGCGTTGCACTCTTCGATGTCTTTATTGATCGACTCCGCCAGATAGCCATCCTCCTGCGACATCATTTCCGTCGCCAGACGGATACGCGTCAACGGGGTACGTAAATCGTGGCTGACGCCAGCCATTAACAGAGTCCGGTCATCGGCCAGCAGCTTCACGCCCGCCGCCATCTGATTAAATGCCCGGGTAACAGAGCGAACTTCAGAAGCGCCATACTCCCGTAGCGGAGGAGGAATTATCCCTTTTCCGACCTGCAAAGCCGCATGCTCAAGCTCCACAAGAGGCCGGTTCTGGATGCGGATAAACAGCCAGGCGCCGCCTATCGCCAGCAGCATAATAGCCAGCGTGTAGCGGAAAAGCGGTGAGAAGTCGCCCTGATGGATCTCTGTCAGCGGCACCCTGACCCAGATATCCGGCGACAGCCAGGTTTTCAACCAGACCACCGGGGAGTTTTTATTCACCTCAACACGCACATCGGTGGGGCCACCAAGCTGCTGCGCCATCTGCTGGCTGAGGAATTCGTAATGCTGCGCCCAGCGTAATCCGCTCTCTTCCGCCGCCGCGTTGGTATACAGCGAGATGCCTAACTCGCGATATATTTCACGGCGAAAAGCAGGAGGCACCTCAAGCTGCGTGCCATCCTCAAGCTGTAACCGGTCGGTCATCAGCATGCGCACTTCATAAGCCAGCACTTTGTTGAACTGCTGCAAGCTGGGCAGGATGGCAAAGTTCAACACCACCAGGTAGGTTGTGACCAGACTGACAAACAGCAGGGTCACAATCAGCAGCAACGTGCGGGCAAAGGAACTACGGGGAGAGAAGCGGAGCCGCCTCATGCCTTACTGCCGTCCGGCACAAAAACGTAGCCCAGGCCCCAAACGGTCTGGATATAGCGTGGATGGGCCGGATCTTCTTCCACCATGCGGCGCAGGCGAGAGATCTGCACGTCGATAGAGCGCTCCATGGCACTGTATTCGCGGCCACGGGCCAGGTTCATCAGCTTGTCGCGGGAGAGCGGCTCACGCGGGTGGCTTACCAGCGCTTTCAGCACGGCAAATTCACCGCTGGTCAGCGGCATAGGCTCATCTTCACGGAACATTTCTCGGGTACCGAGGTTCAGTTTGAACTTGCCGAAGGCGATAACTGCCTCTTCCTGGGAAGGCGCGCCCGGCAGCTCATTGGCCTGACGGCGCAATACGGCACGGATACGGGCCAGCAGTTCACGGGGATTAAAGGGTTTGGGAATGTAGTCATCCGCGCCGATTTCCAGCCCCACGATGCGATCCACCTCTTCGCCCTTGGCCGTCACCATAATGATCGGCATAGGGTTGCTCTGGCTACGCAGGCGGCGACAGATAGAGAGACCATCTTCGCCCGGCAGCATCAGATCGAGCACCATCAGGTGGAAGGATTCACGAGTCAGCAGGCGGTCCATCTGCTCAGCGTTGGCCACGCTACGCACCTGGAAGCCCTGCTCGGTCAGATAACGCTCCAACAGCGCACGTAAACGCATGTCGTCATCCACGACCAGAATTTTGTAATTTTCTTGCATATCGATACTCCCAAAGGCGCAATTGCCCGAGCCATTATTCTTAAAAAAGATGCCTGAATGTAACAGTCAATATTGGTTTATATTCTAGCCGAAATTGTTACAAAGCATATTAAACAGCAGCTTATCTTTAATTTTGAGAGAAAAATCAGCGCTGGCGCACACCTTTTTACGTGCGAATACTCTGCACAAACAAACAGTAAGCGTTAGCAAAAAAATGGCGAAGAGATTTGCATCGGTGTCCAACGCGAAACAAAATAACTGCAGCACTCCTGAGAAAGAAATGGATTACGATGAAAACCCAACTGATTACCCGCGAAGGTTACGACAAGCTGAAGCAGGAACTGGACTTTCTCTGGCGGGAAGAACGGCCTGAAGTGACCAAAAAAGTCACCTGGGCCGCCAGCCTGGGCGACCGCAGTGAAAATGCCGACTACCAGTACAACAAGAAGCGCCTGCGCGAAATCGATCGCCGCGTCCGCTATCTCACCAAATGCCTTGAGCAGTTGCGAATTGTGGATTACTCCCCGCAGCAGGAGGGCAAAGTATTTTTTGGTGCCTGGGTAGAGATTGAGAATGACGAGGGCGAACTGAAACGCTTTCGCATTGCTGGCTACGACGAGATTTTTGGCCGTAATGACTATATCTCCATCGATTCGCCAATGGCGCGGGCGCTGTTGAAAAAAGAGGTGGGTGACCTGGCCACTGTGCAGACACCGGCAGGTGAAGCCAACTGGTATGTGGTCGCTATCGATTACGTTAAACAATCCTAATCATGCCGCTGCGGGTGCCGGGGATAGCCCGTTAACTGGCATTTTCCGCCCGCAATCCGTATAACTGTCCGCTGTCTTTAAGCCATAAAGTAACCAATGATGAAAGATTCGCTGAGCCGCATAATTGCAAGTGAGCTGCAGGCGCGAGCAGAACAGGTTGATGCCGCTGTTCGTCTGCTGGATGAAGGGAATACCGTGCCGTTTATCGCACGTTATCGTAAGGAAGTGACGGGAGGCCTGGATGATACCCAGCTCCGCCAGCTGGAAACCCGCCTGGGTTACCTCCGGGAGCTTGAAGAACGACGCCAGTCGATTCTGAAATCTATCGGCGATCAGGGCAAGCTGACCGATGAGCTGGCTGCTGCCATTACCGCTACGCTGAGCAAAACCGAACTCGAAGATCTTTACCTGCCTTACAAACAGAAGCGCCGCACGCGCGGGATGATTGCCATTGAAGCCGGTCTGGAACCGCTTGCTGATACTTTATGGCAAGATCCATCCCGGCAGCCTGAGCAGCTGGCAACGGGTTTTGTCGATGCAGACAAAGGCGTTGCCGATACCAAAGCGGCGCTGGACGGCGCGCGCTACATTCTGATGGAACGTTTCGCTGAAGATGCCGCTTTACTGGCTAAAGTCCGCGCCTATCTGTGGAAAAATGCCCATCTTGTTTCCCGCGTGATTGCCGGGAAAGAGGAGGAAGGCGCGAAATTCCGCGACTATTTCGATCACCACGAACCGCTGGCTACCGCGCCTTCGCACCGTGCGCTGGCTATGTTCCGTGGCCGTAACGAAGGTATCCTGCAACTTTCACTGAATCCCGATCCGCAGTTTGATGAACCGCCGAAGGAGAGCCACGGTGAGCAAATCATCATGGATCACCTGCAGCTGCGCCTGAATAACGCGCCGGCCGATGGCTGGCGTAAAGCAGTGGTGAGCTGGACCTGGCGTATCAAAGTGCTGCTGCATCTGGAAACTGAACTGATGGGCACCGTGCGCGAACGCGCAGAGGATGAAGCCATCAACGTATTTGCCCGCAACCTGCACGACCTGTTAATGGCCGCACCGGCAGGTATGCGCGCCACAATGGGGCTGGATCCTGGTCTGCGCACCGGCGTGAAGGTTGCCGTTGTGGATGCCACCGGCAAGCTGGTTGCCACCGACACCATCTACCCACACACCGGCCAAGCCGCGAAAGCCGCCGCAGCCGTGGCTGCACTCTGTATCAAACACAAGGTTGAGCTGGTGGCTATCGGTAACGGTACCGCCTCACGCGAGACCGAACGCTTCTATCTGGACGTGCAAAAGCAGTTCCCGCAGGTGCAGGCGCAGAAAGTGATTGTAAGTGAAGCGGGCGCTTCGGTTTACTCCGCTTCCGAGCTGGCCGCGCTGGAGTTCCCGGATCTGGATGTCTCTATCCGTGGTGCCGTTTCCATCGCCCGCCGTCTGCAGGATCCGCTCTCTGAGCTGGTGAAAATTGACCCGAAATCGATCGGGGTCGGCCAGTATCAGCACGATGTCAGCCAGAGCCAGCTGGCGAAAAAGCTCGATGCGGTAGTGGAAGACTGCGTAAACGGCGTCGGCGTGGATCTGAACACGGCCTCGGTGCCGTTGCTGGCCCGCGTGGCGGGGCTGAGCAAAATGATGGCGCAGAATATCGTCAGCTGGCGTGACGAGAACGGCCGCTTCCAGAATCGTCAACAGCTGCTGAAAGTGAGCCGCCTCGGCCCGAAAGCCTTTGAACAGTGCGCAGGCTTCCTGCGTATCAACCAGGGCGACAACCCGCTGGATGCCTCTACCGTTCACCCGGAAGCCTATCCGGTAGTGCAGCGCATTCTGGCCGCCACGCAGCAGGCGCTAAATGAAGTGATGGGCAATCCCGCTGAACTGCGCAATTTGCGCGCCGTCGATTTCACCGACGAGAAGTTCGGCGTGCCCACCGTCACCGATATCATCAAAGAACTGGAGAAACCAGGCCGCGATCCTCGCCCTGAATTCAAAACCGCCCAGTTCGCTGAAGGTATTGAAACCATGAACGATCTGCTGCCGGGCATGGTACTGGAAGGCGCGGTCACTAACGTTACCAACTTTGGCGCCTTCGTGGATATCGGGGTGCATCAGGATGGTCTGGTGCACATCTCCTCTCTGGCTGATAAGTTTGTTGATGACCCACATAAAGTGGTCAAGGCTGGCGATATCGTCAAAGTGAAGGTGATGGAAGTCGATCTGCAGCGTAAGCGTATTGCGCTGACTATGCGTCTTGATGAGCAGCCAGGTGAAACCAACGCCCGCCGTGGCGGCGGAAACCGCGAAGCGGGCAAGCCTTCTGGCAAAGCGCGCCCGCGTCCTGCCGCGCAGCCTGCAGGCAGTAACAACAGCGCGATGGGTGATGCTCTGGCCGCTGCGTTCGGTAAAAAACGGTAAGGCTTCAGGGGGGCGGAAGCGCGATCCCGCCCCCTGAGATTAACTCACGCCAATCTGCCTCTCTCAGGCTGCAAGTTGTTCTGCATCAATAATAGCGATAATCGTTCTCATTATACTTACCACCGTTAATTATCACGGCGCGTTGTTTAACCGCCCAGGTGGAACCATGCAAATCACTCCTCTTCAACAGTATGAAATCATCAGCTTTTCCCCAGACGTCAGCGCTGCTTTCCGACAAAAACTGCTCGCGTTGGGGCTGTTACCCGGCGTCCGTTTTTTAGTCAGACGTGTTGCACCGCTGGGCGATCCGGTACAGATCGAAACCCGCTGCGTCAGCCTGATGCTGAGAAAAAAAGACCTGGCCTTTTTGCAACTGGCACCCTTAGGTTGAAGAGGAGCGCGTGATGAAAACCTGTACCATTGGACTGATTGGCAATCCTAATTCTGGAAAAACCACGCTGTTTAACCAGCTTACCGGCGCCCGCCAGCGGGTTGGCAACTGGGCAGGCGTTACCGTAGAGCGTAAAGAGGGCCGCTTTACCACCGCCAGCCACACCGTACGGCTGGTGGATCTGCCCGGTACCTATTCTCTTACCACCCTCTCTGCCGACAACTCGCTGGATGAGCAGATTGCCTGCCACTTCATGCTGAGTGGCGAAGCCGATCTGGTTATCAACGTAGTGGATGCCAGCAATCTGGCGCGCAACCTCTGGCTGACGCTTCAGCTTCAGGCGTTGGGCATTCCCTGCATCATCGCGCTGAATATGCTGGATATTGCCGCCAGCCAGCAGATTGATATCAATATAGCCGAGCTGGAGCACCAGCTTGGCTGTCCGGTTATTCCGCTGGTTTCTACCCGCGGCAAGGGCATAGAGCGCCTCAGGCAGGCGATTGACGACACTGCCAGAGTGCCTGGCCGCTGTCAGGTCACCTGGCCCGCAGAGATAGCTCAGCATATTGCCTCGCTCTGCGATTTGATGCCTGGCAGTCGGCCGCAGCGCCAGCGCGAATGGCTGGCAGTTCAGATGCTGGAAGGGGATATTTACAGTCAGGCTCAGGCACCTGAAGCGACTGCAACATTGGCTGGCTTAGCAAATCTGCAGGCAGCGCCAATGCAGATTGCCGCAGCAAGACATCAAAGGATTGACGCGATTTGCCACGCCGTCACCAATGCCAGTGATGCTACACCTCACCGGCTGTCCGCCCTTCTCGACCGGGTAGTGCTGAACCGCTGGCTGGGTCTGCCAGTTTTCCTGCTGGTGATGTATCTGATGTTTTTCCTGGCGATCAACCTGGGCGGCGCTTTGCAGCCTTTGTTTGACCTGGGATCGGCAGCGTTATTTATTCATGGCGTGCAGTGGCTGGGTTCTGTGCTGCATTTCCCTCTGCCGCTCACGCTGTTCCTGGCCCAGGGACTGGGCGGCGGCATTAACACCGTAATGCCGCTGGTGCCGCAAATTGGCCTGATGTATCTGTTCCTCTCGCTGATGGAAGACTCTGGCTATATGGCGCGCGCCGCGTTTGTAGTGGACAGGCTGATGCAGGCGCTGGGGCTGCCGGGGAAATCCTTCGTGCCGTTAATCGTGGGATTTGGCTGTAACGTGCCTGCGGTAATGGGCGCCCGTACGTTGGATGCGCCGCGTGAGAGGCTGATGACGGTGCTGATGGCGCCATTTATGTCTTGTGGCGCAAGGTTGGCGATCTTTGCCGTTTTCGCCGCAGCCTTTTTCGGTCAGCGCGGCTCGCTGGTGGTTTTCAGCCTCTATTTGCTGGGCATTGCGGCAGCTATTTTCACCGGGCTGATCCTCAAGCATACGCTGCTGAAAGGCGAAGCTTCGCCGTTTATTATGGAGTTGCCGACCTGGCACATTCCTCATCTTAAAAGCCTGTTTTTACAAGCCTGGCAGCGGCTGAGCAGCTTTGTGCTGCGGGCAGGCAAGGTTATTGTGCTGGTCAGCGTGTTTATTGGGGCGCTTAACAGCTTCTCTTTCAGCGGCAGACCGGTAGACAGCATCAACGACTCGGCACTGGCCAGCGTCAGCCGGGCGTTAACACCGTTGCTGTCGCCAATGGGTGTCCATAACGATAACTGGCAGGCTACCGTAGGGCTGGTGACCGGGGCGATGGCGAAGGAGGTGGTTGTCGGTACGCTGAACACGCTCTATACCGCTGAAGCGCTGCACGAGCAGCCTTTTGATCCCGACACCTTCACTCTGACGGGCGAACTCAAAGAAGCGGTAACGGAAACCTGGGACGGCGTTAAATCCACACTCAGCCTCAGCGTTCTGCTCAATCCCCTTGAAGCCAGTAAAGGAGATGGCGAAATGGCTTCCGGCTCGATGGGCGTTATGCACAGCAAATTCGCCAATGATGCCGCCGCTTACAGCTACCTGATCTTTGTGTTGCTATACGTACCCTGCGTCTCCGTCATGGGCGCTATCGCGCGGGAAAGCAGCCGCGGCTGGATGCTCTTCTCTATCGGTTGGGGACTGAACCTGGCTTATTCGCTGGCAACGCTCTTTTATCAGCTGGCCACTTTCACCGACCATCCGCAATCCAGCGGCATGATCGTGCTGGCCGTGCTTGGTTTTAATCTGCTGTTGTGGTGGAAGTTGAAGCGAACCACGTTACCCCCGGAGCGGCTGGAAGTCAGGGTAATAACCGGAAAAGCCTGCACTGGCTGCACTAAAAGCGAGAGCTGTCACTGATACTCCCGCAAAATAGCCGCGATTAAGGCCGTTGAAGTTGCGATCCTGCCTCAACGGTCTACAGTGAAATCTATCGTGCTTTGAATAAATGCGGCGGCTCACTGCGTCACGATGGATATTATCACTCCCCTTCTCGACAAAATTTATGACGGGACTTTTCCTCGCCACTGCAGGGAAAAGCTGGAAGAAGCTATTCGTCACACGCGTACCACGCTGGATCATCAGCGGAAAGCGCACTGGGACGAAAAAGATGTGGTGCTGATCACTTATGCCGATCAGTTCCGCGAAAGTGAGGCGCCCACGCTTCGCACCCTTTCCCGTTTCTATCAGCAGCATCTGCAATCCAGCTTCAATATTGTCCATCTACTGCCTTTTTTCCCCTACTCCTCTGACGACGGCTTTTCAGTGATTGATTATCACCGGGTCAACGGAATTTGTGGTGAATGGTCAGATGTGGCAGAACTGCACCAGCAAACCCGACTGATGTTTGATTTTGTCTGCAACCATATGTCAGCCCACAGCGCCTGGTTTAAGCACTACCTGGCGGGCGATCCCGGCTGGGATGATTTCTTTATCAGCCTGCCGCCCGCGACCGATCTCAGCGCGGTAACGCGCCCGCGCACCTCTCCTCTGCTGACGCCGTTTAAAACGGCAAATGGCGATACCCGTTTTATCTGGACAACCTTTAGCGCCGATCAGATTGACCTTAACTTTGCCAATCCCAACGTGCTGTTAAGTATGGTGAATGTGCTGCTGGATTATCTGGCGAAGGGCGCGGATTATGTCAGGCTGGATGCCGTCGGCTATATGTGGAAAACGCCGGGTACATCATGCATCCACCTGGAAAAAACGCATCTGCTGGTGAAACTATTTCGCGCCATTGCCAATGAGGTGGCACCCGGCACGGTGATCATCACCGAAACCAACGTGCCGCATAAAGATAACATCAGCTATCTGGGCAACGGTCAGGATGAAGCGCAGATGGTGTATCAGTTCTCCCTGCCGCCGCTGGTGCTGCATGCCATTCACTACGGCTCCGCGCGTGCGCTTAAACAGTGGGCTTCCACGCTGGATACTTCAGGCGGGACAACCACCTGGTTTAATTTTCTGGCTTCTCATGACGGCATTGGGCTTAATCCGCTGCGCGGCATTCTTCCGGAAACTGAAATCGTTTCGCTGGTCAGGGATTTGGCGTTAGAGGGGGCGCTGGTCTCCTATAAAAATAACCCGGACGGGAGCACCAGCCCTTACGAAATCAACGTTACCTACATGGATGCGCTGAATAAACAGGACGACGACGACACTACGCGGCTACAACGTTTTATGCTGGCGCATGCGCTGCTGCTCGCTTTTCCGGGCGTACCGGCTATCTACGTTCAAAGCATCCTTGGCTCGCGTAATGATATGGAAGGTGTAAAAAGCGCAGGCTACAACCGGGCTATCAATCGGGAGAAATATGCCATTGGTGAGATTGAGGCGGCGCTGAGCGACAACCATGCGTTACGGCATCAGGTTTACCATTCGCTGTCACGATTGATCCAGCTGAGGACCCGCCAGCCAGCCTTCCATCCCGATAATCCTATGCAGGTGCTGGAAAGCGAGAATGCCATATTTGCCTTTTATCGCTGGTCGGAGAAAGGGCATCAGACGCTGTTGTGCCTCTACAATCTGAGCAGCAGAGAGATCTCCTATAGGCTGCCGGATGCGCGACGCTATCGCGATATTGCCAGTGAGATGAATTTTGAAGGAGAGACGCCGCTGAAGCTGGCACCCTGGTCTTTCCGCTGGCTGAAAAGCTGAGAAAGTACCGCAGGCAGGTTAATCTCCGCCTGCGGAAGATCGGTTATTTATATACGTCTGCTACTGCACTAAATTTGCCATGTTCACGACCGGCAATCACCAGATAGTATTTTCCGCCCTTTTCATCCGCCAGTTTCGACAATGCCGCTTTCGCATCCATTGGCGAGGTGGTTTCCGCCGTGGTGGTTACCGTGCCGATTTTTTCCAGATTCATCGTTTTCACTTCTTCTTTAGTCACTTCTTTAGCCGCCATGGCTGCAAAAGAGACCGAGCCTGCCAGCAGGCTAATCGCAACAGTTTTAAAAATTTTCATCAAAGACACTCCTGTATTGTTGTTAGGAATAAGCAATCGCTTGATGAGAAGACAGGGAGGAACACAGCCAACTCCCTGGACAGCTCAGAGGGACCAAAGTAAGCGATCCTGCTTACTTCAATAATTATTACCTGAAAGTAATAATTCGCCAGTTTTGAGCAAAATTAACTTCCAATTTTTATGCCGAAATCAATCAGTTGCTGACAGAAGATCGCGGGATGAGAGATAAACGGGGCATGAGCCGCTTTCTCAATAACCACGGATTCGCTTGCAGGCCAGGTGGTGTCCAGCAGCGGTGCAACCTTACGCGGCACCAGACCGTCCAGCGCGCCGTATAAACGCAGCAGCGGGACCTGCAGGTGCTGCATCGCTTCACGCAGATCCAGAGTGCGCAATATTTCCAGCCCCGCGTGCAGTACTGCAACCTGAGGCGGAGGCAAGGTCAGGACCACGCTTTTCAGCAGACGGGCATCCTGTCTGGCGCTCTCCGTACCCAACGTTTGCAGCGCCAGAAAACGCTCAACGGTTCGCTGAAAGTCTTCACTCAGCTGCTGCTGGAAGTTGCCAAGCGTCTCAGGCCTGATACCTGGCCAGCCTTCCGTGGCGGCAAAACAGGGTGAGGAAGCCACGGTAATCAGACCCTCAACGCGCTGTGGCGAGGTAAGCGCCAGCTGGCTTGCCACCAGCCCGCCCAGTGACCAGCCCAGCCAGATCGCTTTTTCAGGCGCCTGCGGCAGCAGGGTTGCCACCATCTGTTCAACGCCCATCGGGGCAAATCCCTGGCTGCGACCGTAGCCAGGCAGATCCACCAGATGCAGACAAAAATGCGGGCTGAGTCGCTCCACCACGCTTTGCCAGACACCGGCATTCAATCCCCAGCCGTGCAGCATCACAAGATGGCGATCGCCGGTGCCGATTGTCTGCCAGTAGAGCTGTGTCATGCGTTATTTTCCTGTTTTTGTCATGGAGGACGCTATGCTACCAATGCCCGCTACCTGTTGGCTATGTCAGATGCCGCTGGCGCTGGCCAGTCACGGCCTTTGTTGCTTCTGCCTGCGCCATCTTCCTGCGTTACCTGTTTGCTGCCCACGCTGCGGTTTAGCCTCGGCCAGCGCCGACAAAGCATGCGGTGCCTGCCTGAAAAAACCGCCTTACTGGCAGCAGATGATTTTTGTCAGCGACTGGCAGCCTCCCGTCAGCAGTTGGGTTAAGCGCCTGAAGTTTTTTCAGGCCACCGCACTTTCAGCCATGCTGGCAAGGCTGCTCTTGCTAAGCTGGTTAACAGCCCGCAGGCAGCACAACCTGCGCAGACCAGACCTGTTGCTCTGTGTACCCTTGCATAAAACGCGTGCGTGGCAACGGGGCTATAATCAGATGGATGAGGTAGCCCGACAGCTCGCACACTGGTTGCAGTGCCACTATTCTCCGACAGGCGTTTCCCGGCGGAGAAAGACCCGGATTCAGCATCTGCTGCTGGCTACCGCCAGAAGAAAGAATCTACGTGGAGCGTTCAGGGTTGAAATTGCCGTAAAAGGGCTGCATATCGCTTTAATAGATGATGTGGTCACCACCGGCAGCACCGTGGGAGAAATCAGCCGCATTCTGCTGGCTGCAGGTGCCGCCAGCGTAGAGATATGGAGCCTGTGCCGAACCTTGTAGAGCGTCGGTGATGGGCGTAATATATTCGATTAATTGTCTTAACTGTTGAGCAATCGCCATGATCCTAATTACTGATTCTGCGCAAGAGCATTTCGCAAAACTGCTGTCGAAACAGGAAGATGGCACACAAATTCGCGTATTCGTTATCAATCCGGGTACGCCTACGGCTGAATGTGGCGTCTCTTACTGCCCGCCTGATGCGGTTGAAGCCACAGATACTGAACTGAAGTTTGAAAAGCTCTCTGCCTATGTGGATGAGCTGAGCGCCCCTTATCTGGAAGATGCGGAAATTGATTTCGTTACCGATAACCTGGGTTCGCAGCTGACGCTGAAGGCACCGAACGCCAAAATGCGTAAGGTAAATGACGACGCCCCGCTGATTGAGCGCGTTGAGTATCAGCTTCAGGCAACCATTAACCCACAGCTTGCCAGCCACGGCGGTAAAGTGTCGCTGATGGAAATCACTGACGAAGGCTATGCCATTCTGCAGTTTGGCGGCGGCTGTAACGGTTGTTCGATGGTCGACGTGACGCTGAAAGAAGGCATCGAGAAAGAGCTGCTGGCAGCGTTTCCGGAGCTGAAAGGCGTGCGCGACCTGACTGAGCATCAGCGCGGTGAACACTCCTTCTACTAAGCTGGTTCAACGGGCAGATCCCTCTGCCCGTTTGCGTTACCGGCTCCGCGACTTCTCTGCTTTTCCCTCCTGTTTTACCCTTGACTGGCCCGCCTTTACGGTTTTCTTAACCGGCTCACTCGTCTGCGCCAGTTGCTGATTTGCCGTACCTGATTTCTTACCCGCTTTCCTTCTGCGGTTGAGATCCTTAAGCAGCCGGTTGATGCGCGGCTCGGCAAACATCGCTTCCAGCGTCATACTCAGTTTTCTGCGCCAGTTGGGATACTGATCGGTGGTGCCCGGCACGTTAACCGGCTTCTCCATATCCAGCCAGTCCTCCGGCTGCAACCCCAGCAGAGCACTGCTGCTGTCAGCGATAAACCGCTGCATACCGCGGTTCAGCTCCGACGTCATTTTCATTACGCTGGCCTTTTTACCGCTGCTGGCTGACAGGCAACCATACTGATGCAGTGCTTTCAGCAGAGCCTGTTTCTGCCTGGCGCGATCCTGATAAAGGCTGTGTAACACGGTTTTATCCGGGTATAAGCCTAACCGCTCGCCCAGTTGTAAATCTCCGGCGTGCCAGAATCCCCGCAACGTCGGCAGATCGTGCGTGGTAGCGCTGGCCATTGACTGGCGCGGCCACTTAGCCGGAGCGCGATAGCTGTCCATTCCCTCCTGCTCGAAATAGAGCACTTTCCAGGAGTAAATGCCGCTGTTACGCAACAGCGCAACGATCTCTTTTGGCACGGTACCCAGATCCTCACCTATCACCATGCACTGGTTACGCTGGCTCTCCAGCGCCAGAATGGCCAGCAGATCTTCAACCGGATAATAGACATAGGCGCCAAAGTTGGCGGTTTCCCCGTAAGGTATCCACCAGAGCCGCAGCATCGACATAACGTGATCGATGCGCAATGCCCCGCAGCTGGTCATATTTGCGCGGACAAGATCGATAAAGGGCTGGTAGCCCCTGGCGGTCATAACGTGAGGATCCATTGGCGGCAGCCCCCAGTTTTGCCCCAGCGGACCGAGAATATCAGGAGGCGCGCCCACTGAAGCCTTCAGGCAATAAAGCTCCCGATCGCACCAGGTTTCCGCTCCTCCTTCCGCCACGCCGACCGCCAGGTCGCGATAGAGGCCTATCGGCATACCCTGCTGCTGGCTTACCTGCCAGCATTCATCAAACTGCCGGTTTGCCAGCCACTGCAGCCAGAGCCAGAAGCGCACTTCCTGCTCCTGCTGCTGGCAGAACTGCTTCACCTGTTCTGAATGCGCATCCTGCAAGGATTTCGGCCAGACGGGCCAGCCCCAGCGTTCTGGGTTATCTGCCACCATAGTGCCATGCAGCGCATCATAAGCCGCCTGCCAGTAAAGGCTGCTGCCGCCCTCGGTGATAAACTCCTCAAAGTGGACGCGGGCAGGATCGTCACTCTGCCGTTGAGAAAAGTGCTGCCAGGCGTGGCGCAGCCCGTTGATTTTCAGCTCCGCCACCCGGCTATAATCGACCCACTCCGCTTCCCGTGCCCTGGCCAGCGATTTTTGCGTATTTTTCTGCTGCCACCAGCGTTGTGCCGCCTTTCCCTGCTGAAAATCGGGGACGCCAGCAACATCTATATAGAGCACGTTAAGCCAGCGTCGGGAGGAGGGGCTGTAAGGGCTGGCATTTTCCGGGCTGGCTGGATAGAGCGAATGGATGGGATTCAGCCCGATAAACGCCCCGCCGCGGCTCGCGACTTCAGTCAACATCCGTTTCAGGTCGCCAAAATCGCCCATGCCCCAGTTCTGCTCTGAGCGCACGGTATAAAGCTGCACGCAGGCTCCCCACAGCTTTTTTCCTTCCAGCAGCGCTTCAGGCTCATAACACCGTGCAGGCGCCACGATAACTCTGCATTGCCACTGTTTTTTGCCCTGCTCAAGCTGAAGCTGGTGATAACCAAAGGCCAGATTTGCCGGCAGCTTTATCGCATCGCCTCCGCTGACTGTTCCCCTGTACTCCCGACCCTCTTCCAGCCTCAGCAGCCACTGAAATTCCCCCTTTCCTGCCACATCAAGCTGCAATGAACGTTTGCGAACGAACACTTTGCATAAAGGAACCGGACCGGGCTTTGCGCTACGCTGATTTGACATGGCCGCCAGCAGTCGCTGCCGGATATCAGCCGAGACCTCTTCCGGTTCACCCCTGGCATTGATGTACTTAGTGGCGATGCCCGCTGCCGCTGCCGCCTGCTCAAATTTTTTGTTCTCCATCGGCTCTCCTTATCGCTTTGCCTGCCAGATACGCTGCTGGTAATCCCGAACTGAACGATCGGAACTGAAAACGCCGGTGCGCGCCGTATTGAGGATCGCGGCGCGCGTCCAGGCTTGCTGGTCACGCCACAGGGCTTCAACCCTCTGCTGCGCCTCGATATAGCTGGCAAAATCCGCCAGCACCAGCCAGGGATCGCCACCTTTGCCCAGGCTGTTAAGCATCAAATCGAACGCATGCTTATCCCCGTCGCTGAAGAACCCTTTTTCCAGCTCTTTCAGCAGGCCGTTAAGGTGTTTATCCTTTTTACGCACCTTCTGCGGAGAATAATCGCCAGCCTTTAACGCTTTCACGTCGTAAACCGAGTGACCAAAAATAAAAATGTTCTCTTCACCTACCTGTTCGGCAATTTCGACATTCGCGCCATCCATCGTGCCGATGGTTAATGCCCCGTTCAGAGACAGTTTCATGTTACCCGTGCCGGAAGCCTCATAGCCTGCCGTGGAAATCTGTTCAGAGAGATCCGCTGCCGGGATCATCAGCTCCGCCGCCGTGATGCGATAATCAGGAATGAACACCACTTTCAGCCTGTCGCCCACCAGCGGATCGTTATTGATCTTTTCAGCCACTTTATTGATGGCATAGATGATGTTTTTCGCCAGGTAGTAGCCGGGTGCGGCTTTTGCACCAAACAAGAACACACGCGGCACCCGCTCTTTTTCCGGATTTTCGCGCAGCTCTTTATAACAGTGCAGGATATGCAACAGCCCCAGATGCTGGCGTTTGTATTCATGCAGACGTTTGATTTGCACATCAAACATCGCATCCGGGTTAACCACGATACCGGTGAGATGCCTGATGTAGTTGGCGAGACGTAGCTTGTTATCCTGCTTTATTTGCCGGTATTGCTGGCGAAAGGCCGGGTTATCCGCAAATGGCTCAAGCCCTTTCAGGGCCTCCAGATTGTTCACCCATTCCACCTTTAACGTGTCGTCAATCAGCGTGGAGAGGGCAGGATTACACTGTTTCAGCCAGCGGCGTGGCGTGATGCCGTTGGTGACATTGTGGAATTTCGCGGGCCAGAGCTGGTGATATTCCGGGAACAGATCCTTTACTACCAGATCGGAATGAAGCGCCGCCACGCCGTTGACCGCAAAGCCGCTGACCACACAGAGGTTCGCCATGCGCACCTGATGGTTGTAGATCACGGCCAGCTTTTCCCATTTCTCCTCGTCGCCCGGCCAGTGCCGATCCACCAGTTTTTTAAAACGCTGATTGATCTCATTCACAATCATAAAGTGACGGGGCAACAGCTTGCGGAAAAGCCGCTGATCCCAGCACTCAAGCGCTTCCGGCATCAGCGTATGGTTGGTATAGGCAAAGGTTTTGCTGGTGATTGCCCAGGCTTCATCCCAGTTCAGCTGGTGCTCATCCAGCAGAATACGCAGCATCTCAGGGATGGCGAGCGTAGGATGCGTATCATTCAGCTGAATGACTTCATATTCTGGCAGTTCGCTGACAGGGCGCCCGGCAAGATGGTGCCGTCGCAGAATATCGGCCACCGAACAGGCGCACTGGAAATATTGCTGCATCAGGCGTAGCTGTTTCCCCGCCTGATGATTATCGTTGGGGTAAAGCACCTTGGTGAGCTTTTCCGCCTCAATGCCCTGTTGTTCAGCTTTCAGAAATTTGCCGTTGTTGAATTTAGTCAAATCGAAGGGATGGACGTGCCTGGCCTGCCAGAGGCGCAGCGGCTGAGTGATGCCATTACGATAGCCGGTAACGGGCAAATCCCAGGCTTCTCCACGCAGAGTAAACGCGGGTTCCCAGCGAGAGCCACCACCGTTTTTCACCACTTTCCCCCCTAAGCCAACGTTCACATCCAGCGCAGCATTGTGCCGGAACCAGGGATAGCGGTCGCGGTGCCACTCATCGGGCGCTTCATGCTGCTGGCCCTCTTCAAAAGACTGGCGAAATAAACCGTACTGATAATTCAGGCCATAGCCGGTTGCAGACTGTCCTACGGTGGCCATCGAATCGAGATAGCAGGCTGCAAGGCGTCCCAGTCCCCCGTTACCGAGAGCAGGGTCCACCTCTTCCTCAAGCAGTTCACTCAGATCGCACTGGTGTTGAGCAAGGCTCGCCTTCACCTCGTCATACCAGCCCAGGTTCAGCAGGTTATTGCCGGTTAGCCTGCCGATTAAGAACTCCATAGAGATGTAATTCACGTGGCGCTGCTTCTTTACAGGCTTTACCACTGGCAGCGCTGCCAGCATTTCGGCTAACGCTCCGCTGAGCGCCTGCCACCATTGTTGCTGTGTCATTTCACTGGCTGAAGAGAGACCAAGATGCTGCCACTGACGCGTCAGTGCCGCGTCAAAACGTGCCTGACTGAATTTCTGTTGGGGCATACCACTTCCTTCCTGGCAGAGACAACGTGTTAATGACGGTGACTCTTACAGTTAAGACCGGAACAGAAAAAAATGCTCACCGGAGATTAAGATAAAGCGAAGATGAGGATGATAATAAAGAGAATGTGGGGAAAAGAGTAAGCGGAAACGCGCGCGGCATCCTTGCCGCCTGCCTCAGGAGGTGGGGTCAGCACAGCTCCAGATGAACTTCATGCTCTTCGATGGTTTTCAGTACGCCAGGAGGCGGCGTCTCATCGGTAAAGAGATAATCGATCAGGCTCATATTACCCAGATTCACCATCGCGTTACGGCCAAATTTTGAATGGTCCGCCACCAACATCACGCAGCGTGAGTTTTCGATAATGGCGCGCTTGGTTCTGACTTCGTGATAGTCAAAGTCCAGCAGCGAGCCATCCATATCGATACCGCTGATACCAAGAATGCCGAAATCCAGGCGGAACTGGGAGATATAGTCCAGCGTCGCTTCGCCCATAATGCCGCCGTCGCGGGTTCTGACCTCGCCACCCGCCACAATCAGGCTGAAGTCGGGCTTTGACATCAGCAGCATGGCAACGTTGAGGTTGTTAGTCACCACCCGCAGATTACTGTGGTTTAACAAGGCATGGGCTACCGCTTCAGGCGTGGTGCCGATATCAATAAACAGCGAAGCCCCGTCCGGGATCTGGCTGGCAACACGCTGGGCAATACGCGCCTTTTCCGCCGACCACATCATTTTACGATCCTGCCACGCGGTGTTTTCAGAGCTGGAGGGCAGGGCCGCGCCGCCGTGATGGCGCTGAATTTTATTCTGTTCTGCCAGGTCATTCAGATCCCGACGAATAGTCTGTGGACTGACGGTAAAATGCTCCACCAGCTCTTCCGTGCTGACATATCCCTGACGACGCACCAGTTCGATAATGGCGTCATGACGTTGCGTTTGCTTCACATAACTCTCCTGTACGGGTATCCCTGCAAATCGTTGCGCTAGGATCTGATGTGACGGGTATCGACAAAGGCCATAGCCAGCCCAACCAGCAGGCCGGTAACATGCGCCGCATTAGCGATAGAGAGGCCAAACCAGCCCATATAGCCAACGATTAGCCAGACCACTGCGAAGGCCATCAGCCCACGTTCAAGGAATATCCCGCTCTCGGGGTCTCTTTCCCCTCTCAGCCAGGCGTATCCCATCAGCGCATAGACCGCGCCGGATAAGCCGCCAAACAGCACGCCGCTGAACTTAGCCTGCATCCAGCCGCTGAGCAGCGCAGAAATCAGCAGGATCACAAACAGCTTGCCGCTGCCAAGACGTTTCTCGATCACCCCGCCGAGATACCACCACCAGAGCAGGTTAAAGGTGATATGCAGAAGGGAGAAGTGTAGAAACGCATGGGTAAACCAGCGCCAGAGCTGGAAATGCTGATCCTGATCCGGCCACGCCAGCCAGCTCATTACCGTGCCGTCGCCCAGCAGCTGCATCAGGATAAAAATTGCGATGCACACTACCATCACCAAAAGCGTCAGCGGCCCGGCCCGCTGGCGAATATTCGCCAGCAGTGAGGAGCTTTGATAATGGATACCGGAACTGGTGGTGCCGGAGTGCCAGCTGGCCGCCTGATAGCGTGGATGGTTAGGCTCACGGATAAACTGGTTAAGTTCGTTTTCGACCAGATTGACTTTCGAATCATCATCCAGCCAAACCGTATAGTGGTTATCATGCTCCACGCGAAGCAGGATGCCACGGGTAGCCATATAGTCCACAAAGGCTTGCGCCATGCGGGGGTTGGAGAATTCAGTGATGCGCATCATCGCCGTCGAAAGTCTCTGTTATTAAAACGAAAGAACAGTATACCGCACTGTTTCAACGGGTACAGTTAAAGCGCAGCGGCATCAACCTGCTGCGGGAACGCCAGCCGCCAGGCATCGTAGCCGCCATCAATGCTGTAAGCCTGGTCAAAACCCTGGGTCAGCAAATACTGCGCCGCGCCTTTACTGCTGTTGCCGTGGTAACACATCACCAGCACCGGGCGGGTAAGATCAGCCTGTTCGATAAAGCTGTGCAGGGAGGTGTTAGTAAGATGAAACGCTCCGCTGGCATGACCTGCGGCATAGCTTTGCGGGTCGCGAATATCCACCAGCAGCGCATTATTTTCGCTCAACTGTGCCTGCGCCTGCTGCACGTTAATGCACTCAAATTGTTCCATGGGATCCTCGTTAATATCAGGCTGTATCTCGCTATTGTACCGCGAAGAAAGCCGGGAATAACCCAGAAAGCTGTAAGGCTAATGTGCTTTTCTCAGGCAAATTATGTTACCTGCATCACGCATAAATGTTTTTATTCGGTTAACGCTGGCATCAATGTGCGTTTACGATTATTATTATGCTCGAAAACGAACATTAAAGAACTATTCCGAACATCGGAGGAGATGACGTGGAAACCAAAGACTTGATCGTAATCGGCGGCGGTATCAACGGCGCTGGCATTGCGGCTGACGCTGCAGGACGCGGCCTGTCTGTGCTGATGCTGGAAGCGAAGGATTTGGCGTGCGCCACCTCTTCTGCCAGCTCAAAGCTGATCCACGGTGGCCTGCGCTACCTGGAACATTATGAATTCCGCCTGGTCAGCGAAGCGCTGGCCGAGCGCGAGGTGCTGCTGAAGATGGCGCCTCACATCGCTTTTCCTATGCGCTTCCGACTGCCGCACCGCCCGCATCTGCGCCCGGCATGGATGATCCGCGTGGGTCTGTTTATGTATGACCATCTGGGCAAGCGTACCAGCCTGCCCGGCAGCAAGAGCTTGCGTTTTGGCTCAGATTCAGCCCTTAAGCCAGAAATTGTGCGCGGTTTCGAATATTCAGATTGCTGGGTAGACGATGCCCGCCTGGTGGTGCTTAATGCCCAGGAAGTTGAAAAGCGCGGCGGTGAAGTGCGTACCCGCACTAAAGTGACCCGCGCCTGGCGTGAAAATGGTCTGTGGACGGTGGAAGCGGAAGATATCGATACCGGTAAAACTTTCACCTGGCGGGCCAAAGGTCTGGTGAACGCCGCCGGCCCGTGGGTTAAGCAGTTGTTTGATGAAGGCCTGAAGCTGAAATCGCCTTACGGCATCCGTCTGATCAAAGGCAGCCATATTGTAGTTCCCCGTGTGCATACGGAGAAGCAGGCTTATATTCTGCAGAACGAAGATAACCGCATTGTGTTTGTGATCCCGTGGATGGATGAGTTCTCTATCATCGGCACCACCGATGTAGAATATAAAGGCGATCCGAAAAACGTTCACATTGACGATAGCGAGACCGAATACCTGTTAAAAGTGTTCAATGGTCACTTTAAAAAGACGCTGAGCAAAGAGGATATTGTCTGGTCCTACTCTGGCGTGCGTCCGCTGTGTGATGATGAGTCCGATTCACCGCAGGCTATTACCCGTGACTATACGCTCGACGTGCGTGACGATAATGGTCAGGCTCCTCTGCTCTCTGTATTTGGTGGCAAGCTCACCACGTATCGTAAGCTGGCAGAACATGCGCTGGAGAAACTGTCGAAGTATTATCCGAACGCTGGCCCGGCATGGACCAAAACCTGCGTTCTGCCAGGCGGAGACATTGCCGGTACGCGAGAGGATTATGCTGCAAGCCTGCGCCGCCGCTATCCTTTCATTACTGACTCAATGGCGCGCCATTACGCCCGCACCTATGGCAGCAATACCGAGAAGCTGCTGAGCGAAGCGAAAAGCCTGGAAGATTTAGGCGAGCTGTTCGGCCATCATTTCTATGAAGCTGAGCTGCGTTACCTGGTAGAGAACGAATGGGTGCGCGAGCAGGATGATGCGCTGTGGCGTCGTACCAAAAACGGTATTTTCCTGAGTGATGAGCAGCGCGCCCGCGTCGGCGAATGGCTGGCAGAGCACGGCAAAAAACCGGCGCTGTCGCTGGCTTCCTGAAAGCCTGAGTCTGCACTGAGCCGGTGAATGATGGCAGGCCAGAATGCTCCCGTCAGGGTGCATAAGCAGTAAGCTTCGGCAGCCAGGGTTCGCTCCCATGCAGGGAGAGAGCCTGCTCTCAGGTTGAAATAGCGGTAAAAAAGGGGGGCGGAATTTATTTCCGTCCCCCTTTTATCTTTCCGTCTGCTACAGGCGAATCGGTTTAATGCCCCAAATCTCGTCCGCATATTCCTGAATCGTACGGTCAGAAGAGAAATAGCCCATATTGGCAATATTCAACAGCGCTTTACGCGTCCATTCATCCGGACGGCGATAGAGCTCATCTACCTTGTCCTGCGTATCCACATAGCTGCGGTAATCTGCCAGCAGCTGATAGTGGTCACCCAGATTCACCAGCGAATCAAAGATATTACGGTAGCGGCCAGGCTCCTGCGGGCTGAAGGCACCGGTGCCTATCTGCGTCAGGGCCTGATGCAATTCGGCGTCCTGCTCATAAAATTTATGTGCGCTGTAACCGGTCTTGCGCAACTCCTCTACCTGTGGCGTGGTATTGCCGAAGATAAAGATATTTTCCTCGCCCACATGCTCCAGCATCTCGACGTTTGCACCATCCAGCGTGCCGATAGTCAGCGCGCCGTTCAGGGCAAACTTCATGTTACTGGTGCCGGAAGCTTCAGTACCGGCCAGCGAGATCTGTTCAGAGAGATCGGCTGCCGGGATAATGATCTGCGCCAGGCTGACGCTGTAGTTGGGGATAAAGACCACCTTCAGCTTATTTTTCACCTGCGGATCGTTATTGATCACATTCGCCACATCATTGATCAAATGAATGATGTGCTTCGCCATGTAATAAGCCGAAGCCGCCTTACCGGCGAAGATGTTGACGCGGGGCACCCAGTCCGCTTCCGGATCGGCCTTGATGCGGTTATAGCGCGTGATGACATGCAGCACATTGAGCAGCTGACGTTTGTACTCATGAATACGTTTGATCTGCACGTCGAACAGCGCATTGGGATCGATAACCACATCCATTTTCTGCGCGATATACTCGGCCAGCCGCTTTTTGTTGTGCAGCTTGGACTCACTGATTTGGGCGAGGAAGCTGGGGTAATCGATGTGCTGTTTAAGCTCATCAAGCTGCCCTAACTCGGTACGCCAGTTGCGTCCTATCGCTTCATCCAGTACGCCAGATAAGGAAGGGTTAGCCAGCGCCAGCCAGCGACGCGGGGTAACGCCGTTGGTCTTGTTGCAGAAGCGGCCAGGGAAGAGCGCGGCGAAGTCCGCAAACAGCGACTGCACCATCAGATTGGAGTGCAGTTCAGAAACGCCATTGACTTTATGACTGACAATGACCGCCAGCCAGGCCATACGAATTTTCCGGCCATTATTTTCATCAATGATGGAAATACGCGACTGTAAATCCCAGTCGTCCGGATAGTAATCCTGGATGGTTTTCAGGAAGTAGTCGTTGATATCAAAAATAATCTGCAGATGACGCGGCAAAATTTTGCCGATCATATCCACCGGCCAGGTTTCAAGCGCCTCCTGCATCAGCGTATGGTTAGTGTAGGAGAACACCTGACAGGTCACTTCAAACGCATCGTCCCAGCTGAATTTATGCTCGTCAATCAGCAGCCGCATCAGCTCCGGGATCGCCAGCACCGGATGGGTGTCGTTGAGGTGAATGGCGATTTTGTCGCCCAGATTATCGTAGGTCTGGTGCATCATCCAGTGACGCTTCAGAATGTCCTGCACCGTGGCAGAGACCAGGAAATACTCCTGACGCAGCCGCAGTTCCCGTCCGGAATAGGTGGAATCATCCGGGTAGAGAACGCGGGAAACGTTTTCAGAGTGGTTCTTGTCTTCCACAGCCGCAAAGTAGTCGCCCTGATTGAATTTACCCAGATTGATCTCATTACTGGCCTGCGCCGACCACAACCGTAAGGTGTTGGTGGCATCAGTATCGAAACCGGGGATGATCTGGTCGTAGGCCATCGCCTGCACTTCTTCCGTTTCCAGCCAGCGGGAACGGCTACCTTCCACCTGAATTCGTCCGCCAAAACGCACTTTGTAGCGGGTATTGAAACGCTGGAACTCCCACGGGTTACCATACTCCAGCCAGTAGTCCGGCGACTCCGCCTGGCGACCCTCAACAATGTTCTGCTTGAACATGCCGTAATCATAGCGGATACCGTAGCCGCGTCCCGGCAAACCTAAGGTCGCCAGGGAGTCAAGGAAACAGGCTGCCAGACGTCCTAATCCGCCATTGCCTAATCCCGGATCGCTCTCTTCTTCAATCAGCTCTTCAAGATTAAAGCCCATCTCATCCAGCGCTGCCTGAGCATCTTCATAAATGCCCATCGCCAGCAGCGCGTTAGAGAGCGTTCTGCCTACCAGAAACTCCATCGACAGATAATAAACCTGGCGGACATCCTGAGAAAGCTGCGCCCTGTTCGATCGCAGCCAACGCTCCACCATCCTGTCACGCACTGCCAGCAGCGTGGCGTTAAGCCACTCATGTTTGTTGGCAATGGAAGGATCTTTTCCTATGGTAAACATCAGTTTATAAGCGATAGAGTGTTTCAACGCCTCAACGCTGAGTGTAGGTGCGGTATAGGTGAAAGGTGCTTTCATATCATTTGTCCCATATCCATTACAGCAGTCGTTGATAGAGATCGCGGTAGGCTACGGCCGCCACCTGCCAGCTAAAATCCATCCCCATCGCCTGACGCTGAACATAGCGCCAGAGTGAAGGACGGGACCAGAGAACGAAGGTACGCCGGATCGCTCTTAGCAGTGACCAGGCGTTGCTGTCCTCAAAGACAAATCCGCTTGCGATGCCGTCAGCCAGGTTTTCCAGCGAGCTGTCGTTAACCGTATCTGCCAGACCACCGGTGCGTCTGACCAGCGGCAGCGTGCCATATTTCAGGCCGTACAGCTGCGTCAGGCCGCAGGGTTCAAAGCGGCTTGGCACCATAATGACATCCGCGCCCCCCATGATGCGGTGTGAGAAGGCCTCGTGATAGCCGATCTGTACGCCCACTTGTCCTGGATATTCCGCCGCCGCCGCCAGGAATCCTTGCTGAAGTACCGCATCTCCGGCGCCCAGCAGAACCAGCTGTCCGCCCTGCTCCAGCAGGCCAGGCAACGCTTCCAGCACCAGATCCAACCCTTTCTGCCTGGTGAGGCGGCTGACCACCGCAAAGACCGGTACCTTGTCATCAATCTTCAGGCCCATAGTAATTTGCAGCTGACGCTTGTTCTCTATTTTGGCATCCAGCACGTCACGGTCGTAACGCGCGTTCAGCAGGAGATCGTGCGCCGGGTCCCAGATAGCGGGGTCCACGCCGTTAAGTATGCCGGTCAGCGTCCCTTCCAACTGCCGCTGCCGCAGCAAATCCTCCATGCCGTAACCAAACTCCGGCAGGGTGATTTCACGGGCGTAGGTTGGGCTTACTGCCGTGACATGGTCGGCATAGAACAAGCCCGCCTTCAGGTAGGAAATCTGGTTAAAGAATTCCAACCCGTACATGCTGAAAAACGACGGCGGAAGCTGAATCTCTTCCAGATGTTTCGCAGCGAACAGCCCCTGGTAGGCCAGGTTATGCACGGTGAACACCGATTTTGCTGGCCTTCCTCTTGCCGCCAGATAGGCGCAAGCAAGACCGGCATGCCAGTCATGCGCATGCACTACTTCCGGCCGCCAGTGTGGATCTGCCCCACAGGCAAGCTCACACCCCATCCAGCCCAGTAAGGCAAAACGGAGATAGTTATCCGTATAAGCGAACTGCGACTCATCGTGATAGGGGCTGCCGGGTCTGTCATAGAGTTCCGGGGCGTCTATCAGGTAGATACCCACGCCATCGTATTGCCCAAAGAGCAGATCTACCGGGCCAGCGAACGTTTGCAGCGTTGCCACGATCTGCGTATCGGGGATCCCCTTTTTCAAATCAGGAAACGCCGGAAGCAGGACTCTGGTATCAATGCCTTCTGCAATTTGCGCCGCCGGTAATGCCCCAACAACATCAGCAAGCCCGCCAGTTTTTAATAGCGGGAAAATTTCTGAACAGACATGTAAAACCTGCATTATCGGCTCCTTTACCTTGTGCTGACGCGGTCCTCCGCATCAAATACCTGTGCCTGAACTAACCAAATAGGGTGATAATTTGTTAATTTCGCCAGCCTAATTTGGCCAGCATGGATCGTGTTACCAACACTATCCCCTCTTCTGAACGGTAAAAGCGTCGCGCGTCGTCATCCGGGTTCTCCCCGATTACCGTTCCTTCAGGCAGTTCGCAGGCGCGGTCGATTACGCAGCGGCGCAGGCGACAGGATCGCCCCACGACAACATCCGGCGAGAGAACAGAAGACTCGATATTGCAGAAAGAATTAATTCGTACGCGGGAAAACAGTACTGAATTCACTACCACCGAGCCGGAAATAATGCAGCCGCCCGACACCAGTGAATTCATGGTCATGCCATGACTGCCTGAACGATCCTGAACAAATTTTGCCGGCGGTAGCGGCTCCATATGCGTGCGGATCGGCCAGTCGCGGTCATACATATCTAACTCTGGCGTCACGGAAGCCAGATCAAGATTGGCTTTCCAGTAAGCCTCCAGCGTCCCGACATCGCGCCAGTAAGGCGGCGACGTTTCGTCGTTTTGCACGCAGGAGATACTGAAGGAGTGCGCCAGAGCTTCTCCGGTAGCCACAATTTTTGGCAGGATGTCCTTGCCAAAATCGTGATTGGATTCCGGATTTTTAAGATCTTCCTCTAACAGCTCGTAGAGATAGTCGGCAGTGAAAGCATAGACGCCCATACTCGCCAGCGCCTGACCAGGATCGCCAGGCATATGCGGCGGTTCAGCCGGTTTTTCCAGAAACTCCACCACCTTGTTTTCATCACTGACCGCCATTACGCCAAAAGCGCTCGCTTCAGCGAGGGGTACTGGCAGGCAGGCGATGGTGCACTTGGCCTCGTTTTCAACGTGGTCGAGCAGCATCCGGGAATAGTCCATTTTATAGATATGGTCGCCCGCCAGGATCACGATATATTTCGCCTGATAGCGGCGAATAATATCCAGATTCTGGGTAACCGCATCCGCCGTGCCGCGATACCAGTGCTCGGTAGAGAGCCGCTGCTGCGCAGGCAGTAAATCAACAAACTCATTCATCTCTTCATTCAGAAATGACCAGCCACGCTGGATATGCTGAACCAGCGTATGCGACTGATACTGTGTGATCACCGCGATCCGACGGATCCCGGAGTTCAGACAGTTCGACAGCGCAAAATCGATAATACGAAACTTTCCGCCAAAGTGAACGGCGGGTTTTGCACGTTTAGCGGTCAGGTCTTTTAACCTGGTACCACGTCCACCCGCGAGGATCAGGGCTACAGTTTGTGTTGGCAATTGTCTTGCCAGCATCAGGGGATCGTTCTTCTCAATGACCATGTCTGACTCCTGTTATGATTGCTTTTGGAACACGCACACACCGTGGGCTGGTCCATGCCAGACAGTTACAAGGATCGGGTTATCATCCCCGGCGAAGGGCGGAATGGCGTGCCATCGCCCTTGAGGCAGTCTGATGTCGCACACTTCTTCGGTGGCGTTCAGGGTTATTAACCAATTTTGTGACAGCAAAATTTGCAGACGATGCTCGCCCCGCTGCCACTCCTGCGCGCTAAGCGGTTGACCTTCCTGGCCCAGCCACTCTACGTTTCCGTCTCCCTCCTGCCACCAGCTCTCCGCTTGCAGCGCAGGGATTTTCTTGCGCAGGTGAATCAAAGCGGCAGTAAAGGTAAATAACCCGCTGTCATTCTGTTCCCAATCGAGCCAGGTCAGCTCGTTATCCTGACAGTAGGCGTTATTGTTGCCATGCTGGCTGTGCCCGTGTTCATCACCGGCCAGCAGCATTGGCGTGCCTTGCGCTAACAGCAATGTGGTCAGCATCGCGTGCACGCTGCGGCGACGGTGTTCCACAATCAAAAGCGGAGCTCTCAGTCCTTCAACGCCATGGTTGTGACTGAAATTGTTGTTGCTGCCGTCACGGTTATCTTCCCCGTTGGCTTCATTATGTTTTTCGTTGAAGCACACCACATCCCGCAGGGTAAACCCGTCATGGGCTGTGACCAGATTAATGCTGGCGGCAGGTAAACGTCCCGGCTGCTGAAAAATATCGCTTGAGGCGGCAAATCTTTTGGCAAAGTCGCCGTTAGAGATCTCGCCGTACAGCCAGTAACGCCTGACGGTATCGCGGAAATGGTCGTTCCATTCAGCAAAGGACGCAGGAAAATTCCCTACCTGATAGCCACCCGGACCGATGTCCCAAGGCTCAGCAATCATTTTGCACTGCGAGAGGATCGGACAGGCTTCGATGGCGCGAAACAACTCCGCGTCACGCCTGTACTCAGGCGTTCTGCCCAATACGGTGGCCAGATCAAAGCGGAACCCATCAACGTGGCACTCTTCCACCCAGTAGCGCAGACAGTCCAGTGTCCAGTTCATTACCGCCGGGTGGCTGATATTCAGCGTGTTTCCGCAGCCGGTCCAGTTCTGATAGCCGCCCCGCCCATCGAGCCAGTAGTAGCACTGGTTATCAATGCCGCGCATGGAGAGCAGGGGTCCCGTCTCTTCCAGCTCGGCGGTGTGATTAAATACCACATCAAGGATCACCTCGATTCCCGCCGCATGCAGAGCCTTAACCGCCTGCTGGAACTCATTGCGGGCAGGCACGCCGTTCACGCCTGAAGCATAGCGCGTATCCAGCGCACAGGGAGCGAGCGGGTTATATCCCCAGTAATTGGTCAGGCCCTGGCGGAACAGACGCGGCTCATGGGCAAAACAGGCCACCGGCAACAGTTCCAGGCTGGTGATGCCGAGCCGTTTGAAATAGTCGATCATCACCGGATGGCCCAGCGCCGCGTAGGTTCCCCGTATTTCCGGGGGTATAGCGGGATGACGCTTTGTCAGCCCTCGGACATGCGCCTCATAAATTACTGTCGCCCCCCAGGGCACGCGCGGAAAAGCGTCATCTTCCCAGTCGAAATCGTCTGCCAGCACCACGCTTTTCGGGGCAACCGGCGCGCTGTCGAGGGTGTTCATCTCTGCTTCCCCACCCAGAAAACGCGGGTCGTCAGTGACTTCACCCTCTACCTGACGGGCGCAGGGATCGACCAGCAATTTATTTGGGTTGAAGCGGTGCCCCGCCCCGGGCTGCCACGGGCCATGTACCCGATAACCGTAACGCTGGCCGGGTTTAATAGCGGCCAGATAGCCGTGCCAGATATCGCCGGTACGGCCTGGTAAATCCATACGTGCTTCCTGTCCCTGTTCATCAAACAGGCAGAGTTCAACTCGCCTGGCATGCTGAGAAAACAGGGTAAAGTTCACGCCTTTGCCGTCATATACTGCGCCGGCAGGCGTGGCTTCTCCAGGAAGCAGTTGACTCATGACGCTTCCCTCACCAGCCACAAAGTGGATAACGGCGGCAACGTAATGCAGACCGAATGCTCACGGTTATGGCTGGAGTGCGCTTCGCTGTGAATAGTTCCCAGATTACCTGCGTTACTGCCGTGATAATGTTCTGAGTCGGTGTTCAGCACCTCTTTCCAGCTACCTGCACCCGTTACGCCAAAGCGGTAGTTCTCACGTAGCACTGGCGTAAAGTTGCTGACGACCATCATTTCGTTGCCTTCGCGATCGCGGCGCACAAAGACAAAGACTGAGTTTTCAAAGTCATCGACCACCAGCCACTCAAAGCCCATCGTGTCGAAGTCGAGCTGATAAAGCGCAGGATGGGCTCTGTAGGTGTGGTTCAGGTCGCGTACCAGCCGCTGTACGCCATTATGCCAGTTGTCGTGCCCCTCCAGCAGATGCCAGTCCAGGCTGCTGTCATGATCCCACTCTCTGCCCTGCGCAAACTCACAGCCCATAAACAGCAGCTTTTTACCCGGGAAGCCAAACATCCAGCCGTAATAGGCCCGCAGGTTGGCGAACTTTTGCCAGGCATCGCCAGGCATGCGGTCCAGAATCGAACGCTTGCCGTGTACCACTTCATCGTGAGAGAGCGGCAGCACGAAGTTTTCGGTGGAGTTGTAGAGCATACCGAAGGTCAGGTTGTTATGGTGATGCTTGCGGTACACCGGATCCAGCTTCATATAGTCAAGGGTGTCGTGCATCCAGCCCAGGTTCCATTTGTACCAGAAACCTAATCCCCCCATTTCAGGCGGTCTGGAAACGCCAGGGAAGTCGGTAGACTCCTCTGCAATAGTGACGGAGCCTGGTGCATTGGCCCCCAGGGTACGGTTGGTGTAACGCAGGAAGGCGATCGCTTCCAGATTCTCTCTGCCGCCCAGGTGATTAGGCACCCATTCGCCCTCTGCACGACTGTAGTCGCGGTAAATCATCGAGGCCACGGCATCCACACGCAGTCCGTCAATGCCAAACCGTTCGATCCAGTAGAGCGCGTTGCCGGAAAGGTAATTACTTACCTCACGGCGGCCAAAGTTGTAAATCAGTGTGTTCCAGTCCTGGTGATAACCTTCACGTGGATCACCGTGCTCATACAGCTCGGTGCCGTCAAATTTCGCCAGGCTAAAGTCATCAGAAGGGAAATGCCCCGGTACCCAGTCGAGCAGTACGTTAAGCCCCGCCTCATGCGCAGCAGCAATGAAATTGCGGAATTCGTCGCGGGTGCCGAAACGTCGGGTTGGCGCATACATACCGGTAGGCTGATAGCCCCAGCTTCCGTCGAACGGGTGCTCATTAATCGGCATCAGCTCAAGGTGAGTAAAGCCCATCTCTTTAGCATAGGGCACCAGCTGCTCAGCCAGCTCCTTGTAACTCAGCCAGAAATTATTATCGGTATGGCGACGCCAGGAGCCGAGGTGAACCTCATAGATAGAGATAGGCGCATCAAAATCGTTGGCTCTCTGCCGCGCTTCAGGTATCTCCATTTTAGGCGGAATACCGCAGATCACGGAGGCGCTGTCCGGCCGCATCTGCGCCTCGAAGGCGTAGGGATCGGCCTTCAGGCGCAAATTGCCATGCAGGTCAATAATCTCGAACTTATAGAGATGGCCCGGCACGGCACCGGGGACAAACAGCTCCCAGACGCCAATTTCACGGCGGAAACGCATCGGATGGCGACGACCATCCCAGAAGTTAAAGCTTCCCACCACAGAAACGCGCTGGGCATTTGGTGCCCAGACGGAAAAGCGGGTGCCGATCACCCCATCAATCACATCCGCATGGGCGCCCATGGTTTCATAGGGACGCAGGTGGGTACCTTCAGCCAGCAGCCAGCTGTCCATTTCAGCCAGCAACGGGCCAAAGCGGTAGGCATCATCAATCAGGTTCTGCTCACCATGCCAGGTAACAGCCAGCTGATACCGGAAAGGATTTTTACGTCTTGGGATCACCCCGTGAAAAAATCCGCGTGAATCGATGCACTCCAGCTGAGCGCATTTGCGCCCGGTATTGGTTTCAATTACCCAGACTTCCGTGGCATCGGGCAGCAACGCCCGCACTTCCAGACCCTGACTGGTCTGGTGCATACCAAGAAGTGAAAAAGGGTCGGCGTAATGGCCGGAAATCAATTCGTTAATATGCCGACGATCCGTAAGCTCGGACATGACTGTCTTCCCGTGATGTATGGCAGGCGATCTCCCATCCCGCTGGCGGGCGATGAGAAATGCACTGCTCTTCATTGAGCCAAAAGCACGCTGACGGGAATGGTGGCCATCCAGTGCGAAAACCGCCGCAGCGTGCGACAACTTCATCAGATAATGTAAAACGCTTCAGGCCGTATCGTGTTACCCGTTTCGGCCAGTTTTTTTCGGTAATGTTTTTAAGCATAGCCAGGGCGCCACTAAAGCCCGCACCGAAATCATAAAAATATGCTTTTCAGATCAAACTTTCGGAGATTAGTCAGGGTGAAAGTGGAGAATGGAGAAATTATGAACAAAACAAGACGTTTTTTGGCAACGTTTGGAAAGTAAAAAGGAAAAAACCCCTGAAACTGGAGAGTCAGGGGCAGAGACAGAAAAGATCGAGGGGGTTAGCCCACCAGCAGACGCAGCATACGACGCAGCGGTTCGGCCGCGCCCCACAGCAGCTGGTCACCGACGGTGAAGGCTGAAAGATACTCCGGCCCCATATTCAGCTTACGCAGGCGTCCAACCGGGGTTTTCAGCGTGCCGGTCACGGCAGCAGGCGTCAGCTCGCGCATAGTCAGTTCGCGATCGTTCGGCACCACATGAACCCAGTCGTTATGGGCAGCCAGCAACTGCTCCACTTCTTTCAGCGGCACATCCTTTTTCAGCTTCAGCGTGAAGGCCTGGCTGTGGCAACGCAGCGCGCCGACCCGGACGCAGAGGCCGTCAACCGGAATGGTGGCCGCAGGCTGCAGAATTTTGTTAGTTTCCGCCTGCCCTTTCCACTCTTCACGGCTCTGACCGTTTTCAAGCTGCTTGTCGATCCAGGGGATTAGGCTGCCGGCCAGCGGCACGCCAAAGTTGTCGGTCGGCAACACGCCGCTACGGCCCATCTCAGTGACCTTGCGTTCAATATCCAGGATAGCAGAAGCCGGATCCTGCAACTCTTTCGCCACGTGGTCGTGCAGCATGCCCATCTGCGTCAGCAGCTCGCGCATGTGCCGTGCGCCGCCGCCGGAAGCAGCCTGATAGGTAGCCACAGAAGCCCACTCCACCAGATTATTGCTAAAGAGGCCGCCCAACGACATCAGCATCAGGCTCACCGTACAGTTGCCGCCCGCAAAGGTTTTAATGCCTTTATCCAGCCCCTGCTGAATAACGTGGTGGTTAACCGGATCGAGGATAATCAGCGCGTCATCCTGCATACGCAGTGTGGAAGCCGCATCGATCCAGTATCCCTGCCAGCCAGCTGCCCGCAGTTTTGGATAAATTTCAGTGGTATAATCGCCGCCCTGGCAGGTAATGATGATATCCAGCGCCTTCAGCGCCTCGATATTATAGGCATCCTGCAGGGTTCCGGCAGAGTGGCCGCCGAACTCAGGGGCCGCCTGGCCGTGCTGAGAGGTGGAGAAAAATACCGGGCGAATGACATCAAAGTCCCGTTCTTCCACCATACGCTGCATAAGAACGGAGCCAACCATGCCGCGCCAACCGATAAGTCCTACTGATTTCATGTTGCACCTGCTGAAGGCGCTGCCGGGTACGACAGGCACGCCTGAACTGTTAGAGTGATAAGAAAGAGATCTGTTAACACCTTACAAAATGCTGGAAAAGTGGCAAGTGAATTAAATCGATTAGCAGCATTTTTTTAGCAATGCTGCTTATAACGTGCAGCGATCGGAACGAATCTGGGAAGTAATGCAATGACAGAAATGATCTCCGCGACAATATTATTGTTGCTTATTATGGATCCGCTGGGCAATTTGCCGATTTTTATGTCGGTTTTAAAGCATCTGGAGCCAAAACGTCGACGCCGCGTAGTCATGCGCGAGATGCTTATCGCGCTGGCTATCATGCTGCTGTTTCTGTTCGCCGGGGAAAAAATCCTCATCTTTTTAAATCTGCGAACAGAAACCGTGTCGATTTCCGGCGGCATCATTCTGTTTTTGATCGCGATTAAGATGATTTTTCCCTCCCATGAAAGTAACAGCACCGGGCTTCCTGCCGGAGAGGAGCCGTTTCTGGTGCCGCTGGCGATCCCGCTGGTGGCAGGCCCCTCTTTGCTGGCGACACTGATGCTGCTTTCCCATCAGTATCCTGACCAGATGGGACATTTAGTCGGCGCGTTGCTGATTGCCTGGGGAGCTACGGTAGTGATCCTGCTGCTTTCAGGGCTTTTTTTACGTTTGCTGGGGGAGAAAGGGGTAAATGCGCTGGAGCGTTTGATGGGGTTGATTCTGATTATGCTGGCGACCCAGATGTTTCTGGACGGCATCCGCGCCTATCTGAAAATCTAGTGAGACAGGGCGCGATATCGCGCCCCTTCTGTGGTCAGGATAACAGTTCGAAAGCGATCATTCCGACAATAGCGCCCACGGTGCCCAGCAGGGTTTCCATCATCGTCCAGGTTTTCAGCGTTTGCGCTTCGGTTGCACCGGTAAAGCGGCCAAACAGCCAGAATCCTGCGTCGTTAACGTGGCTGAAGATAATAGATCCGCCAGCAATACAGATAGAAAGCGCCGCCATCTGGGCGCCTGAGTAATGCAGCGGTTCAATTACCGGCATAATCAGGCCAACCGCCGTCAGGCAGGCCACGGTGGCCGATCCCTGAATGATGCGTACTGCGCCTGCCAGAATAAAGCAGGCCAGCGCAACCGGCAGGCCGGCACCGGTCAGCGCATTACCCAGCGCCGGACCCACACCTGAATCCACCAGTACCTGCTTGAACACGCCACCAGCTCCGATGACCAGCAGGATAATGCCCGCAGGCTGCAACGCGCTGCCGCAAATCTGCATCACGCGCTCTTTATCCATGCCCTGACGGTAAGCCAGGCCATACATCGCGACCAGACAGGCGAGCAGAATGGCAATAAACGGATGGCCGATAAATTCCAGCCATTGATAGAGCGTGGTGCCCGGTTCGGTAAAGCGCGCGCCGATTGTTTTCAGGCCTACCAGCACCAGCGGGAACAGGATCAGCGACAGGCTGAAGCCAAACGAAGGCAGCTTGCTCTCATCAAAGTCGGGATGCGACTCTTCCGTTGGCAGCGTGAATTCTACATGGCGGCTGATAAAGTTGCCGAACAGCGGACCGGCAATCAGCATACTGGGGATAGCCGCACAGAGGCCCAACAGGATCATCCAGCCAAAATCGACGTGCATCTGAGACGCCAGCAGCATCGGCGCAGGTCCGGGCAGCAGAAAGGCAGCAGAGGCGGCAACCCCGGCAAACAGCGGGATCACCAGCTTAACCAGGTTGTCGTGCGTGCGGCGAGCCACGGCAAAGGCAATGCTGATCAGCAGCACTATCGCCACCTCAAAGAACAGAGGCAGGGCGCAGATTAACCCGGCTATGCCCATCGCATAGTGCGCGCGGCTCTCGCCAAAGGTCTTCAACATCTTGATAGCGATCTGATCGACCGCCCCGGTTTCATGCAGGATTTTGCCGAACATGGCGCCCAGCGCCACCACGATTGCGAGGAAACCCAGCGTGCCACCCATGCCTTTTTGCATGGTGTCTGCAATTTTATCGAGGGGCATGCCGGAGAAGATCCCGGCACCGACGGAGACTAACATCAGGGCGACGAAAGCGTGCATACGCGCTTTCATCACGAGGAACAGCAGCAGTAACACGGAACCTGCTGCCGTTAAAACCAGTGTTGCAGTAGCCATTACATCCAACTTATTTTTTGATCGCACCTTCGATGGTGGCGATGGTATCGGCCACAACCTCATCCAGCGTTTGATTAATATCGACGATCAGAACATTGCCTTCATCAAGGCCAGGCTCCTGAAGCGTTTCAAATTGCGTGACCAGCATCTGCGGCTTGAAGAAGTGACCTTTTCTCGCCCGCAGGCGGGATTCAATGGTGTCAAAATCGCCCTTAAGATAGACAAAGGAGAGGTTCTCATTGCCTTTACGCAGGATGTCGCGATATTGCTTTTTCAGTGCGGAACAGACAATCAGCGAGATATCATTGGTGCGCTGCATGGCAAACGCCGCATCGTTGATCGCTTGCAGCCAGGGTCTGCGGTCATCATCGTTCAGAGGATGCCCTTCAGACATTTTCTGGATATTAGCGCGAGGATGAAGAAAATCCCCGTCGAGAAACGCCGCTTTCAGCTGGTAGGCAACGGCGTTAGCAACCGCTGATTTGCCGCTTCCTGATACGCCCATCAGCACGAAAACGTGGTGGGTCGAAGGGGTGGTTTTCATTTATTTATGCTCCGGCAGAGAGTCCAGGGAGAAGACCGTGCAGCTTCAGCCCAATTTGTTATCGGTAACATTGTCTGGACGGCCATGCAGTAAGGCAACAGCTGGGCGGGAAAAAGTGGTTATTTGTGAGGTGGTTCAAAAAAATGAGCGTTTCAGAGTCGTCGCGGCACAAAGAGACAAATTTTCCCTTCAGGCACCCATTAGCTGGAGAATTCTTCTCCAGCCGGTGCCGACTGCCTCTCAGATCCGCGGACTCAGATGCTGCCACCTTCGGAAATGGTAAACCCGACATCCACCTGGCTGGCTTCTTTCTGCTCGCCGCGAATACGGGCCAGCAGCAGCGAAGCGGATTCACTGCCCATTTTTTCACGCGGCGTCACCACCGTTGCCAGTTCAGGCGTGACTACCTGAGTAATATCATGGCCGTGAAAACCCGCTATCGCCATCTCCTGGGGTACGCGTAGCCCCTGACGCTGGCACTCAAACATCGCTCCTACTGCCAGATCATCGTTGGTACAGAACAGGCTGTCGGTCGCAGGGTAGCGTCGCTGGGCTTCCTGAAACAGGGTTGCCCCCATAGAGAAAGAGGAGGCTTCTTCCATCATAATGCTGTGAGGCTCAAAGCCCGCTTCCCGCATCGCCTGCTCGTAGCCCTGCTGCTTCAGCAGCGTTCGTTCATCCAGCCTGGCTCCCAGGTAAACGGTATGACGATACCCTTTTTTAAGGATGGCATGTGTCATCTGCCGCGCGGCTTCAACGTTGTCAAAGCCTACCGCCATATCCAGACAGGGCGAAACGGAGTCCATCATCTCCAGCACCGGGATACCGGCCGTCTCGATCATCCGCAGGCTGGCTGGCGTGTGCGTTCGCTCGGTCAGGATCAGCCCGTCAATGTTCCAGGCCAGCAGCGAGCGGATTTGCAGCTCTTCCTTTTCCGCGCTGTAACCAAAGTGGCCCAGCATGGTCTGATAGCCAGCCGCATCCGTCACCGCTTCAATTCCCCGCAGTACATCGGCAAAAACCTGATTGGTCAGTGACGGCAACAGGACGCCAATAGCCCGACTGGTAGAGTTGGACAAAATATCCGGTGCTTTATTAGGAATATAGCCCAGCTCATCCAGCGCCTCGGCAATGCGGCTCTGTAGCGCGACAGAGACCTGATCGGGGTTGCGCAGATAGCGGCTGACGGTCATTTTAGTGATGCCCACACGATCGGCAACGTCCTGTAATACCGGTCTTTTCTTCTTCATTATCGTCAGGGATTGGGGAGAGATAAGCAGAGTGTAACAAAAATGACAGGAAAACGGTGAAGGGTGCGGGAAACCGCACCCAAAGTGTGATGAAGTTAAACTGCGGGCAGATCAAACAGCAGGATTTCAGCATCGCTTCCGGCTTCAATCGCCAGAGCAGTTTCGTCCCAGATGGCGAAGGCATCGCTGGTAGAGGCGTTTTCACCGTTAACGGTGACATCCCCTTTCACCACCTGGATCCAGATACGGCGTCCAGCGTCCACCTCTACGGCGCCCTGCTCACCCTGTTTCAGCACCCAGCGGGAAAGCGTCATATCCTGGAACACCTTCAGGGAACCTTCACGGGCATCCGGCGACAGCACCAGCTGACGGCCCTGCACATCATCGAAACGGCGCTGGGCATAGCGAGGCTCAATGCCGGTTTTTTCCGGGATGATCCAGATCTGGTAGAGATGCAGCGGCACCTCTTTGCTGGCGTTGTACTCAGAATGGCGGACGCCGGTACCGGCGCTCATAATCTGGAATTCACCCGCCGGGATCTGCTCTTTGTTACCCATGCTGTCTTCATGCTCAACCGTACCGGAAAGCACATAGGTCAGAATTTCCATATCTTTATGAGGATGGGCGCCAAACCCCTGACCGCCATCGATCACATCTTCATTAATCACCCGCAACGCCGAGAAGCCCATGAAGTTGGCATCATGGTAGCTGGCGAAAGAAAATGTGTGATAGCTGTCCAGCCAGCCATGATTGGCGTGACCGCGATCTTCTGCTTTGCGTAAGTAAATCATGTTCAGTTCTCCTCAATGTTTTCACATAGTCTGGACCTGAACACTGGGGGATGATAGCGGAGAAAATTGTCTCCTCTGTTCAAAATATTCGATTAACGGAGCGGGCTTTTGGATAAGTTTTCAGACTAAGCAGCAGGCAAAAAAAAAGCCAGCACCCGAGCTGGCTAAATAATACTTGAAAGCAATGTGAGCAATGTCGTGCTTTCCCGCTGGTCCGTGAAGCCCATGCCGGAATGCATGGTAATAATAATCATTATCATTCGCACTTGTAAAGTATTTTTTTGCTTGATTTATCAGCTAAAGGCCATGATCTTAAAGTGGATTACCTAAAACAGGGAGCAGGGAAATGAGTGAGATCGTGATACGCCATGCCGAACCGGGCGATGCCGAAGCGTTGCACCGTATGCTGAGCCAGCCCGAAACTTACCGCGATACGCTACAGCTTCCCCATCCGGCGCTCAAAATCTGGCAGGATCGCGCGGCGGTTTCCCAGGCTGGTTGGCATCGTTTGGTCGCCTGCATTGAAGGTAAGGTGGTCGGCGACCTGACGCTGGAAGTGAACAGCCGCGCGCGCCGCCGTCATACCGCCTCTTTCGGGATCTCTGTGGATTACAATCATCGCGGCAAAGGCGTGGCGAAAGCGCTGATGCAGGAGATGGTCAACCTGTGCGACAACTGGCTGGGTGTGGACCGCATCGAACTGACGGTGTTTGCTGACAACGCCACGGCCATAGCGCTGTATGAAAAATTTGGCTTTGTTACTGAAGGCATCGCCCGCCGCTTCGCCGTCCGCGAAGGGAGGCAGGTAGATGCGCTCTATATGGCCCGCCTGAACGATGAGGGCTGAAGCTGTCAGCAGCGTGTTCACCGATAACCGGTAAAAGCGCCCTATATCGACAAACTCGCTTCCCCCGTGGGTCAGGTGGATATGCAGGCGCCCCCTGCCGATAAGCGACAAGACAGATAAAAGGCATTCCCGACCTCAGGAATGCCTTTTTAACACTGTCAGCCTTGCTCACTGACCGTTAAATCATAAGCTGGCTACTCAGTATCCCGCCGTTAAATCATCAATTGAGCGAGGATCTGACGCACCATACAGCGTGCCGTCCGGCCCAATCATAATGCTTTGCGTGCTGCCCATGGCAGGCAAAACTTTCACATGCTGCCCCCGAGCTTCCAGTAACTTAAGCGTATCCGGGCTGAAGCCCTTCTCTACGCGCAGCTGGTCAGGCAACCACTGATGATGGAAGCGCGGCGCATTGGTCGCCTCCGCGATGTTCATCCCATAATCGATGCTGTTCACCACCATTTGCAGCACGGTGGTAATAATGCGGCTGCCGCCGGGGCTGCCGGTTACCAGCCAGGTTTTGCCCTCTTTCGCCACAATAGTCGGCGACATCGATGACAGTGGGCGCTTATAAGGCTCCACGGCGTTGGCTTCTCCACCAACCAGCCCATAGACATTGGGCGTACCCGGCTTGGCCGAGAAGTCATCCATCTCATTATTCATCAGGATGCCGCTGCTGCCCGCCACAATACCGCTGCCGAAATAGGTATTCAGCGTGTAGGTGACGGCGACCGCATTGCCCTGCTTATCCACTACCGAGAAATGGGTGGTCTGATTGCTCTCGTAAGGGGCCAGTTTGCCGGGTTTAATTTCTGCAGAAGGGCGCGCTTTGTTGACGTCTATCTGCTGCGCCAGCGATTTAGCATAGGCTTTGCTGGTCAGCGCCTGCCACGGCACCTTCACAAAGTCTGGATCGCCGAGATATTCCGATCGGTCGGCATAGGCATATTTTTCCGCTTCTGCCATCACCTGCAGAGCATCTGCGCTGCCGAAGCCCATCTTCGCGAGGTCAAAATTCTCAAGGATATTCAGGATCTGCACAATATGAATCCCCCCTGAAGAAGGCGGCGGCATGGAGAAGACTTCATAGCCCCGATAAGTGCCGCTGATGGGTTTACGCTCAATGGCCTGATATTTCGCCAGATCCGCTTTACCGATCAGCCCGCCATGCGCCGCCATCTCCTGGTCAATCTGGTCAGCTATTTCGCCTTTATAAAAGGCATCAGGTCCCTGTTTCGCAATCAGTTCTAAACTGTGGGCAAGATTACGCTGCACTAACGTTTCACCGCGCCCATAAGGCATGCCGTCCTGTTTATAGAAAATGGCTTTGCTGTTGGGGTGGGCAATCAGCACCTCCTTGCCATACACCTTCAGATCGTCCGCCAGCGCTTCGTTCACCACAATTCCTTTGCTTGCCAGCTTGATGGCTGGCTGGATCAGACGGCTCAGCGGCATGGTGCCGTACTCTCTGTTCGCCAGAGCGAAACCGGCAACGGTTCCCGGCACGCCGGAAGCCAGGTGGCTGGTCAGGGACTTTTTGCTGTCGGCATTGCCCTGCGCGTCCAGGAACATATCACGGCTGGCGCGGGTGGGTGCCATTTCCCGGAAGTCGATGGCGGTGGTGCGGCCAGAAGCGGTGCGCAGCATCATAAAGCCGCCGCCGCCCAGATTGCCAGCCTGGGGATGCGTTACCGCCAGCGCATAGCCCACGGCAACTGCCGCATCAACGGCATTACCCCCCTGTTTAAGGATCTCCACCCCGACCTGCGTAGCGGTAGCATCTACTGAAGAGACCATCCCATGCTGCTCTTTAACGGGATGAAACGTATCGGCATTCACACCATAAGAGACCGCCGGTGCGGCAGGCGCAGCGTACGCACCCTGCCACAGCAACAGCCCGAGCGTCAGCCCCGCAAACCGCATCATCTTGCTCTGTCCTGTCATCTTCACCCCTTGTTAGTATTATTTACGTTTGTTTACTGCTGTTAAGCGTGTACGAAATAAGGGAAAAAGCGAGGCAGTAAACAAATTCGGGCAAGTTTTAACACCCGTTTTGTGAGCGTGACGTACACTTATGGAGAGAAATAAGGAGGGCAGTTTATGAAATGGTTAGTTATTTTTGCCGCACTGGTGCCGCTCAGCGGCATGGCAAACACGTTGAATAACAGCAATGAACCTAACAGGCCGGGTTACAATCCCAGCACGCAGCGCACGCAGCAGCAAATGCAGACGCAGCAGACCCAGCAGAAACTGAAGTTACAGCAGGATCAGCAGCAGCAGAGCCAGCAGATGCAGCGTAAAGTGCAGGAGCAGCGCAACAGCGCCTCCCAGCGCGTGCTGCAGTCCCAACCCGGCTCTGGCAGCATGCCGCCCGTGCAGCAGAACAACAGCAACAACAACAGTAATTAAGTTCAGCTAAAATCTGGTCCCAGGGTGTCGATAGCATCGGTACAAATTGCATCGACGCCCCATTTCAGAAGCTTTCTTGCCCGTTCAGGGCTGTTTACCGTATAAACCAGAATGCGCAGCCCAGCCTGTTTCAGCTTCGCCACGCGCTGTTCCGTCAGTACCCTGTGGTTGAAATGGATCGAGACGCACCCCAGCGCGGCGGTCATCTCCTGCCAGTTTTCATGCCATTCATCCAGCAACAGCCCACGGGGCAGCTCCGGTGCGGCTCCTTTGGCTGCCTCCAGCGCGGCGTAAGAGAACGAAGAGAGCAGCGGTGCCGTTTCCGTGTGCCACAGATCCCTGGCGGCCAGGGCGACCGCACGCCCCGTTTCCGCTTCCAGCCCGGTGGTGGGTTTGATTTCAATGTTAGCCATCATCTGATAGCCCGCACATCGCGCGGCAACCTGAGCCAGCAATGGCAGACGTTCGTCAGCAAAACGGCGGCCATACCAGCCGCCCACGTCCAGCTGAACCAGTTTTTCCCAGGAGAGCTGTCCGGCTACTCCCCAGCCATTGCTGGTTCTCTCCAGCGTGTCATCATGCAGCAGAAATATTTCGCCGTCCTGCGAGAGCTTGACGTCAAACTCGATCATCTTGTGGCCCAGTTTCGCCGCGACATCAATGCCTGCCAGCGTATTTTCCGGTGCCAGCTTTCCCCCGCCGCGGTGCGCGACAATTCCAGGGTAAGGCCAGGCTTTATTCATCATTCGAGCCGTTGTCCTGTAAAGGTATCAAAGAAGTGTAGTGATTCGTCGGGCAGATGCAGCCAGAGCGTGCTGCCCGGCGCCGGGCGCTCGCGGTGCGGCAGACGAACCACAACACTGTGGCCGCCCAATCTGCCGTGCGCCAGATTGTCCGCACCCAGCATTTCCAGCGTCTCTACCACCAGCGGCAAACCGCCAGCCTGCTGTGTGGCGAGCTTAATATGCTCCGGTCGGATGCCCAGCGTCAATGCACGTCCTGCCCATCGCGCTTTGGCTTGCGCTAATGGCACCACAAAACGGTCTGAAAGCGCCAGACGGGTGCCATCGTCGTTCAGCTCCCCTTCCAGCAGGTTCATGGCGGGCGCGCCGATAAAGCTGGCAACGAAGCGCGTGGCCGGGCGCTCATACACTTCCACCGGTGTTCCCAACTGTTCAAGCACGCCTTTATTCATCACCATCACCCGCTGCGCCAGCGTCATCGCTTCCACCTGATCGTGCGTGACATACAGGCTGGTGGTATTCAGACGGCGATGCAGTTGTTGCAACTCAAGGCGCATCTGCACGCGTAAACGCGCGTCCAAATTAGAGAGGGGTTCATCAAACAGGAATACCGCCGGTTCACGGACAATTGCTCTGCCCATCGCCACACGCTGGCGCTGTCCGCCGGAAAGCTCACGCGGACGGCGATGCAGCAGCGCTTCCAGTTCCAGACTTTTCGCCGCTTCCAGCACCCGCTGACGTACATGCTCTTTGCCCATCCCGCGGATTTTCAGGCCATAGCCCATATTCTGCTCCACGCTCATGTGCGGGTAGAGCGCATAGTTTTGAAATACCATCGCAATGCCGCGATCCTTTGGCTCAAGTTCGGTCACGCGCTGGTTATTGATATAGATATCGCCGCTGGTGACCTGCTCCAGCCCGGCGACCATGCGCAGCAGAGTGGATTTCCCGCAGCCTGAAGGCCCTACCATCACCATGAACTCACCGTCATGGATAGTGATATCCAGCGGCTGAATAATCTGGGTTTTACCGTCCCAGGATTTGGTAACGGCCTGAAGTTTTACGCCTGCCATAACTTATTTCTCGCTCTCAACCAGCCCGCGCACGAAGGCGCGCTGCATCACTAAAACAATCACAATGGGCGGGATCATGGTCAGCAACATTGCCGCCATCACCAGATTCCACTGGGTCGATCCGTCACCGTTACCAATCATGCTGCGAATACCGGCCACGGCGGTGCCGAGATCGGCTTCACTGATAATCAGCAGCGGCCACATATACTGGTTCCAACCGTAGATAAAGGTGATCACAAACAGCGCCGCCAGGTTCGTTTTTGACAGCGGCAGCACAATATCCCGAAAGAAGCGCATCGGACTGGCGCCGTCGATGCGCGCCGCCTCAATCAACTCATCCGGCAAGGTCATAAAGAACTGGCGAAACAGAAAGGTCGCGGTGGCCGAAGCCATCAGCGGCAGCGTTAAGCCGCTGTAGCTGTCGAGCATATTGAGGTTGGAAATCACCTCCACCGTGGGGAAAATCCTCACTTCAACCGGCAGCATCAGGGTGATAAATATCATCCAGAAAAAGAGCGAGCGCAGCGGAAAACGAAACCAGACCAGCGCAAAAGCTGAAAGCATCGATACGGTGATTTTTCCGGCGGTAATGCTTAACGCCATAATGGCGCTGTTCATCAGCATCCGGCCAAAGGGCGCGCTGTTCTGCGCCACGCCGTGCTGCCAGATATTGGCCATGTTATCCAGCAGATGTGTACCGGGGATCAGCGTCATCGGCACCTGAAACACTTCACTGTTACTGAGGCTGGCAGCCACAAATGCGACGTAAAGCGGAAACAGTACGGTAAGAATGCCTAATCCCAGCAGGGTATGGCTGAAAATGGTCAGCCCGCGACGGTGCTCAATCATTGGTAACGTATCCTCTTCTCAACGTAGCGGAACTGGATCACTGTCAGAAGGATGACCAGCACCATCAGCACCACCGACTGCGCGGAGGATGAAGAGAGATCGAGTCCGGCAAAGCCTTCACGGTAAATTTTATAAATCAGCGTGGTGGTGGACTGCACCGGGCCGCCGCCCGTAGCGGCATCAATCACCGGGAAGGTATCGAAGAAGGCGTAGACCAGGTTCACCACCACCAGGAAGAAGCCAACCGGGGTAATCAGCGGCAGGGAGAGCTGGAAAAACCGCCGTACCGGCCCGGCACCATCAATGGCCGCCGCTTCGGTCAGCGATTTCGGAATGGATTGCAGCGCGGCAAAGAAAAATAAAAAGTTGTAGCTCATCTGCTGCCAGACGGAGGCCAGCACCACCAGCAACATCGCCTGGCCGCTGTTCTGCGCATGGTTCCAGTCGTAGCCAATCAATCGCAGGAAATGGGTAATTAATCCCAGGCCAGGACTGAACAGGAACATCCACAACACGGCAGCCACGGCGGGCGCAACCGCATAAGGGAGTAAAAACAGTGTCTGATAGAAGCGCTTAAGGCGCAGGACGTGATCCACCAGTGCAGCGAAAAAGAGCGAGACCAGCAGGCCAATGACCGTGACCAGGCCGCTGAAGATCAGGGTGGTCAGGAAAGAGTCGAGATAGTACTCATCCCCCATCAGGCGTTTGAAGTTTTCCATGCCGACAAAGGTGCTGGAAAGGCCAAAGGGATCGACGCTCTGCACCGAATACCACAAGGCTTCACCGGCAGGCCAGAGGAAGAAAATCGTGGTAATCAGCAGCTGCGGCAGCACCAACAGATAAGGCAGCCAGCGCGAGCGAAATACGGGACGGGAAGAAGACATAGGGTCGCTCTGAAATAGGTGGAGGGCGGTAAAAAGCCGTCAGGCAGAAAACGGACTGTGGTGAAAGCGGCAATAAGGGGCAGCACGCCGGGAGATCATAGTTTTATCCCTGGTGACCTGGCAGCCGCATCCCTGCGGCTGACGCCCGGCTTATCTGTCCCTTCTGGCGTTTCATCACTTATGTAGTACTGGATAAACCCGGCCCTGATGGCAGCGCCTACTGCTTAACCGTCTGCCCGAAGCGGCGCAGCAGCAGGTTTCCACGGGTTACCGCATTATCCAACGCAGCCTGCGGGGTTTTCTTGCCAGTCCAGACGCTTTCCAGCTCTTCGTCAACAATGGTCCGGATCTGCGGCATGTTGCCCAGACGCAGGCCTTTGGTAAAAGGGAGTGGCGGCTTGTTCAGCATCTGACGGGTAGCGATATCCGCGCCCGGATTCTTGTCGTAGAAGCCCTGTTTGCGGGTCAGCTCATAGGCGGCGGTGGTAATCGGCAGATAGCCGGTTTTCTGGTGCCATTCCGCAGCGATTTCCGGTTCGGCCAGGAACTGCATAAACTCGGCAACGCCTTTGTAGGTGCCCGCATCTTTGCCTTTCATGACCCACAGGCTTGCTCCGCCGATGATGGCATTCTGTGGCGCGTTGGGGACGGTTGCGTCGTAAGGCATCATACCTACGCCGTAATTAAATTTGGCGTAATGGCGGATATCCGCCAGCGAACCGGAAGAGGCGGTGGTGATGGCGCAGTCGCCGTTATAGAACTTGGCGGTAGACTCATCTTTACGGCCAAAGTAGGTGAACTCGCCTTTCTTGTTCATCTCCTGCAGCATTTCGATGTGACGAACCTGCACCGGCTTGTTAAATTCCAGCACCGCATCAGTGCCGTCAAAGCCGTTGTTTTGGGTCGCCACTGGCAGACCATGCCAGGCGCTGAAGTTTTCGATCTGGATCCAGCCCTGCCAGCCGCTGGCGTAACCGCAGTTCATGCCTGCTTTACGCAGCGCAGCGGCATCCTTCTCCAGCTCCTGCCAGGTATTTGGCGGCTGTTCCGGGTTCAGGCCCGCTTTTTTAAAGGCGTCTTTGTTGTAATAAAGCACCGGCGTGGAGCTGTTAAACGGCTGAGAGATCAGGTGGCCATTCGCATCGCTGTAATAGCCCGCCACGGTCGGCACGAACTGCTTTTCATCGAACTCAATGCCCGCATTTTTGAACACATCGTAAACCGGCACGATAGCTTTAGAGGCCATCATGGTCGCCGTACCCACTTCGTAAACCTGCAAAATAGCGGGCGCTTTACCCGAACGCACAGCGGCAATCCCGGCGGCCAGGCTCTGCTCATAATTGCCTTTGTAGGTTGGCACGATTTTGTAATCGGGATGAGATTCGTTAAAGCGTTTTGCCAGTGAATCCACTTCCACGCCCAGCTCGCCTTCCATTGAGTGCCAGAAAGGGATCTCGGTGGCTGCCAGAGCGTGGCCGCTAAAGGTCACTCCCAGTACCATGCAAAGTGTGGTTTTACGGAATGAGAACGATGTCATATCGGTTTCCTGTGCCCGGTGTCATTCGCGCGATTTCGCGCATTCTTATTGTTCGGGAGGTAAAATGACACGGGAAAATGACAGAAAAATAACGGACTTATGACGGAAACGTGACAGGCAGGTGACAGCAACATCACTTGCTGATAAAAGCGCGAAAGCCATCCCTGGTGACAGCCCGGCTCGCGTTACAGGTGGCGCGAGCCGTTTTATTCACGAGCTATGCACTCGTTTTATCCTTGTTAACGATCGGTAAAAATAAAAGGCCAGCAGACTCTGGCCTTTTGCTTACAGCGTCAGCCGCCGAGATAGGCGCTGCGCACCGCTTCGTTAGCCAGCAGCGCGTCACCGGTATCTTCCAGCACCACGTGACCGTTTTCGAGCACATAGCCCCGGTCTGCCAGCTTCAGCGCCTGATTGGCATTCTGTTCCACAAGGAAGATGGTCATCCCCTCCTGACGCAACTGTTCAATGGTATCGAAGATCTGCTGAATGATAATCGGTGCCAGCCCCAGCGAAGGTTCGTCCAGCAGCAGCAGGCGCGGCTGGCTCATCAGCGCACGGCCTATCGCCAGCATCTGTTGCTCACCGCCCGACATGGTACCGGCACGCTGTACGCGGCGCTCATAAAGGCGCGGGAACAGCTCATAAACCCGCTTGATCCGCGTCTGATACTGCTGGCGATCGGCAAAAAAGCCGCCCATGGCCAGGTTTTCTTCCACGGTCATGCGGGAAAATACGCGCCGTCCTTCTGGTACAATCGCAATCGCTTCACGCATGATGCGCGCCGTTTGCCACTCAGTAATCGCCTTACCGTCAAAAGTAATCGAACCTTGAGTGGCGCGCGGTTCGCCGCAAAGCGTGCCCAGAAGGGTAGTTTTGCCTGCGCCGTTTGCGCCAATCAGCGTCACTATCTCGCCCTGATTGATCTGCAGGCTCACGTTGTGCAGCGCCTGGATCTTGCCGTAGTGCGCGCTGACGTTATCCAGTGAAAGCATCGGGTTCATATCAGGCTTCTCCCAGGTAGGCGCGGATCACGTCCGGGTTATTACGGATCTCTTCCGGCGTGCCGTTGGCCAGCGGCGTTCCCTGATTAACCACGTAAATACGGTCTGAAATACCCATTACCAGTTTCATATCATGTTCAATTAACAGTACCGAGACGTTGTGTTCGCCTCTCAGCTCCGCAATCAGCTCATCCAGCTCGTGCGTTTCTCTGGGGTTCAGTCCTGCGGCAGGCTCATCCAGCATCAGGATCTCTGGCCGGGTGACCATGCAGCGGGCAATTTCCAGGCGGCGCTGCTGGCCATAAGCCAGGTTCCCCGCCTGACGATTCGCCATCTCCAGCAGACCAACGCGATCGAGCCAGCTGGCGGCCCGATCCAGCGCATCGCTCTCAGCCTTACGAAACGCAGGCGTCTTCAGCAATCCGGCAAACACGCCGCTTTTCAGATGCTGATGCTGCGCCACCAGCAGGTTTTCAATCACTGTCATTTCACGGAACAGGCGGACGTGCTGGAAGGTCCGCACAATGCCCATCCGGGCAATTTTCTGCCCCGGCAGACCAGCAAGCTGTCTGTCGCCCAGCATAATGCTGCCGCCCGTCGGGCGATAAAAACCGGTCAGACAGTTAAATACGGTGGTTTTACCGGCACCGTTTGGGCCGATTAACGACACAATCTCTTTATGGCGCAGCTCCAGCTCAACGTTGTTTACGGCGAGCAGGCCGCCAAAGCGCATCATCAGACCATTTACGGCTAACAGCGGCTTCATGATGGCTCTCCTTTTGCCACACTCTTCAGCTTCAGGTGAGGCCGCTTCATCGGCAGCAGCCCCTGCGGACGCCAGATCATCATCAGCACCATCAGGCCACCCAGCACCAGCATGCTGTATTCATTCAGATCGCGCATCAGCTCGCGGGAAACTACCAGCAGTACCGCAGCCAGGATAACGGCAAACTGCGACCCCATCCCGCCCAGCACCACAATCGCCAGCACAAACGCGGACTCGGCAAAAGTGAAGGATTCAGGGCTGACAAATCCCTGACGCGCAGCAAACAGGCTCCCGGCAAAACCGGCAAACGCGGCGCTGATGGTGAATGCCGTCAGCTTAATACGCGTTGGGCTAAGGCCCAGCGAGCGGCAGGCGATTTCATCTTCACGCAGCGCTTCCCAGGCACGGCCCAGCGGCATACGCAGCAGGCGGTTGATTACAAACAGCGTGATCACCACCAGCAGTAGCGCCACCATATAGAGGAAGATAATGCGATCGCTGGGGTCGTACTTCAGACCAAAGAAGTTGTGGAAGGTATCCCAGCCGCCGTCGCGCACGCTGCGGTTGAATTCCAGACCAAACAGCGAAGGTTTTGGGATCTGGCTGATGCCGTTGGGGCCGCCGGTGATGGCGGTATTGTTCAGCAGCAGAATACGGACGATCTCTCCGAAGCCGAGCGTCACAATCGCCAGATAGTCACCACGCAGGCGCAGCACCGGGAAGCCCAGCAGCAGGCCAAACATGGCGGCCACCAGCCCGGCTAACGGCAGGCATTCCCAGAAGCTCATGCCGTAATAGTGATTCAGCAGCGCAAAGGTGTAGGCGCCGATAGCATAGAAGCCGCCATATCCCAGCACCAGCAGGCCGGACAAGCCCACCACCACGTTCAGCCCAAGGCCGAGCATCACGTAGATCAACGTCAGCGTGGCAATATCAACCGTACCGCGAGAGACCAGAAAAGGCCACGCAACCGCGGCAATAATCAGCAGCAGCATAAACAGTTTCTGTTTTGGCGTGGAGCCATCAATGCCCGGCAGCACCAGCGCAGGACCAGAGACTTTCTTGAGGCCTTTCTGCATCAGAGGGCGCAGCAGCTGGAAGAAAAATACCACTGCGGCACCTGTGGCAATCCAGTTCCAGCGTACGCTTCCGGCGTTATTGACCACCAGATGCGTGCCGTCCAGATTCAGCCGCATGCCCATAAAGAACGCGGCCAGCACCACCAGCATCAGCGAGGAAGCGATGGCATTAAGCAGGTTGAGCTGTTTCATACTTTCTCAACCTCCGGGCGGCCCAGGATGCCGGTTGGCATCACTAACAGCACCACAATCAGCAGCGCAAAGGAGACCACATCTTTGTATTCAGTACTGAGATAGGCGGAGGTTAACGCTTCAGCAATGCCGAGGATCAGCCCGCCGAGCATCGCGCCTGGAATACTGCCGATACCGCCCAATACGGCGGCAGTAAAGGCCTTCATGCCGGCCATAAAGCCGATATAGGGATTGATCACGCCGTAGAACTGCCCCAGCAGCACGCCAGCCACCGCCGCCATTGCGGCACCAATCACAAAGGTCAGGGAGATCACGCGGTCGGTGTTAATGCCCAGCAGGCTGGCCATTTTAAGGTCTTCTGCACAGGCACGACAGGCGCGGCCCATGCGGGAATAGCGGATAAACAGCGTCAGCGCCAGCATCGCAAGGAAAGTCACCACCCAGATAACCACCTGCATGGTAGAGATCGTTGCGGCAAAGCCATTGCTTTCGCCCAGCGTCCACTGCCCGGTAATCAGGCTTGGTAGCGCCAGATCGCGTGAGCCTTGAGTCAGGCTGACGTAGTTTTGCAGAAAGATCGACATCCCGATGGCGGAGATAAGCGCGATCAGGCGTTTCGACGAGCGTACGGGTTTGTAAGCCACGCGCTCAATGCTCCAGCCGTAGGCGCTGGCAATCACAATAGCGACAATAAATCCGGCACCGATCAGCATCCAGCTGACGTCGATGCCCATCATCATCAGCGCGGCGATCACGATAAACGAGACGTAGCTGCCGATCATATAGACCTCGCCGTGGGCGAAGTTGATCATGCCAATAATGCCGTAAACCATCGTGTAACCGATAGCGATCAGCGCATAGGTGCTGCCCAACGTCACGCCGTTGAACATTTGCTGCAGGAAATAGAGAAACTGCTCGGACATACCTTGGTACCTTACTCACTACCGCTTAACAAAGAGTAATCTGTGGCGAAACGGGCGACCCACTGGCCGCCCGTTCAGACTGGGTTATTTCACGGCGGATGAGGAACCGTCTGCGTGCCATTTGAAAATGCCGAACTCAAAGCCTTTCAGATCGCCTTTCGCGTCCCAGCTCAGGTCGCCCATTACGGTTGGAACGGGTGCGCCCTCTTTCAGGTTTTTCGCGATATCTTCTGGCTCTGCGCTTTTGCTGCGCTCCATGCCGGTAGTCAGCGCCTGCAGAGCAGCATAGGTGGTCCAGACGAAGGGTCCGGTTGAGTCCAGTTTTTTGGCTTTCAGCGCATCGACAATCGGTTTGTTCGCCGGAACCTGATCGTAACGCTTCGGCAAGGTAACCAGCATGCCTTCAGAAGCTGCACCGGCGATGTTAGAGAGGGAAGAGTTACCTACGCCTTCAGGTCCCATAAATTGAGTTTTCATACCGGCAGCACGAGCCTGACGCAGGATCTGGCCCATCTCCGGGTAGTAACCGCCGAAGTAGACAAAATCGACGTTCTCTTTCTTCAGGCGCGCTACCAGCGTGGAGAAATCTTTGTCGCCAGCGGTGATCCCTTCAAACATCACCACGTTGCCGCCCGCTTTTTTCAGGCTCTCCTGGACAGAGCGCGCCAGGCCTTCGCCATACTGCTGCTTGTCATGGATAACGGCAATGCGCTGCGGCTTGATTTCGCTAAGAACATATTTCGCCGCTGTAGGACCCTGATCGGAGTCCAGTCCGGTGGTACGCATGATCATTTTATAACCACGAGTGGTGAGATCGGCGTTAGTGGCAGCTGGCGTGATCATCAGCACACCTTCATCTTCATAGATGTCGGAAGCGGGCTGAGTGGAAGAGGAGCAGAGGTGACCAATCACGTAGCGAATGCCGTCGTTAATCACTTTGTTGGCAACGGCCACGGCCTGTTTTGGATCGCAGGCATCGTCATATTCCACGCCAACCAGTTTGTCGCCGTTAATGCCGCCTTTGGCGTTGATATCAGCAATCGCCTGTTTAGCCCCAGTGAATTCCATATCGCCATATTGCGCCACCGGTCCGGACATCGCGCCGACAATGGCCACTTTAATATCTTTAGCCACGGCAGCGTGGCTCATCGCCAGTGCCACACAACCCGCCAGGAACGCGCTACCTTTCGTGATTTTCATCCAAACTACCCCATCTGTTGTGATTGCTGTTTTATTACCGTTAAGCCGCATATAAACCTTCGTAGAAAGAAGGAGTTATCACGAATTAAGGCAATTTTTAGTAATAAGGCTTTAATTTTCAGGTTATTAAACAGGAGTTTTCTTCTGTAAATCAACTGACACATTCAGAAATCCCCCTGTTGCACAGAGGAAAACGCTGGCAGTAACCGTGGCATTTCACGCACCAGGATAGCGGGTTATGCTGCCTTTCAGAGCAAGGTTAAGTATTTGCTCTGGTCTGGGACGGCGCAATAAACAGATTGCTTTGTTTTCGTACAGGAAAAGTTACGCGCTCCTCTTTGCATAAATTCGCTACAATATGCCTTTCGTACTAGTCCGGTAATGACCATGAAACTCACTATCATCAGGCTGCAACACTTCTCCGATCAGGATCGGCTGGATCTGGCGAAAATCTGGCCCGCTGCCGATATCAAAACGCTGGAAAAGGCGCTCACTGAAGAGCAGCAGATCTGGGCGGCAAAGTTTAACGACCGCCTGCTGGCTGCGGTGCAGGTAACGATAAAAGGAACGCAGGGGGAGCTGGCGGATTTAACCGTGCGGGAAGTGACGCGTCGTCGGGGAGTGGGCAGTTATCTGCTTGCGGAGCTGCTGGCGCAAAACCCCTCAATAACCCAGTGGTGGCTGGCGGATTCTGACGTGGAAGAGCGGGCAACGATGGCCGCATTTATGCAGCACGGCGGGTTTGTTGCGCAGGCTGGGGGCTGGGTCAGGTTGGCTAACTACTGAGCAAGCCTGCAAAGTGAGGTCGCTGTAATTGCAGGGTACAGATACAGAAAAGGGCGACCAGAGTCGCCCTTTTCTTATTAACAGCATGCCTTACGCTTCAATCGCAACACGCAGTTTTTTCATCGCGTTCTTTTCCAGCTGACGAACGCGCTCTGCGGAAACGCCATATTTATCGGCCAGCTCCTGCAGCGTGGTTTTGTTGTCATCGTCCAGCCAGCGGGCACGGATGATATCCTGGCTACGCTCATCAAGACCCAGCATCGCATCGCTGAGTTTATCAGCCGCGTGAGAGTCCCAGTTATCTTCCTCAATGCCGTTGGCAAAGTCAGAGGATTTATCCTGCAGATAGAGCATAGGAGCCATGGAGCGACCTTCGCCTTCATCATCCGGCGTTGGATCAAAGGTCATGTCCTGAGCCGCCATACGCGACTCCATTTCCAGTACGTCTTTGCTGGAAACGCCCAGTTCACGCGCGACCATCTCTACCTCATCCTGATTAAACCAGCCCAGACGCTGCTTGGCTTTACGCAGGTTAAAGAAGAGTTTGCGCTGAGCTTTGGTGGTGGCCACTTTCACAATACGCCAGTTACGCAGGACATATTCGTGAATTTCAGCTTTGATCCAGTGCACCGCGAACGATACCAGACGCACGCCCACTTCCGGATTAAAACGGCGAACCGCTTTCATCAGGCCGATGTTTCCTTCCTGGATCAGGTCAGCCTGCGGCAGGCCATAGCCTGAGTAGTTACGAGCGACATGAACAACAAAGCGCAGGTGAGACAGGATCAGCGTTTTAGCTGCTTCCAGATCGCCCTGGTAATGCAGCCGTTCAGCCAGCGCTTTTTCCTCTTCTGCCGTCAGCATAGGCCAGGCATTGGCCGCCCGGATATAGGAATCCAGGTTGCCTAAGGGAGCAATAGCTAAAGTTTGCATTTCTTTGGTCATTCAAACCCTCTCTCTATTTAATAATGATGCTGCGCCCTCATACCTTAAAGCGGCGCCGGTTTCCCTGCTCAATCCACAAGATTACGTGAACGGCAGCCAGAATTAAACGCAATCTGTGCTACTTCGACGTCAAAGTTATCCACAAGTTCACTATTAACGGTGAATAAACTACACACCATCTGGCAGGAGAAGTATTGCTGGAGGAAGTGACAAAAAGATGACTTCCTCTGCGGCACAGTAGCCATGCAACAGAGGAACATTATAGCAAAAAAACGTGTAGAGGGGTTACTGTGGCGTAAATCGACGTAAATGTTGTACCGTCGCCAGCCAGGCGGCTATCCAGCCAATCATTGCTGAGATTAGCAGCAGCAGCAGGCTCTCATCCCACGCCAGCCCGGTCAGGTTAAAGGTAGTGCCGAATACGGCAGCCACCTGCGTCACCACCGTTTCCAGACGGAACACCAGCACCTCAGAAAGGATCAGCGAAAGCAGCGCCCCGGCAAAGCCCAGCAGCGCGCCGCCATAGAGGAACGGGCGCAGGATAAAGCCATCCGTCGCGCCAATCAGCTTCTGCACGTTTATGGTGTCACGGCGGGCAAAGATGCTCAGCCGTACGCTGTTCCCTATCACCAGGAACACCGCCACTATCATCAGCACGCCGATCATCGCCGCCACCTGCCCAACCAGACCAGTCAGCGCCGCCAGGCGGGCAAACCAGCTGTCATCCATTTTCACCTCATCCACGCCCTGCACTTTCGCTACGCGAGCGCTAAGGTTATTCATGGTGTCGGAATTCTGGAAGGTCAGTTTTGGGGTGATGATGGCTACCGCCGGCAACGGATTCTGCTCAAGCATATCCATCGCTCCGCCAAAGCCAGACCAGTTGCGGAATTCGCCCATCGCCTCTTCGCGCGACAGATAGTTAACCTTGTCGACACCCTCTTCTTTCTTCAGCTGCGCGACAACGTTTTCGGCGGCGTCATCATCCAGCGTTTTGCTCAGGTAGACCGTCAACTGCGGGGCCGGATACCACTGCTCCGCCGCCTGGTTGACGTTTTTCCACACCATATAGCAGACGCTGGGCAGCGTCAGCGAGATGGCAATCACCATTACCGTCAGCAGCGTAGCCAGCGGCTGACGCCACATATCAGACAGCGTGCCGCGCAGCGCATAGCGCCACTGTTCCTGCCAGCCGCCTTTCAGCGCCTTGCTTTTTGAGGGCTGCTTTTGCCTTGCCGCTTTAGGAGCGGGCGCCCGGGAATTGCGTTTATTCGCCACCCTGACCTCCGTGCAAACGTCCCTGATTCAGCGACATCAGGCGGTAGTTACGCCGGGCAATCAGCGCCCGATCGTGGGTTGCCATCAAAACGGTGACGCCAACCCTGTTAAACTCTTCAAACAGACGCAGAATATCTTCCGACAGCGCGTCGTCCAGGTTACCGGTAGGCTCATCTGCCAGCAGCACAGCGGGTTTATTCACCACCGCACGGGCGATGCCCACGCGCTGCTGCTCACCGCCGGAAAGCTGAATCGGATAACTTTTAGCTTTATCCAGCAGCCCCACCTTATCCAGCGCGGCAGAAACGCGACGGCGGATATCTTCTCCGCTGGCACCGGCGATAATCAGCGGGATCGCCACGTTGTCGTAGACGGAGCGATCCATTAACAGGTGGTGATCCTGGAAAATCATGCCGATCTGACGGCGTAAAAACGGCACTTCACTGCTTTTCAGGCGGCTGATGTCATGCCCGCTGAACCAGATATGACCAGCGCTTGGGCGCTCAATGCCACAAATCAGCTTCAGCAAGGTACTTTTCCCTGCGCCAGAGTGTCCGGTCAGAAACGCCATTTCTCCCGGGCGAAGATGGAAATCTACCCCCTGAAGCGCTTGCCGACCGCCGAGATAAGCCTTACTGACCTCTTCAAAGCGAATCATCCTAATTAGTCCTCTCGGGCAAAAAGTGCCTCTATAAAATCGTCAGCCTTAAACGAGCGTAAATCTTCAATGCCTTCCCCCACGCCGATATAGCGGATAGGAATGGCAAACTGATCGGCTACTGAGAAGATCACGCCCCCTTTTGCCGTGCCGTCCAGCTTGGTCAGGGTGATCCCCGTCAGGCCCACCGCCTCATGGAACAGCTTAGTCTGGCTGATGGCGTTCTGACCGGTACTGGCATCGATGGTCAGCATCACTTCATGCGGCGCCTGTTCGTCCAGCTTTTTCATCACGCGGGTAATTTTCTTTAACTCTTCCATCAGGTGCGCTTTGTTCTGCAGGCGTCCTGCAGTATCAGCAATCAATACGTCAACATGACGCGCTTTGGCGGCCTGAATGGCATCGAAAATCACCGAAGCGGAGTCCGCACCGGTTTGCTGCGCAATCACCGGAATATTATTGCGCTGTCCCCAGACCTGAAGCTGTTCCACCGCTGCGGCACGGAAGGTATCCCCTGCGGCCAGCATGACGGATTTGCCTTCAGCCTGATACTGGCGCGCCAGTTTACCGATAGTGGTGGTTTTACCCACGCCGTTGACGCCCACCATCAGAATAACGAAAGGCGTTTTGCGGCTGACATCCAGCGGCGCTTCCACTTTAGCCAGAATCTCTGACATTTCCTGCTTCAGCAGCCCGTAAAGCGCTTCTGCATCACGCAGCTGCTTGCGGTTTGCCTGCTGGGTAAGATTGCTGATGATACGGCGTGTGGTTTCCACCCCGACGTCAGCGATCAGCAGCTGCTCTTCCAGCTCCTCAAACAGATCGTCGTCAATCTTTTTGCCGCGGAACAGCCCAATAAACCCGGAGCCCAGATTCTGGCGCGTTTTCACCAGGCTGCGTTTCAGGCGGGCAAAAAAGCCCTCTTTGGTTGGCCGCTGTTGTTCCGCCTGCTCTGAGCTGTCGGCCTGTTCCACTTTGGCTAACGCGGCGGCAACAGACTCTTCTTCGTTAATTTGGCCGGACTCTGAATCATCAGCCGCCAGGGCCAGGGCTTCCAGCTCTTCCGGAGAGATCTCCTCTTCCGGCTCGACTTCAGCCGCTTCTTCCGGCAGGTATTCCTCTTCAGGTGCTGGCTTAACTTCAGCAACCTCTTCCGGCAGGTACTCTTCTTCTGGCGCTGGTTTAACTTCAGCAACCTCTTCCGGCAGGTACTCTTCTTCAGGCGCTGGTTTAACTTCAGCAACCTCTTCCGGCAGGTACTCTTCTTCAGGCGCTGGTTTAACTTCAGCAACCTCTTCCGGCAGAGTTTCTTCTGCCGGGCGCGCCTTCAACGCCTCTTCAGCGTGGGCGGCCTGCTGCTGAGCAACGGTTTCCGTCACTTCAACAATCGCTTCCGCGCGCTGTTCAGCCGCTGGCGTGGCCTCATCTGATGATGTCTCAGCCGCGGGATGCTGTTCCTCTGACGTCTCTTTTATCTCTTCCTGAGGCGCCTGCTCCTCACGCCCTAATCCCAGCCAGGAAAAAAAGCCACGTTTTTTATTTTTTGCCATGGTGCAACCACACTCCTCGCGGGGAAAAAACTGTCAGGTCTCTGAAAATCATCTTAATCCCCTAGTCTAACACTTTCCTGCTAACGCAACACAGCACCCTTTTTACGTTTCCTCCGCCCCGATCGCGCGTTAAACTGTGCAACAAATTATGTAGAGTTCAGCAGCATGAATAAAAAAACCCGTGGCGGTGGCGCCGGACAAATCCGCATTATTGGCGGTCTGTGGCGCGGCAGAAAACTTCCGGTACCGGACAGCGCCGGACTGCGTCCAACGACCGATCGCGTTCGTGAAACGTTATTTAACTGGCTGGCGCCCGATATCCAGGGCGCCCGCTGTCTCGATTGTTTTGCCGGAAGTGGGGCGCTGGGGCTGGAGGCTCTCTCCCGCCATGCCGCCTCAGCGACACTGCTGGAGCTGGAACGCCCGGTAGCCCAGCAGTTAGAGAAGAATCTGGCCACGCTGGGCGCAAAAACAGGCCGGGTGATAAACGTGAATACCCTGCAATTTCTGGCGCAGGGCGGCGAACCACACGACCTGATATTTATCGATCCGCCGTTTCGTAAGGGGCTGCTGGAACAGACCATCGCCCAGCTGGAAACCCAGGGCTGGCTGGCGGAAAGCGCGCTGATTTATGTGGAAAGCGAAGTGGAGCACGGCCTGCCGCCGGTGCCGGTAAGCTGGCAGCTCTGGCGGGAAAAGATAGCGGGTCAGGTAGCTTATCGCCTTTATCGCCGCCAGGTTACTGAGAAGGAGCAAAAAAATGCTGATTAATGCAGGCCGGTTACTGATGATCTGTGTCTGGGCATTTTTACTGCTCAACCTGGTGCATCCGTTTCCCAAACCGCTGAAATACTTTATTGATGTTGCGCTGTTTTTCATGGTGGTGATGCACGGCCTGCAGCTGGTGCTGATGCGTGCCACGCAGCCGAAGGATGCGCCAAAGCTGAGCGGCCTGATGCAGATCAAAATCTTCTTTTTTGGCGTATTTGAACTGCTGGCCTGGCAAAAAAAGTTTCTGCCGAAAAAGTAAAAGCAGAAAACCAGCCGAAAGCGCTGACAGGCCAGGCGCTTTCGGCAGGCTTTCAGTTAGCGTTAAAGGAGATAAAACGCGTCCCCTGCACCTTCAGCTGCCCTCTGTCGCCTTTATCTATCTGATTATAATCTTTTTCTTTGAGAACCAGCTTAAAATCCCCTGCGCCATTCAGCGGATGGAACCATGCCTCAAAGCGCATCTCCTCAACCGGTATAACTTCACGCTGGCGTGACCGACGGTCAGGCAGCGGGAACTCGCGCTTGGCTTTTACTTCAGCCGGCATAGAACGAACCGGAGAAGCGTCATTCACTGCGACTTCTCTGCGCTGCTTAATAAACTGGCGCGTAGCCAGTACGGCAATCACAGCCAGTACGACGAAAAACAGAAGTTTCATATTTTCCTTCTTTCTCCCTATCAGGCAATGCGGATGGTTTACTGGCCTGAAAGGATACAACCAGAGCCCTCCCATTGTCACATCGTGATAGCCTGGCCTAAACTCAATTCAGATTTGTGGAGTTTTGCATCTGAAAACAAAGGGACACATTATGATTTGGTCGTTTCTGGCAGTGCTTTTTTCCGGTTGGTTATACGTTGATGCCTCCTATCGTGGTCCTCAATGGCAACGCTGGGTATTTAAACCCGTCACGCTGCTGCTGCTGTTAGCGCTGGCCTGGCAGGCTCCGGTTCTCAACACTACAGATTATCTTATCCTGTTTGGCCTGCTCGCCACGCTTATTGGTGATGCGCTGACCCTGCTGCCTAACCGGCGTATGCTCTATGCGATGGGCGCTTTCTTCCTCTCTCACCTGCTCTACACTATCTGTTTCGCCAGTCATATGACGCTGACCTTTTTCTGGCCCATACCGCTGGCGCTGGTGATTATTGGCGCAGCGCTGATCGCCACCATCTGGTCGCGCCTGGAGGATCTGCGTTGGCCGATTTGTACCTTTATTGGCATGACGTTGCTGATGGTCTGGCTGACCACAGAGCACTATTTCTTCCGCCCAACGGATTACAGCTTCACGCTGATGATTGGTAGCTCACTGCTGCTGCTGGCGAATATCGTCTGGCTTATCAGCCACTATCGTCGTCGTTTTACCGCGGACAGCGCGATTGTTGCCGCTTGCTATTTTGTCGGCCACTTTATGATTGTGCGCTCACTCTACCTGTAAGCGCAGCAAAGGCCTTGACTCTGGAGTCGACTCCAGAGTGTATGATGGCGTGTCGGCGGGAGCGTTTCCCGCCGTTACTCATCAGGAGGCGTTATGCACTCACACTCATCCCTTTGCTCTTGTGGTCATCGCCATACCCCCGGTCAGCCTGAATGCGGCGCTAAACCTCGCCCCGTGATCAAAAAAATTTCGGCTATTACTCCAGCCACTCCTGAATCAAGCTGTTGCCCTGAGGTGGACGGTGGTTCAGGCAGCGAAGGTGATAAGGAAAGCGACAGAACACGTTTTAGCTGGTTAATCGAAGGGATGGACTGTCCAGCCTGCGCCCGTAAAATTGAAAAGGCCGTCGGCAATGTGCCTGATGTTGTTCAGGCGCGCGTGCTGTTTGCCACCGAAAAGCTGGTAGTCAGCGCAGATAAGGATATCCGCCAGCAGGTGGAAGCCGCCGTTTCCAGAGCGGGTTTCAGGCTGAAACTCAGCAATGCCCCTCATACAGCCGAACCCTCTCCCGGTTTCTGGCAGGAGAACCGCACCCTGCTTTTGCTGTGCGGATTAATGCTCGTCAGTTGGCTGATCCACATTTTCCACCCGCAGGCAGGCGAGATTGCCTTCACGCTGACCACTCTGGTCGGCGTCTGGCCTGTCGCCCGCAATGCCCTTCGCCTGATCCGCAGCGGAACGCCGTTTGCCATTGAAACGCTGATGAGCGTTGCGGCCATTGGCGCTCTGTTTATTGGCGCCACGGCGGAAGCGGCTATGGTGCTCCTGCTGTTCCTGTTCGGCGAGCGGCTTGAGTCTTTTGCTGCCGGTCGGGCGCGGCGCGGCGTAACGGCTTTAATGGCGCTGAAACCTGAAGAGGCTATCCGGCTGAACGGCAACGTGCGGGAAACGGTTCCGCTTAGCGCCCTGCGACCGGGCGACAAGATTGAGGTTGCGGCGGGTTCGCGGTTACCAGCGGATGCGCGTCTGCTCTCTCCCTTCGCCAGCTTTGATGAAAGTGCCCTGACCGGAGAGTCGGTGCCGGTTGAGCGCCAGCAGGGCGAAGCCGTTGCCGCAGGCTGCCTGAGCATTGACCGCCAGGTTCTGCTGGAAGTAGTTTCTGAGCCAGGCGAGAGCGCGATTGACCGCATCCTGCATCTGATTGAAGAGGCGGAATCGAATCGGGCGCCCATTGAGCGTTTTCTGGACCGTTTCAGCCGGATTTATACGCCGGTAATCATGGGGTTATCCCTGCTGACGGCAATAATCCCGCCGCTGCTGATGGCGGCAGAGTGGCAGCCGTGGATCTATAAAGGTCTGACACTGCTGCTGATTGGCTGCCCTTGCGCACTGGTGATATCGACGCCGGCAGCCATCACCTCTGGCCTGGCTGCCGCTTCCCGCCGTGGAGTGCTGATTAAAGGCGGCTCAGCGCTGGAAAGTCTGAATGCGGTTCGCACCCTGGCTTTCGATAAAACAGGCACGCTGACGCAAGGCAAACCGCAGGTTGTGGCCATTGTGCCGCTGACAGAAGAGCCTGAAGCTTCACTGCTGGCAAAAGCGGCGGCGGTGGAAAGCGGTTCTTCACACCCGTTGGCGAAAGCGATAGTGGCGCAGGCGGCGGAAAGAAAGCTGGCGCTACCTCCAGCCTGCGAGCAGCGGACGCTTGCGGGCAGCGGTGTGGAAGCAGTAGTTGGTGGTCACAAACTTTTAATCAGCGCGCCGGGTCGCCTGGCGGAAAAGGTGCTCTCTTCCCGTCAGGCGGAAGAGGTCATCCGGCTGGAAGCCGGGGGCAACACGGTAGTGGTTATGCTGGAGGAGAGCCAGCCAACCGCGCTGCTTGTGCTGCGTGATACGTTACGAGCCGATGCTTTAGCTGCGCTGGCTGAGCTGAAAGCAATGAAGATTCAGGCAGTGATGCTGACCGGCGATAACCCTCGTGCCGCAGCTGCCATTGCCGCAGAGCTGGGCATTGATTATCGTGCTGGCTTGCTGCCCGCAGACAAAGTGGCCGCCATCGGCGAGCTTAATCAGCAGCAGCCTGTCGCCATGGTCGGCGACGGCATTAATGATGCGCCCGCGATGAAAGCCGCCACTATCGGCATTGCCATGGGCAGCGGCAGCGATGTGGCGCTGGAAACCGCCGACGCCGCGCTGACGCATAATCGGCTGGGCGGTCTGGCAACCATGATCCGCTTGTCCAGAGCGACGCATGCCAATATCCGCCAGAACGTGACTATTGCGCTGGGGTTGAAAGGGATCTTTCTGATCACGACGCTGATGGGCATTACCGGCTTGTGGCTGGCGGTTCTCGCCGATTCAGGCGCTACAGCGTTAGTAACCGCTAACGCATTGCGCCTGCTGCGCAAAAGCTGACCAGATCCCAACCCGGCGTTATCTCACCAATGCTGAAGTTTTCGGGCAGACAACGTTGAAGCCGCAGGGGAAGGGAGAACGGGCTGATAAGCAAAGGCTAAGCGGCATGGACGCCGCTTCGCAGCCATCAGGGATAATTTCACGGCGTTTTTGTGTTCAGCCCATTCTCCCTGACCAGATCGCCTGCATTCACAGACGACCTGACCTTTCTGCACATCTTACTGCTGACGATATTCCTTCAGGCAACTTGCCTTAACACTGACTTCAGAAACTGTCATTGACAGCTCTACAGCCCCTTCTTCAACAGATACTTATAGGGCACCTGCTCGGTAAGTTGGGCCACCAGCGTATGCTCCATAAAACGGCAGAACCCTGGAATATCGCGGGTTGTGGCGGGATCGTCGGCAATAATCAGCAGGGTTTCGCCCTCCTGCATATGGCGCACGGTTTTACGCACCATCATCACAGGCTCGGGACAGCGTAGCCCCATAGCATCCAGGGTTTGGTCGGGATTGGCGAACAGATCGCTCATAACACTCTCTTTAAGGTTCAGTGACAGCATTTATTTTACCCACACCCTTCGCCTGTGCAAGCGCGCAGATAACGATAACGTTTGCGCTAAAATTAACCATTGCATTAGCACTCTGTTTCGGTAATATGCCGCGCACTTGCTACGCAAGACCATTTTCATTGGGTTCCCTCACCCCAACTTTCAAAAAGGCTACAAGATGATTTCATTCTCGAAAAGTCAGCGCACGCATGCGCTGGTCTGGCTGTCGTTGTTCCACGTCCTGGTGATCACCTCCAGTAACTATCTGGTACAGCTACCAATCTCTGTTTTCGGCCTCCATACCACATGGGGCGCCTTCAGCTTTCCGTTTATCTTCCTGGCAACCGATCTCACCGTGCGGATTTTTGGCGCGCCGCTGGCTCGTCGTATTATTCTGGCGGTAATGGTTCCGGCGCTGTTTATCTCTTACAGCATCTCCGCCCTCTTCTATCAGGGTGAATGGCAGGGATTTGCCGCGCTGAAAGAGGTAAACCTGTTTGTTGCCCGTATCGCCTGCGCCAGCTTTATGGCGTATGCGCTGGGACAGATTCTGGATGTCCATGTCTTTAACCGTCTGCGTAAGCTGCCTCAATGGTGGATTGCGCCAGCCTCCGCCATGTTCCTGGGCAACATCAGCGATACGCTGGCCTTCTTCTTTATCGCTTTCTATAAAAGCCCGGACCCGTTTATGGCGCAGAACTGGGTGGAGATCGCGCTGGTGGACTACAGCTTTAAGGTGCTTATCTGCATGATTTTCTTCCTGCCCGCTTACGGTTTGCTGTTAAATGCGATGCTTAAGCGCCTGGCGGAAAAATCGAGTCGCGCACAGGTCAACTTCGGTTAAGCTGAAGGCTGTAACAGGCCGGCGGTTGCTTTTGCCAGCTGATTGCTATTTTATGAGTGGCTCTATTGCAGCACACGACTAACGTAAAAGGGATCATGATGCGTAACTTACTGAAATATGCCGGTATCGGTTTACTGGTGGTTGGACTGGCCGCCTGCGACGGCAAAGATGATAAAGCCTCTGCTGATGACAACGGCGTCAGCAGCAGCCAAAGCTCGCAAAATGTGACCCTGATGGAGGGTAAATTAGGCTTCACGCTGCCTGCCGGCATGTCCGATCAGAGCGGCAAGCTCGGTACGCAGGCGAATAACATGCACGTCTATGCCGATGCGACCGGACAGAAAGCGATTATCGTTATCGAAGGCGATGCGACGACCGATGGCCTGGACGTGCTGGCTAAACGCCTTGAGCAGCAACAGCGCAATCGTGACCCGCAGTTGCAGGTGGTGACCAACAAATCGGTGGATCTGAAAGGCCAGCCTGCCCAGCGGCTCGATACGGTCATCTCTGCCAAGAATCAATCTTCCTGGTCCTCCGTGGTGCTGGCGAAGGTTGACGGCAAACTGCTGACGTTGCAGATCACTCTGCCCGCCGATAATCAGCAGCAGTCGCAGACCGATGCAGAAAACATCATCAATACTATTACGTTAAAATAAGCAGCGTTGACGTAAGCGCACGAACGCCTTAACAAAAAGCCCCGGTCAACTGACCGGGGCTTTTTTATGCGCTTTCAGCGGCATCTGTTGCAGCTACAGGCCCGCATGCTCGCGAATGTATTTTCTGGCCTTTACCGCGTATTCAAACGGATTGGCTAACGCCGGGTCCTGTTCAGCTTCCACCACCATCCAACCCTTATAGCCTGCTTCATCCAACAGGGAAAATACCGGCATAAAGTCGATAACGCCATCGCCCGGCACGGTGAACGTGCCCTTTTTCACGCCGTCCAGGAAGGACATTTTCTGACTCCTGACCTGAGCCACCACCTCATCACGCACGTCTTTCAGATGGATGTGATTGATACGCGGCAGGTACTTTTTCAGGATCGCCAGCATCTTCGTCTGGCTGCCTTCAGAGTAGTAAGCGTGGCCGGTGTCGAACAGCAGGTAGACATCATCGTTAGTCAGGGCCATAAAGCGGTCAATCTCTTCCGTAGTCTGAATGGCCGTGCCCATATGATGATGCAGAGCGACCTGCATACCTTTCTCTGCCGCCAGCTTCGCCAGCTCGTTGTAGCCTTCCGCCGTTAAGCGCCACTCTTCATCGCTGAAATTGGGCTTCTCATCCAGCACCGACAGCGTCGTACCCTGAATGCTTCTGCTCTGCTCAGAACAACCAATTACTTTGGCTCCCATGGCATGCAGAAAATCACGATGGTTAATAAATTCATCAATGGTCTTTGCTTTATCACCATTCGCAAAAAAGGTGCTGAACCAGGCGTTGCAAATTTGCAGACCACGTATCTCCAGCATCGGTTTCAGCACCGCAGGATTGCGCGGATACTTACTGCCAACCTCACTGCCGGTGAACCCTGCCAGCGCCATTTCGCTGACGATTTGCTGAAAGGTATTCTCCGCACCCAGCTCCGGCATATCGTCGTTGGTCCAGCCAATCGGCGCTATTGCCAGCTTCACGTTCTCTTTATTCATCGTCTTTTCTCGTAAGGGATAAGGCGGCGACGCCGCTACGGACTAACGGTTCAGCAGTTCACGCTCGATCAGCTCGCGGGTTTCCACCGCCTGACGCGGCATTTTTTCCGGATAACCGAACAGGGAAGAGGCAATAATCGACTCTCCGCCAACTTTGTAACTCCGGTTAGCGAAGTCCATTTCACGCAGAGTCTGGAACAGGGCGGCGAAATCGACCTCCCCTTCACCAACGCCTACATGCTGGTGGACAACGGCATCCACACCGGGCGGGTTCACGATATAGCGGCAATGCTTAGTGTGGTTCATGGTATCGGCAATCAGCACATGCGACAGATCGCCGCCTGCGTATTCCAGCATGCTTTTAACATCGCCCTTGCCTTTGTCGTAGAAGAAGGTGTGCGGCACGCTATAGAGATACTTGACGTTTTCACTGCGGAACGATTTTACCAGGTCCGCCGTTTCATTATTTTCTTCACAGAAGTCCCAGGGGTGGGACTGAATTTCGATACGAATACCTTCACGCTCGACGATCGGCAGCAGCTCTTCCATCGAGCGGTAGAACATCTCTTCGCAGATCTCCGGCTCGTTTGGCGTCCCGGATAGCTCGGTATTGATCACCTGCACGCCGGTTTCAACCGCAATCTCAATCATCCGCTTCCAGTTACGCACGGCGGCCTGACGGCGCGCCTCATCCGGTCCGGACCAGCGATAGACGACGATAAAGGAGGAGATCTCCACGCCCGTTTCACGCAGCGCATTTTTGTATTCGGTGATGATCTCCCGACTGGCCTTGGGGTGCTTGTAAAAGGGGTTGATCTGAGGATGCGGCGACTGCTCAATATATTTGTAGCCCCAGTCCGCCACCTGATGGACCATTCTGGTAATGCCCATCTCTTTGATGACATCAACGTCAAAAGCGATTTTCATCTGTTTCTCCCTGAGGATCGGTTCAGCGTTTTCCCCGCCACCGGCGGGGAAAAGGGCATTACTTGTTATAAAACGCCGGGCGAGGCGGCAGCTCAACGGCCTCAATGGCCCCGCTCTCCTGCGCTTTCAGACAGGCATCAGCCGCGACGGAGGCCGCATAGCCATCCCAGGCAGAAGGCCCTTGCAGCTTGCCAACCGTTGCATCGTTGATAAAGGCTTGTAGCTCAACGTCATAAGCGTCAATAAAACGATCTTTCCAGTCGGTGAGAATAGCGGTCGAGAGTTTTGCCTCTTTACGCATCTGCACCGCAGCAGGCTCTGGCAGTCTGGCGATTCCAGTTTCCCCAACCACCTCGCACTGAATGTCGTAGCCATAGGCACAGTTCACAAAGATTTCGACATCAATACGGGTGCCTTTCTGCGTTTCAAACAGCACTATCTGCGGGTCACGCAGCTTTGCATGGCTGTTTTTGGTGGAGCGCGGGAACACCACCTGCACAGATTTATAGTCGTCTTCCGTCAGCCAGCGCAGCACGTCCAGCTCATGGATCAGCGTATTGGTGATGGCCATATCCGTGGTATAGCTTTCAGGAACGGTGGGGTTGCGGTGCGCGCAGTGCAGCATCAGGGGTTCACCGATGTCGCCGTTGGTAATAACCTGCTTTAACGCACGATAGCCGGCATCATAAGGGCGCATAAAACCGACCTGCACCAGGCGCTTACCGTATGCAATTTCTGCATCAACAATACGGCGGCACCCTTCAGCGCTCAGCGCCAGCGGCTTTTCGCAAAATACTGGTTTACCGGCAGCCACGGCGGCAAGGGTAAACTCTTCGTGCGTGGGGTCCCACGAAGTCACAATCAGCGCATCCACATCGGAAGAGGCAATCACATCATGACCGTTGGCATAGACTTCCGCCTCCAGCCCTAAACGGCTGACGATGCCCTTTGCGCCATCAATATTGATGTCGGAGACGGCGACCACTTTTGCCCCCTGCAACACTTTGCTGCAGCGACGAATGTGTTCCTGACCAATTGCACCTGTACCGATAACACCGAGTCTGAGAGTCATAGCATATCCTTCATCATGTAGGGTTCAGCGCGGTATCGGGCCCCGCCACTATGCTGTGGCGGTGACCGGTTCCGATCTGTCATTAAGAGTAAAAAGAGGATCAGTATTCGCGTGCCTGTCCGATATGTTCGTTGAGCATGCGGGCAACGGCATCAACACGTTCTGATTCAGAAACCTGTGCGCCGCCCACGCGCCACCAGCTGAAGTATTTGTGCACCATGGTTTTTGGCAGCACTTTAATATCAATCAGCGTGGAAACGGTCTGCCTGCGGGCATCTTCCAGCGCCTCTTTCAGCTGTTCCAGCGTGGTCACGCGATAGGTTTTACAGCCGTAACCGGCCGCGATAGCGGCAAAGTCGACAGGTATAAAGCCGCCATTCAGCTTGCCGCTTTCGCTATTACGGAAACGGAACTCGGTGGTGAAGCTCTCCATGCCGTGTTCTATCTGAAGATTGTTGATACAGCCGTTGGTCATGTTATCGAACAGCACCACGTTGATTTTGGCCCGCTCCTGAATGGAGGTGACCAGCTCGGAGTGCAGCATCATAAATGAGCCATCGCCCACCAGCGTGTAGACCTCGCGGTGTGGCTCGGCCAGCTTCACGCCCAGTGACGCGCTAACCTCGTAGCCCATGCAGGAGTAGCCATACTCCACGTGGTAACTGTTGTAATCTTTGGTGCGCCAGACGCGCTGGAGATCGCCGGGCAAACTACCCGCAGCGGCGACGATCACCGAATCCTTTGGGAGGTGCTCATTCAGCGTCCCCAGCACGCTGCTCTGCGTCAGGAAGGAGTCGGTAAGGCGATTAAATTCGGCATAGACGGCTTCACGATCGAGGCTGTCGTCAATTTCCGGGATAAAGCCTTCGTTGCTGTAGACCGCCTGATAGACGCGCTGCGTCTCTTTCAGCAGCCTGCTTTGCGCTTGTGGGATCTGCTCGCCCCAGCCGCTGCTGAAACCTTGCTGAGCCAGACGTTCATCCAGCGCCGTCAGGGCTTCCCGCGCATCCGCTACGACCTGTACCGCATCCAGCTTGTAAGCGTCGAAGTTACTGACGTTAATATTGATGTAGCTGACATCCGGATTCTGGAAAATCCATTTCGAGGCGGTGGTGAAATCGGTGTAGCGTGTGCCCACGCCAATCACCAGATCCGCCTCTTTCGCCAGTAAATTGGCGGCCAGGCAACCAGTTTCACCCACACCACCCACATTAAGCGGATGATCGGAGACGAGGGTGCCTTTTCCTGCCTGCGTTTCCGCAAAGGGGATCTGATGGCGTTCCGCGAACTGGCGCAGCGCTTCACCAGCTTCGGAGTACTTCACGCCGCCGCCGCAAACGATCATCGGCTTACGTTTACCCGCCATAAGTTGCAGAGCGGCGGCAAGCTGGGCTTCTGTCGGCAGGCGACGGTCAAGTAAATGGACGCGTTTCTGGAAAAAATAGTCCGGGTAATCATAGGCCTCGCCCTGCACATCCTGCGGCAGCGAGATGGTTACCGCGCCGGTCTCTGCCGGATCGGTCAAAACACGCATCGCATTGATACAGGCCGTCATCAGCTGTTCCGGACGGTTTATCCTGTCCCAGTATTTGCTCACTGCGCGGAAGGCATCGTTGGTGCTGATGCTGAGATCGTGGCTCTGCTCAATCTGCTGCAAAACCGGGTCTGGCTGGCGGGTGGCAAACACATCGCCCGGCAGCAGTAATAAAGGAATGCGGTTAGCTGAGGCGGTGCCCGCTGCGGTGATCATATTGGCGGCACCCGGACCGACAGAGGAGGTACAGGCGATAATTTCACGGCGCAATTTCTGCTTAGCGTAGCCGATGGCCGCATGGGCCATGCCCTGCTCGTTACGTCCCTGATGCACCACCAGATCGCCGCTATCCTGCTCCAGCGCCTGGCCCAACCCCAGCACGTTGCCATGGCCAAAGATGGCGAAAATACCTTTGACGAATTTGGTTTCAACGCCATCTACCGACAGATACTGGTTATCCAGAAATCTGACCAGAGCCTGTGCTGTGGTTAATCTGATCTTACCCATTTGCTCTTCCTTAACGGTTCGGCGGAAAGTCAGCAACCTTCCGGGTTCGCAATCCTGGCCGCCAGGATAAAAACAAGCGACGGCTGTAAGTGAAACGTGAGGCGATTATAAACAAATATTTTTTTCACTAAACACAATTACAGAAGAAACATTTCATTTTGCGAGTGAGATCAAATTATGCCGTTAAACGGCTCTGAGCAGGGTGAGGGGACACGGCGTTTTGGAACAAGAAAGAAGAGTTGGTACAGAGAGAGAAAATTACGTTTCACTTCAACGAGTTTACGATTCGCGCATTCAGGGTTTGCGAGGCGGCTCACACTGCCCCATCTCCCTGAAGCCAGGGGGGAATTTGATCCTGTTCGATCCGTTGCAGCAGAGTTTTATCCACCTCACACTTTTGGGGTATTAGTTTCATTTTGTGTTGAAGTTGAAATATTTATTCCCCATACTGACTCGCATATCAAATCCGGGCGTCACGCTCAGGCGACTCCGCTGGAGAAGCGCGGCACATCACAGAAGGAAAAAACAGGTATGAGTACACAACAGAAGCGGCTTGATGTGATTTGTATCGGGCGCATTGCCGTTGACCTTTATGGCCAGCAAATTGGCGCCCGCCTTGAAGATACCAGCACGTTCGCTAAGTATCTCGGCGGATCGTCCGGCAATGTGGCTTACGGCACGGCGATTCAGGGCCTGAAGTCGGGGATGCTGGCACGCGTGGGTGATGAGCATATGGGGCGTTTTCTGCGCGAAGAGTTGCAGCGTGCAGGTGCCGACACCGAATGCCTGATTACCGATAAAACCCGTCTGACCGGTCTGGTGATCCTGGGGATCAAAGATCAGGATACCTTCCCGCTGGTGTTCTACCGCGATAATTGTGCGGATATGGGACTGACCCCGGAAGATATTAAAGAAGAGTACATTACCTCTTCCCGATCCGTTGCCGTCACCGGCACGCACCTCTCCCATCCTGATACCCGCGCGGCGGTGTTGAAAGCGCTCGATATTGCACGTAACAACGGCTTACGCACGGCGCTGGATATTGATTATCGTCCGGTGTTATGGGGCCTGACTTCGCTGGGAGACGGGGAAACGCGTTTCGTGGAGTCACAGCATGTTACTCAGCAGTTGCAGGAAGTACTGCACTATTTCGATCTGGTGGTGGGAACAGAAGAAGAGTTTCATATCGCCGGGGGCAGCACGGATACACTTACCGCCCTGAAAAATGTCCGCCAGGCGACCAAAGCGACACTGGTGTGCAAACGTGGCCCGATGGGCTGTGTGGTGCTGGAAGGCGAGATCCCGACGAGCTGGGAACAGACTAAATTGCAGAGCGGCGTGCGCGTTGAGGTACTGAACGTGCTGGGTGCAGGCGATGCCTTTATGTCCGGCCTGCTACGTGGCTGGCTGAATGATGAAGGTTGGGAACAGGCGTGCCGCTATGCCAACGCCTGTGGTGCGCTGGTGGTTTCACGCCACGGCTGCGCCCCGGCAATGCCCACCAAAGCGGAGCTGGACGATTTCCTGAGCCGCGCTGACGAAGTGAAACGTCCCGATCTGGACAAACGCCTCAAACATCTGCATCGCGTTACCACGCGGAAGCAGCAGTGGCCGGAACTGTGCGTCTTTGCCTTTGACCATCGTAAGCAGCTGCTGGATATGGCCAGTGAAGCGGGTGTCGACCCTTCCCGTCTGCCTGAACTCAAGCTGTTGCTGCTGCGGGCAGCGGAAGAGGCGGCAGGGGAAGCGGGCCTGGAGAGCCGTAGCGGCATTCTGGCCGACACCACTTACGGTCAGCCAGCGCTGAACGCCATTACCGGCAAAGGGTGGTGGATTGGTCGGCCGATTGAGCTGCCCAGCTCGCGTCCTCTGCGCCTTGAGCACGGCAACATCGGTTCTCAGTTAGTCGACTGGCCGCAGGAGCACGTGGTGAAATGCCTGGTGTTCTATCATCCCCATGACAGCGCCGAACTGCGCAAAGAGCAGGATGAACTGGTGCTGGACGTCTGGAACGGCTGTAACAAAACGGGCCATGAACTGCTGCTGGAAGTGATCCTGCCGGAGAGCAACCCGGACAAGCAGGAGTCCTACTATCTCGATATTCTGACGCACTTCTATTCACTGGGCATTCAGCCCGACTGGTGGAAGCTGCCGCCGCTTAAGCTTGAGAGCTGGGAAGCGATAAGCGGAGTGATCGAGCAGCATGACCCTTACTGTCGTGGCATCCTGATCCTGGGACTGGACGCGCCGGAAGAGAAGTTGAAAGCAGGTTTTGCCGATGCCGCCAGAGCGCCGTGGGTAAAAGGGTTCGCCGTGGGCCGTACCATCTTTGGGCAGCCTTCGCGCCAGTGGTTGCAGGGTGAGCTGGATGATGAGGCGCTCATCGCTCAGGTGAAGAGCAATTATCATCAGTTGATCAACTACTGGCGTGAAGTTCGTCCGGCGAAGTAAACCTCTGCTAAAGGACGGTGACCGAAGAGGATCCTGCGGGTGGCTAATTTTCTGCCCCTCGCGGAGCCGGATCGGCTCCCGCTCCTTTTCTTCTTCAGCGCCCTCTTTTTTGCTTCTGAAATGCTTCCGGGCATAGCTGAAGATCCCCACTTATTTCAGAGCACGAAGTTAAATACCTGCCTGGCGACCTGTTTTGCCATCTGAAGTGTGATTAGTTTCATAACCCCGATGAAATAGATCCCCTGATTTCCGTTAGCAAGTGAAATTTTTTGTTCATCTGGTAGAATATCGACCAGAAGAAGATGACTTATTTTATTTGGTGAGCCGAAGTAATGACCAATAACCCGACGCAGCTTTCCCTGTTACAGGACGACATCCGTCGTCGCTACGATACTCTGAGTAAGCGCCTGAAACAGGTTGCTCGCTATATTCTAGACAACAGCAACAGCATCGCTTTTGATACCGTGGCCTCTATTGCCCAACAGGCTGATGTGCCGCCCTCCACCCTTATTCGCTTCTCTAACGCCTTTGGTTTCAGCGGCTTTAACGAGATGAAACAGGTTTTCCGTCAGCATCTGATGGAAGAGACGGTGAATTACACCGAGCGCGCGCGTCTTTTCCGCCAGACCTCAACCGACGAGTCGGCAACGCCACCTGAAAATCCCGCTGAAATTCTTAATGTGTTCACTATGGTAAACTCGCAGGCGCTGCAACAGCTGGCGATGCAGACCAACCCTGAGCAGTTGAATAAAGCCGTGGAGCTGCTTAATCAGGCGGACAATATCTATGTGATTGGCCTGCGCCGCTCTTTCAGTGTCGCTTCTTACCTGACCTATGCGCTGCGTCATCTGGAGCGCCGCGCCTTTCTGATTGATGGTCTTGGCGGCATGTTTACCGAGCAGTTAAGCATGGTAAACCCAAAGGACGTAGTGATTGCTATCAGCTACTCCCCCTATGCGCGGGAAGCGGTTGAGCTGGTTGAGCTGGGCGCTAAACGTGGCGCGCACCTGATTGCCATAACCGACAGCCAGGTCAGCCCGCTTGCGGCGTTCAGCGATGTCTGCTTTGTGGTGCGTGAAGCGCAGGTGGATGGTTTCCGTTCGCAGGTCGCTTCCCTGTGCCTTGCCCAGACGCTGGCCGTTTCACTGGCGCTGAATAACGTTGCGAAAGCATAAAAAACGGGTGGAAAATTCCACCCGTTTTTCACTGACTCGTTTCATTTATCCGGCGTTACTTTTCGCGCGGATACGCCTCGCTGTTAATCCAGGCGTGATCGTGTTCCCAGCTAAACTTCCATAATCTTACCGGTCCTGCCATCACGTTCAGATAATAATTATCGTAGCCGGCAATAGTTGCTACCGGATGGTAGCCACGCGGCACGGTGACCACATCATGGTTGTAGACAGCCATGCACTCATCCAGCGAACGATCGTCCGTATAGACGCGCTGCATGGCAAAACCCTGCTGCGGATTAAAGCGGTGGTAATAGGTTTCTTCCAGATAGGTTTCCGACTCTGAGTCTTCCCTATCGTGTTTATGGCTGGGGTAGGAGCTGGTATCCCCTTCATTGGTGTAGACTTCCACCACCAGCAGGCTGTCCGCTGGCTTATCGTCAGGCAGAATATTGTGTACCAGCCGCTTGTTGCGACCTTTGCCGCGCTGCTCCACGCCCACGTCGGCAGGCGTAATCAGCCTGGCGGGCAGCGTCCCTTTACCTGGCGCGTTACACACGGCCAGCTCCAGATCCGTGTCCGCGTAAATTTCGACCTTATCGTGATTGGGTACATAGACGGAATAAGGTGGCGTGCGCTCAAAGGGCGACATGCGCTTGCCGATACCGGGAAACTCCGCGTGCAGCGTTTTCACCGAAGCCAGCCCCGCTACCAGCACCAGACACAGCTCTCTATCGCCACTTTCCAGCTGCAGCCTTTGCCCTTTTTCCAACTGGTAAGCATCAAAGCCCACATAGCGCCAGCTTGCGCTCTCCGGAGTAACATGCTGGATGCGCCCTTGCGCATCCGGTTGTTTTACTTTGTTAAGCAATGACATTCTGCTTTTCCCCTGCTCGTGGATTAACCCAACGTTGGCATGCTGAACTCAGAAACGGTTTTCTGACCGCCCGGCCAGCGTACGGTGGCCGTTTTCATACGGGTATAGAAACGCACGCCGTCTGGCCCGTGCACGTTCAGTGCGCCAAAGACGGAGCGCTTCCAGCCGCCAAAGCTGTGGAACGCCATTGGCACCGGCACCGGCACGTTTACGCCAACCATCCCTGCCTGCACTTCACGCACAAAATCACGTCCGGTATGACCATTGCTGGTGAAGATGGCGCTGCCGTTGCCAAATTCGTGGCTGTTAACCAGCTTCAGAGCAGTAGCATAGTCTGGCGCGCGCATAATGCTGAGCACCGGTCCGAAGATCTCTTCACGCCAGATGACCATATCGGCGGTGACGTTATCAAACAGCGTGCCGCCAACGTAGTAACCTTCGCTGTAGCCTTCAACCTGACAGTTACGCCCATCCACCACCAGCTTCGCGCCTTCCTGCTCGCCCTGGTTGATGTAACCCAGCACTTTTTTCTGGTGCGCGGCAGAGACAACCGGCCCCATTTCGTTCTCTTCGCTGCCTTTTTTGATGCCAGGCCCTACGCGCAGCGCTTTAACCAGCGGCGTCAGGGCGGCAATTAATTTGTCTGCGGTATCATCGCCAACCGCAACCACCACCGGCAGCGCCATGCAGCGTTCGCCTGCAGAGCCAAACGCGCCGCCCATAATGGCGTTCACGGTGCTTTCCAGCTCGGCATCCGGCATCACGATGGCATGATTTTTTGCCGCGCCGAAAGCCTGAACACGCTTACCGTGGGCGCTGGCGGTTTTATAGATGTGCTCCGCCACGCCAGAAGAGCCAACAAAACTTACGGCCTGCACGCGCGGATCGGTATAGAGCTGCTCTGCATCTTCGTTAGAACAGTGAATAACGTTGAACACGCCGTCCGGCAGCCCCGCTTCGGTCAGCAGCTCAGCCATACGTACCGAGGCTGAAGGGTCCAGAGCTGGCGGCTTCAGCACGAAGGTGTTGCCGCAGGCGAGCGCGATCGGGAACATCCATAACGGCACCATAGCCGGGAAGTTAAACGGGGTGATCCCGGCCACCACGCCCAGCGGCTGCATCAGAGAATAGCTGTCCACGCCAGTTGCCACGTCAGCAGAGTTTTCACCTTTGATCAGATGAGGAATACCGCAGGCATATTCAATCACTTCTATGCCACGGGTCAGTTCCCCCAGCGCGTCAGACCAGACTTTACCGTGTTCGCTGACAATCAGCGCAGCCAGCTCTTCACGGTGCTCTTCCATCAGGGCTTTAAAGTTGAACATAACGCGCGCGCGGCGAAGTGGCGAGGTGCGGGACCACTCATCAAAAGCGTTATGCGCTACTTCAATCGCTTTTGTCACTTCCTCTGCGCTGCTTTGCGTCAGCTCGCGCACCGGTTTGCCTGTCGCCGGATCGTAAACCGGAATGGTTTCATTGCTGGCGCTCAGAGACGTTTTTCCGCCAATAAAGTTTCCTACGATAGTCATGTTCTGGCCTCTTTAATGTGAGTATTCCTGCAGGCCGCAGCCTGACCGGACAAATCCTGAATGCGTGCAACGACACTATTATATTGGAACAAATTTTTCAAATAATTCACTTTAGAAAATTCATTTTTAGCGGGGCAGATCGCATTTTTATTTATCGGGGCGCTCAGACCCGGGGTGCATAACAGGGGCAGAAGCAAAAAGGGCTTAGCGCAAGGTGGCTGCGGCTCCCCACTGTTCACCAGCCAGACACCTCTTGCCTATATGACGTTGCGATACGGTTCACAAATCAACCACCTGGCGCTGTTCTGAACGGCAATAAAACGAAATTTTGCGAGAGCGATCCAAAAATTTAAATTTCATAATTCACCATTCATGAAATAAATGTTCTTTTATACGCCATAACCTGAGAACGCCGCCTGATGGCGATCCATACGGCTTAACCATCCTTCCCTTCTCTACTTGCAGGAGCAGTAAAATGGCTATTGATCCCACCCGTTTTTGTATTAACCGAAAAATTGCCCCCAACCTCAGTATTGAAGAGTTCTTTCAGCTGGTGCATAAGCTCGGCCTGAATAAAGTTGAACTGCGCAATGATATGCGTGGAGGCAGCGTGACGGATGAGCTCACTCATGCGGAAGTGAAAGCCCTGGCGCAACGCTATGGGCTGGAAATTGTCACTATCAATGCCGTTTACCCCTTTAACCAGATAAATGAAGCGCTGCTGGCGAAGACGGAAGGATTGCTGAAAGATGCTCAGGGAGTGGGTGCCAAGGCGCTGGTGCTCTGCCCACTGAACGACGGTACGCCGGTTTCTGAGGAGGAGACGCTAGCTGCCCTGAAAACGCTGGCTCCGCTGTTTGCCCACTATGGGATTGAAGGGTTGGTTGAGCCGCTGGGCTTCAGGGTCAGCTCGCTGCGCTCTGCGGTTAAAGCGCAAAAGCTGATCCGCGAGGCGAATGTTCCTTTCCGCCTGTTACTCGATACTTTCCATCATCATCTGTATGAAAATGCTGAGGCGGAATTTGAAACGGCGATCGATATCAATGCGATCGGGCTTATCCATCTTTCCGGGGTGGAAGACAGCCGTCCAACCAGCGAACTCACCGATGAAGAACGTATCATGCTTACAGAAGGTGACCTGCTGAATACCACCACTCAGGTGCAGCGTCTGGAGCGGATGGGTTACCGGGGCGTTTACGCCTTTGAGCCCTTCTCATCAGTGATGGAGAGCTGGCAGGCGGAAGATATAGAGCGGGAGATTCGCCGCAGTATCGCTTTCCTGCAGGATTAACCCAGGGGCGGTGTCGCCCCTGGCTTACAGGTGTCACTTTGGCGGCCCTGGCCGCCCTGTTCAGGAGCGTTCCACCAGCGCCTCTTTTTGTCGTCGCAGCGTCCGTTTCAGGCGGGCCGTCAGCACTATCGCCACGCAGACCAGCAGCCCGCTAAGCAGATAGATCACCGGTACCCCGAGATAGCTCATGGCAAACCCGGCCAGAGGCCCGGTTATCCCTAAAGAGAGATCCATAAAGGTGGTATAGGCCGCCAGCGCACTGCCCTGATTCTGTGGCGGTACGGCTTTAACCGCCACCACGCCAATGGCTGGAAACACCAGCGAGAAGCCTGCCCCGGTCAGGAATGCGCCCAGTTTCGCCATCCAGGGATCGACCGATCCCCAGACCAGAAACAGGCCCACCGCCTCCACCGCAAAGCACACCAGCGCCACGCTAAGCCCGCCGTGTCGGTTAATCGCATTGGGAAAGAGCAGGCGGGTTCCGACGAAAGCGCCGCTGAAAAGCGTCAACGCCCAGGCAGCGCCTTCCCACCCTTTGGCCTGATAAAATAGCGTGATAAAGGTGGCAATCACCCCAAACCCTGCCGACCCCATCGCCAGCAGTACGCCGTAACCCCACACCTTGCCCAGCACCGCGCGGAACGGCAGCTGTTTACCTTTGCTGCTTTTCACTGTGGGACGGGGAAGCGCAAAGAGAAAGGCAATAAGGGCAATAGCTATGATGATACCGGAGAGCAGCAGCAGCCCGCCCCAGTGATAAATCCCCACGCCCAGCGGAGCGCCGATGGCCATTGCGCCATAGGTGAAGATACCGTTCCAGGAGATTACGCGGCCAATATGCAGCGACCCCACCACGCCAACGCCCCAGAGAGTAGAGCCAGTCCCGGTAAAACTCTGCCCGATCCCCAGGATCACTCGTCCCAGGCATAGCATCACCAGGCTCAGCACCGGCAGGCTGGCTCCAAACGCCGCCAGCGCATAACAGAGCCCGCTGAGGAAGCAGCCGCACAGCCCAAAGACCACCACTTTTTTTGGCCCCCACAGATCGGCAAACCGGCCGGCGTGAGGACGACTCAGCAGCGTGGCGAAATATTGCAGGCTGACCACCAGCCCTGCCCAGAAAGCGCTGTAGCCCATCACATCATGAACATAGCCGGGTAAAACGGCCAGCGGCAGGCCGATGGTCAGGTAACTGGCAAAATTGAATATCACTACGGAAATGATACGCAAATTAAGGCGTAAACCGCTTTGAGCAGGTTCTGCCGCAGGTTGCTCGGACATGGGAATCGTGAACCGGTTAACAAAAAGAGAGAGTTAACTATACCCTGCTTTTCCCTCTTTCTCTTACCCCGGTTGGCCTCTTCGGGATAATTGCCGCCATAAATCCGTCACATAGCGCGCTTATAGCGTCCTGTTAATGAAATCCCGGAGAGGATAAAACTGATGGCTTCCCGGATTTCCCCCAGGGAGCGCGTGTCCCCTCTGTCCCGGCTGGCATGGTGGTGGGCATGATCCTGCCGTGGAACCCTGCTGCTGGCGCCAGCAGGCATGCAGAGGGTGGCCATTTTTACCTGGTGCCAGTTTGAACAAGACTCAATCGGTCAGGGCATGGCAGTAACCACTATTGCCATAACAATCAGCCTGCTACAGATGCTGGCAGCCATTGGGCTGATGCAGCGGCAGGTAAAAGCTTCCGACCTTTCTTAAAATCAGCGATTTACTGCTTAAAGGCGCTAAACTTACGCATCTGAAGCTGAAATGGAATGGGAATGAGCGAACTGCAGCAGGAAAAAATCGGGCAGAACATGCTGTTAAAGATGGCGATGCTGGTGGTGATCCTTGCGGGCATCAAGGCCGCTTCGGACATTATGGTGCCCTTTTTACTGGCTATGTTTCTGGCCATTGTACTGAATCCGTTGGTCACTATTTTGATGCGCCGGGGCGTCAGACGCGGGCTGGCGATAGGCCTGGTGATGACCGGCGTGCTTATCTGTTTCGCTCTGCTGGTGGCGATGGTGGCCGGAGCAGCGAACGAATTCAGCGATATTTATCCGCAGCTCCGCAGCCAGCTGGAGCATAAGCTCAGCCTGGTTCAGCATTTTGCCGCCACGTTTAATATCAATCTCTCCACCGACCGGATGGTGGAACGGCTCGATCCTAACGCCATGATGAATATGGCGACCACCGTGCTGAGTCAGTTCTCAGGAGTGATGACTAATATCGTGCTGCTGATGATGACCGTGGTCTTTATGCTGTTTGAAGTCCACCACCTGCCTTACAAACTCCGCTTTGCGCTGGTAAACCCAAAAATTCGCATCGCCGGACTGCATAAGGCGCTGAAAGGTGTTACCCACTATCTGGCGCTTAAAACATTGATCAGCCTGATAACCGGTGCCTCGGTCTGGCTGGCATTGCTGCTGCTGGATGTTAAGTTTGCCCTGCTGTGGGGCGTGGTTGCCTTTATCCTTAACTACATTCCGAATATCGGCCCGATCATCGCCGGAATTCCTCCGCTGATTCAGGCGCTGCTGCTGAACAGCGTTTATGATGCTGCGCTGGTCGGCGCCCTGTTTATCGCCATTCATATGGTGTTCGGCAATATGCTTGAACCCAGAGTGATGGGAAAAGGACTGGGCCTTTCCAGCCTGGTGGTATTCCTGTCGCTGATTTTCTGGGGCTGGCTGCTGGGGCCGGTGGGGATGCTGCTGTCGGTGCCGCTGACCAGTATCTGTAAAATTCTGATGGAAACCACGCCAGGGGGCAGCAAGCTGGCGATCCTGCTGGGCAACGGCCGGCCTAAAGTGAAGCGCTTTAGTGTGCAGAAAACGACCATCGATCAAAACCCTGAAAACAAGTTAAAGATTGGCCGAAGGTAAACCGCCCGCTGCCACAAGCGGGTGGTCGGCAGCCGTAAACGCTCTTTCACCGGCAGACGGAACAGGACCCTCTTCACGCTTTGGCTTGCTGAGTATCGCCTTCGACAATGGCTCAGGCGATACTGAGCAGCCCGATTGCATTCCTGCTTAGGTTAAGGAGTATTCAGATGGAACACACATGGCGCTGGTACGGCCCGAACGATCCGGTCTCGCTGGATGATGCCCGTCAGGCGGGCGCCACCGGCATTGTTACCGCCCTGCATCATATTCCCAACGGCGAGATCTGGCCGGTTGAAGAGATTAAAGCGCGCCAGGCGTTGCTCGCTGAAAAAGGGCTGGTCTGGTCGGTGGTCGAGAGTATTCCTGTTCATGAGTCGATTAAAACGCAGCGTGGAGATTATCAGCATTTTATCGCTAACTATCAGCAGTCGATTCGCAATCTGGGTCTCTGCGGTATTGATACCGTTTGCTATAACTTCATGCCGGTACTTGACTGGACGCGTACCGATCTGGCCTGGACCTTGCCGGACGGCGCCAAAGCGCTGCGTTTTGACCATATCGCCTTTGCCGCTTTCGAACTGCATATTTTGCAGCGGCCAGGCGCTACTCAGGATTACGACGAGCAGGAACAAAAAGAGGCAGCTGACTATTTCGCTGCAATGACGCCTGAGGCGATTGCAACGCTGACGCGTAACATTATTGCAGGTCTGCCAGGTGCCGAAGAGGGCTACACCCTGGAGCAGTTCCAGGCGCAGCTTTCCCAGTATGACGGCATTGATAAAGCGGGTTTACGCAGGCATATGGCCGAGTTTCTGACGGCTATCGTTCCCGTAGCGGAAACTGCCGGGATTATGCTGGCGGTCCATCCTGACGATCCACCGCGTCCAATACTCGGCCTGCCGCGCATTGTTTCTACTCAGGAAGATATGCAGTGGCTGAAAGAGAGCGTGGAGAGCGTGCACAACGGCTTTACCTTCTGCACCGGCTCTTACGGCGTGCGTCCTGACAACAACCTGGTGGAGATGGCAACGGCGTTCTCGGATCGCATTCATTTCGCCCATCTGCGCGCAACAAAACGGGAAGCTAATCCGAAAAGCTTCCATGAAGCCGCGCATCTGGCAGGAGATGTGGATATGGTCGGCGTGGTGAAGGTGATCCTCGCCGAAGAGCAGCGCCGTCGTCAGCAGGGCAATCTGCGCAGTATTCCGATGCGTCCCGATCACGGCCATCAGATGCTGGATGATCTGCAGAAAAAAACCAATCCCGGCTATTCCGCAATTGGCCGTCTGAAGGGGCTGGCCGAGGTCAGAGGGGTGGAAGTAGCCTTAAAACAGATCTACTTCCAAGAGTAAATTCACGCTTGCGGCGGCAGGCAAATAGCTGCCGCCGCCTCCCTTATCGTTAATCCACGATAAACAGCTGCGCACCGGCATCACTCCAGGAGCGGTGCGCTTCTGCGCCATCAGCCACCTGATAGCTCATGCCCGGCGTCAGCGTAAATACCCTTCCGTCATCTAATTCGGTATGCAGCTCACCGGAAAGGCAAAACAGAATATGCCCTTTTGAACACCAGTGATCCGCCAGGTAACCAGGAGTATATTCCACCATTCGGACACGAACTTCGCCGAACTGCTGCGTACGCCAGAGCGCTTTGCCTGTTTCGCCAGGATGCTCTGTGGCGGCCAGGGCAGCCCAGGCGGTGGTACCAAACGGAATGTCGCTCATTTTCATGCTGCCGTCGTCTCCGGTTCAGGTATGTGGTTATGCAGCATACCAATGCGCTGAAAATATTGCCTGCTTAACGCTCAGGGTTCAAAAATGGGCATAACGGGTGTAGATCAGCAGCGGCGTGTAGATATTCTGAATCTGCCCGCCGGTTCGCAAGCGACCCAGGGCGTCCACGCCAAGCTCTATTTCACGCTGGATATCATGGCCCAGCACGATATCCATTTCTCCCGTTTCCAGCAGGGTTCGCGTGTAGTCGCTTAGCTCATGACCGATAAACAGCACATCGTTCGCCAGCCCTTTTTCCGTCAGCGCTTTAGCCACGCCGCGGTTCCCTCCAGCCATGTTGTAGATGCCAGCCATGGGCGGATTCTCTTCAAGAAACTTTTTGACGCTTTGGTATGAGCTTTCTGATTCATCGTTGGTGTTCACCCTCTCCACGATGGTCAGATGGGGAAATTCGGCCCGTAAAGCCCGCCGGAAGCCAACTTCGCGCTCCTCCTGGGTCCGGTAAGTGGAGCTGAAGATCAGCAAAATATTTCCGGGCCGTTTTGGCAACATGCGGCCCATCAGCCAGCCAGCCGTGGCTCCCGTGCTGATCTGTTCCAGTCCGACATAGGCGGTACGCCGTGAATTGGGCAGATCGCTGGTCAGACAGATCGTCGGCACGCCATTATCGATAGCCTCACGGACCGCCCGATTGATCTTTACATCATCACGGCACACCAGCAGCAGCGCGTCAGATTCGGCAGCACGCCGGGCGATCAGCTGGCTGAAGCGGTCGGTATTGACCTGAACGTTAGGCACGCTGTCAAAACTGAAGGCAATTTCAGGATGCGCCGCGATGTAACGCCGCGCTTCTTTCTCGACCAGGCTGATAAAACTGGTGCCGGACTCGCAGATAAAAGCGATGCGCCGGCGCAATGCTGGCGTCCCACCTTCATCCCACTGCCCGCCCAGCCGTTGGATCGCCAGCATCACCTTTTTACGCGTGACTTCACGTACACCAGGGCGGGCGTTCACGACTCTGTCGACGGTAGCCATGCTCAATCCCGCCTCTTCCGCGATGGTGGCGATAGTGGGACCTTTCCAGCCGCTTTTCTCCGACATGCTTGCTCTCAAAGAGGTAATGAGGTGTTTTTCATCATAGCGAAAAGTGGTGATTAAGCCAGCGGCAGCTAAGCCTTTGATTCCATCCAGTTAAGTGAGTTTTGATGGGTTTAACCTCAATTAAATCTGTGATTTACCGCATTTTTTGACGATGCCGTTTGCCCTTTGTTTTGACTTTATTCCGGCCAAAAACGATCACTCTCTGCAGACATTTCGTCTGTTAACCAAGGAATCTGATCATGTATAACGTCGCCCTGTTTGGTGCCGGTCGTATCGGCCAAATTCACGCCGCCAATATTGCTGCCCATCCTGACTGTCACTTGCAGTATGTGGTAGACCTCTACCAACCTGCCGCGCAGGCGCTGGCTGAAAAATTTAATGCCCGGGTGGTGACGGTGGATCAGGCTCTGAATGACAGCAGCATCCAGCTTGTTGCTATCTGTAGCGCGACCAATACCCATGCGGATCTGATTGAGGCAGCAGCGCGGGCCGGTAAAGCCATTTTCTGTGAGAAGCCGGTTGACCTGAGTCTGGAACGGGTGGAACGCTGCCTGGCCACAGTGCAAGAAACAGGCGTGACGTTAATGGTGGGTTTCAACCGCCGTTTTGATCCCAGCATGGCGCAGCTACAGCAAAGTCTGGTTGCAGGGGAAATCGGTCAAACCGAGATTGTCACCATCAGTTCTCGTGACCCTGGCGCACCGCCTGCGGAATACCTGAAAACCTCAGGTGGACTGTTCCGCGATATGACTATTCACGACTTTGATATGGCGCGCTGGCTGCTACAGGAAGAACCCGTTACCGTCTATGCCAGCGCCTCGTCGCTGGTTGATCCGGCCATCAAAGCGCTAGGCGATATCGATACGGCTATTGTCACCCTGACCTGCGCCAGCGGCAAAATGGCGGTGATCACCAACAGCCGCCGCGCCACTTATGGTTACGATCAGCGTATTGAAGTGCATGGCAGTGAAGGGATGCTGGCGGTAACCAATCTGCCTGAAAGTAGCCTGGTGAAATCCTCAGTGAGCGGCGTGGTGGCGCAGAAGCCGATGTATTTCTTCCTGCAACGCTACGCGGAGGCCTACCGGCTTGAGTTCGCCAGCCTGATAGCGCATCTGAAAAGCGGCACCGCAGTAACGCCAGGCGGCGAGGATGGACTACAGGCGTTACGGCTGGCCGATGCTGCGCTGGCGTCGATGACCAGCGGGCAGGTAGTTCAGCTGTAAGCTTAACAGACTGATGCTGAGGCTTTATCTCGCCATCTGCTGTCATAAACGGTAATGCCTGAAGGTGAAAGATGAGGCGGCCCCCAGCCAGAGGAGAAGCGCAGTCAATCCAACAATAGTGTGCAGAAACTTGACCAAAGTCCCCGCGCTGAGCTTATGATGCAAACAGACTGCGCGGCCGTATTCATCCGGGGCGGTCAGGAGCGCAGGAGAGTGAGAGGGATTTGCCACTTTTGTTGGATGACAGGGGAATAATGTGGATTCAATTTTTAAAAGAACCCCCGAGCGAAAGGGGTTGCTGTTAACCATTGCCGGGCTAACACCGTTACTCCTCTGCCTGATTTTTACCTTTATAGATGCCCGACAAATCGTTATGCGCCAGCAAGCCGTTACGGCTGCAATGCTGCTGACCCAGGCAGAAGCGATCAGCGATCAGGCCTGGAATATGATTGGCTATCTGCGCAAACTCTCCGGCAAAAGATGCAGCGATATTAACGAGCAGCTTCAACAATACGCCTCGCAGTTTCCCTACTTCCGCGCTATTGGCCTGATGCAGGATGGAGTGGTGACCTGCTCCTCCATCTATGGTGGACTGAGGGGCGATCTCTCAACCATGCTGCTGCGCCCTGCGCCGGAGCCGCGTAAAGCTCGGTGGATGCTCTCTCTCTCCGGCACGTTTTCCGTTAAGGATCGCCCGGCCGTTATCTATATGCGCGATCTGCCCAATCAGTTCAGTAGCTATGCCGTGGTGGAGGGACAGTATCTGCTGGATTTCATGCATGCGGTGGGGAAAAGCCATGGGTATAACATTTCGCTGCAGTTTGGTGGCGGCTACGCCATAGACAGCGGCTTCACCCCGACCGATCGCCCTTCGCTGCTCCGCTCGCATACGCTGACTGCCAGCTCCGGGCGTTATCCTGTTGTGGCAACCATCATCTCGCCGCCTGCCGATCTCGCTCTCACCTGGCGGGAGGGATTGATGACCTATTTCCCTATGGCGATCATTTTTTCCCTGCTCTTAATGATGGTCACCAATAACTGGCTGAAGCGCAAACTCTCGATCCACGATCAGCTGCGTCAGGCACTGTTACGACGAGAGTTTTCGGTTCATTATCAGCCGGTTTATAACATTGAAACCGGCACTTTTAGCGGCGTTGAGGCGCTGATGCGCTGGCAGTTGCCAAACGGTAACTGGGCGCGGCCCGACCTCTTTATCGGCGCAGCAGAAGAGGAAGAGATGATTGTGCCGCTTACGCAGCATCTTCTGCAGACGATTGCGAAAGAGGCCCGCAGCTGGCAGGTACCGCCGGGCTTTCATATCGCCATCAATATTGCCGGCGAGCATATTCAGCATCCCGATTTCGTGGCGGATATCAGAAACTTTGCCGCTCAGGTTGCCTCTCATCAACCCACTATTACCCTTGAGCTGACGGAGCGCAGCCTGATCTCAGACGGGGATGAGGTGATTCAGAAGCTGAAGACGCTGCGCAGGGAAGGAGTCCGGATAGCCATTGATGACTTCGGTACCGGCCACTGTTCGCTCTCTTACTTACAGACCTTCCCGCTCGACTACCTGAAAATCGATCGAGGCTTCGTAAACGCCATCGAGTCGGCAGAGGAGGAAGCGCCGGTGCTGGACGCCATTATTATGCTCAGCCATAAGCTAAAGCTCAGCATAGTGGCAGAGGGAGTGGAAACAGCGAAACAGCTGGCGTATTTGCAAGCGCGCGGCGTGATATTTATTCAGGGTTATCTTTATGCACGGCCGATGAACAGTGAAGCATTAATGGCGTGGTTCCAGCAGGAAGGTCAGCATCCGCTGTCTTCATCACCCCGGCAGCAAGGAGAAACCTGAAACAGCGTCAGGTACGGCGTTTTAATGCGGCACGTAAGGGCACGTCCAGCGCTTCATCTGCTGCGGGCCATTTTGCTGCGGCGGCCGGAATACCTGGGGCTTTGCGTCGGGCTTCCACCCGCTGATTAATCCGGGCCAGGGTGGGTAAAATATGGTCGGCCAGTTGCTGATATTCCTGCAAAATAGCCTGTTTCTGCGGATCGCCCGTTTGTTCTTCCACCATTTCACTGACTGTCTGAAAGCGTTTAATCATGCTCTGCATCTGTTTATTCAGCAGGCCACGATTGTTTAATTTTTCTGCCTGATGAAAAATAGTTTTACGCTGAATAACCCCTTTCTCCAGCGCAATATCGACTCTGGTTGCGCATTTTAACCACGCATTTTGTGGAGGAATATCCTGACAGTTAACAGGGAAAAAGGCTCGATACGGTCGCCAGATCTGCAAATTAACTTTAATGCTATCAATACTATTAAGAAAATGATTTTCAAATACGAGGATTTTTTTATTATACATTACTGGCTCCGCGATAAAGCGCCACGGAGTATTACCTGTACTTTGTTCACGCGCAACAAATAACTTTATTGATAATATTCATTAATTTAACTTAATCTACAATATAAAAAATGCGCACTTTCTTCTTATAAACGCACCTGGCTGCTGCTGCCAGAATTAATATATTTTTGTTGTCTGTTTACCCTGAAGGTTTACCCACTCTGGTGCGGAGCGTTAAGGCAAAACGCGGCTACATAAAATGTTCAGAGAAGATCCGCATTCAGGTTAAATGCAGGCAGAAATTATGTTGATGCCGGAAGAAACGATATACTGATAGCAGACAGATATTTGTTGCGGGAGGCAAATACCCCCTACAAATCGCTGCCTGTAGGGTATATAGCCCTACACTATTTGTACCATTTTGCCTTGAGCTTCCGGCATCGCTCTGGCAAAACGGACAACATTTAATTGGGAAACAGACAATTACAGGGTGTTTTTATGAAGCTACGTAGGAAGCGTGTTAAGCCAATAGGCTTAAAAGACGTAACGATCATTGATGATGCCAGGTTACGCAAAGCCATTACCGCAGCGTCGTTGGGCAACGCCATGGAGTGGTTTGACTTTGGGGTTTATGGCTTTGTGGCCTATGCATTGGGTCAGGTATTCTTCCCGGGTGCCGATCCCGGCCTGCAGATGATTGCCGCACTGGCAACCTTCTCTGTTCCTTTCCTTATTCGTCCGCTGGGTGGCCTGTTCTTCGGGGCGCTGGGTGACAAGTATGGTCGTCAGAAAATCCTCTCCATCACTATTGTGATTATGTCCGTCAGTACTTTCTGTATTGGCCTGATACCCTCCTACGCCTCCATTGGCGTCTGGGCGCCGGTGCTGCTGCTGCTCTGTAAAATGGCTCAGGGTTTCTCGGTGGGTGGCGAATATACTGGTGCTTCCATCTTTGTGGCGGAATATTCCCCGGACCGCAAACGCGGCTTTATGGGAAGCTGGCTGGATTTCGGTTCCATCGTCGGTTTTGTGACCGGTGCAGGTCTGGTAGTACTGATTTCAGCAGTGATTGGTGAAGCCAGATTCCTTGAATGGGGCTGGCGTGTTCCCTTCTTTGTCGCGCTGCCGCTCGGTCTGGTTGGTATTTATCTGCGTAACGCGCTGGAAGAGACGCCTGCGTTCCAGCAGCATGTGGATAAACTGGAAAAAGGCGATCGCGAAGGTCTGGCCGAAGGGCCAAAAGTCTCTTTCAAAGAGATCGCTACCAAACACTGGAAAAGTTTGCTGGCGTGTATCGGTCTGGTGCTCTCGACCAACGTGACTTACTACATGCTGTTGACATACATGCCAAGCTATTTGTCGCACAATCTTCACTATTCTGAAGATCACGGCGTGTTAATCATTATCGCGATTATGATTGGTATGCTGTTCGTTCAGCCAGTGATGGGCTTGATGAGTGATAAGTTTGGCCGTCGTCCGTTTGTGATTATCGGAAGCGTGGCGCTGCTGTTGCTGGCTATTCCCTGCTTCATGCTGATCAACAGTAACGTGATGGGGCTGATTTTTGCCGGGCTGCTGATCCTGGCTGTGGTCCTGAACTGCTTTACCGGCGTAATGGCTTCCTCGCTTCCCGCGATGTTTCCTACGCATATCCGTTACAGCGCACTGGCAAGCGCCTTCAATATTTCGATTTTAGTCGCAGGGTTAACGCCAACGCTGGCGGCCTGGCTGGTCGAATATACCGCTAACCTCTACATGCCTGCTTATTACCTGATGGTGGTTGCGGTTGTGGGCCTGGTGACCGGTATTATGATGAAGGAAACCGCAAATATGCCTCTGCGTGGCGCAACGCCTGCCGCTTCAGATATCCATGAAGCCAAAGAGATCCTGCAGGAGCATCACGATAATATCGAAAGCAAAATTGACGATATCAGCGAGCAGATAGCAGAGCTGGAAGAGAAGCGTAAACATCTGATCAATCAGCATCCCAATATTAACGAATAGCTGCAGTAATTAACGTCAAAGGCCCGCCTGGAAGCGGGCCTTTTTTATTTCAGAACCCGACGGCACCCGTTCAGGGGCACAGAGACCATCGCCTCTGGCCCTCGTTGCGAGGCTTTAAACCAGCACGTCCATCCGGACGGGGAACGCTCTGCAAGTTCGACGCACCCTGGCAGCTTGTCTATCCTTTCCTTTTGGAATTTATTTCTGACCCAAGGAGAGAACATGCAATTTCTGTCACGCTTCGGTTTTTTCAACCTGATGATGACCCCCTCGTTCTGGATAGGAACCGCCACCGTGGTTGTGGTGACGCTGGTCATGTACTGGGTGATCAATCGGCTGCTCTCTTTCATTCAGAAAGCGATCAACAACTGGGGAGAGAAACACGCCACGGCCAATAAAGGCCGCATCATCCTCACGGATATGCTGAAAAGAACCAGCAAATCGCTGATTTTCATCTCCGCTTTTTTATTCAGCCTGCGCTTCGTCAACCTGCCGGATAACCTCTATAACACCATCAGCCACGCCTGGTTCCTGGTACTGGCGGTGCAGATGGCGCTCTGGCTGGATCAGGGGGTAGTTTCCTGGCTCCGTCAGCTGATGACTCAGCCCGGCATGATAAAAAATCCGGTTACGCTGGTGATCACAGGCCTGCTCCTGCGCACCGTGGTCTGGGCAGTGATGCTGCTGTCAATCCTGGCTAACGCTGGGGTCGATATCACTGCGCTGGTAGCCAGTCTGGGTGTCGGCGGTATTGCTATTGCACTTGCTGTGCAGACTATCCTTAGCGACGTGTTCGCCTCGCTCTCAATTGGCTTTGATAAGCCGTTCGAGATCGGTGACTTCGTAGTCTTTAATGATGTTGCCGGTACTATCGAGCATATCGGGCTGAAAACCACCCGCATCCGGAGTCTGAGCGGTGAACAGATTGTCTGTGGTAACGCCATCCTGCTTCAACAGACGCTGCACAATTACAAGCGCATGCAGACCCGACGCATCGTGTTTACCTTTGGCGTGGCGCTGAATACGCCGCCGGAGAAACTGCGCAAGATCGGTAAAATTGTGGGTGAGATTATTACCGAAGCAGGCGAAACAAAGTTCGACCGGGCTCATCTGCTGGGCTTTGGCACCGACCGACTGAACTATGAAGTGGTACATATCGTCAACACGGCAGACTACAACAAATATATGGATATTCAGCAGGAGATTAATATTCAGATTATTGAGCGCCTGCAGGCGATAGGTGTTGAGATGGCGCTGCCAAATCTGGTGGTTAAAAACCCTTACCTTGCGGAAACGGAAGAAGCCGCGCCTGAAGCTGAGGGCATGCCAGCCACTCAGTAACGGAACCCGTCGTCTTGCAGCCATTTGCCTGCAAGACGCTTTTATCAGCCACTGCGCACCGAGCCGCGCCACACCACATTTGCCTCATAGATCAGGCTGTGGTTAAGCTGTCCGGTGCGCGGTCGCAGTTCATCAGAGTGGTTATCCTGCTCAATCAGCCAGCGAACAGCCTCGCGTGCAAACTGTTCGATGGGCTGGGTAAAGGTCGTCAGGTTATAGGATGACCAGCCGCTTTGCGGAATATTGTCATAGCCTACCACGCAAAGATCTTCCGGGATGCGCAGGCCAAAGCGATGCCGCGCTTCATCCATCACCCCACAGGCTACCAGGTCGGTGACGCAGTAGATTGCATCGGGACGCTGCTGCCGCGTCAGCAGGCGATGCGCAAGGATCTGACCGCTCTCATAAGAGGTACTGCCAAAGCGTTCCACTGTGACCGCGATTTCAGCACGGGCGGCGGCGGCCAGAAAATCGGCCTCTCGTTTCATCAGGCTGGGCGTCCCTGCCAGTGAATTGGCGAAAGCAAGATGGCGACACCCCGCCCGCTGGAAAGCCATTAACGCGGTTTCGGCAGCCTGCGTAGAGTCAAGGTTGATGCTTAGCGACCCAGGCAGCGTCTCGTCGCGGTTGATCAGTACCAGATGTTGCCCATGCTGGTAACAGAGACGGGTGATAGTACGATCGGGCATGCCGGAGAGAATAATCGACGCATCGGCACGAAAATTAATCGCCTGCTGCAGAGCCGCCGAAACGCGGCTGTCAGAGCGATCGGTATTGATAATCATCGCCACTTTTCCCGCCTCCTGCAGTAGCTGAGTCAGCCAGCTGACCAACGTGGCGCGATAGGGTGTGGCCACCTCTGAAACAATCAAACAGACGATGCCGCTGCGGTTTCTTACCAGGCTGCGGGCCAGATGATTTACGTGATAGCCCAGCTCTTCTGCCGCTTTCAGTACGCGGGCGCGCATGGGTTCAGAGACGCTGGCACCCGGCGTGAATACGCGGGATACCGCAGAACGTGATACGCCAGCCCGCAGAGCAACATCCTGGGCACTGACCACTGTTTTCTCCTGCATCAGGCTTATTCCCACCAATTTGTCATCAACGACCCCAGTGTGCCCTGAACTGCACAGCTGTGCAAAATAAAATCACCTGGTAATGTTGCATTTTTGTGACGACAACCGCCAATTGCAGCAGAGCTGGATTGACAGGCTATTTTTTGTCCCTTACTAATCTGCACAGCTGTGCAAAAAAAGATGCCAGTGAAGCATCACCTCAACCCCAAGGAGAACACCATGCGTTATACCTTGCTGACCCCTGTCCTCACGCTCTGCTGCTCGCTCTCGCCGTTTGCGGCCAGCGCGGCAGGCAATCTCAATATGATCTGTTCGGCAGACGTGGTGGTCTGTGAGCAGATGACCCGCGTTTTCAGCCAGACGCATGCTGATATAAAAGTCAGCATGGTGCGACTCTCCGCAGGAGAAGCCTATGCCCGCCTTCGCAGTGAGGCGCGCAATCCTCGTACCGATATCTGGTGGGCGGGAACGGGCGATCCCCACATGCAGGCGGCCGAAGAGGGATTAACCCAGGTCTACAAATCACCGTTGCTCACTCAGCAGCATGATTGGGCGCAAAAGCAGGCTGAAATCTCCGGTTACCGCACGGTTGGTATTTACGCAGGAGCGCTGGGTTGGGGATATAACAGCAAACTGCTGGCAGAAAAAAAGCTTAAAGCTCCGGCATGCTGGAAGGATCTGCTTGATCCGGGATTGAAGGGTGAAATCCAGATCGCCAATCCAAACTCCTCCGGTACCGCCTACAACACCCTGGCTACGCTGGTGCAGATCATGGGGGAAGATCAGGCCTTTGCTTATCTGAAAAAGCTGAACGCCAATATTTCGCAATATACCAAATCCGGCTCTGCGCCGGTGAAAGCGGCAGCGCGTGGCGAGACCACCGTCGGCATCGTGTTTATGCATGATGCGGTAGCGATGGAAGTTGAGGGTTTTCCCATAAAAACCGTCGCACCCTGTGAAGGTACCGGCTATGAGATTGGCTCAATGTCGATTGTGAAAGGCGCACGTAATCTGCCCAGCGCCAAAGTCTGGTATGACTGGGCGCTCTCAGCAGAAGCGCAGTCACATATGAAAGAAGCCAAATCTTTCCAGCTTCCCTCTAACACCAAAGCGGAAATCTCAGAGTACGCGCCGCGCTTCGAGAAGATCAAACTTATCGATTATGACTTTAAAACCTACGGGGATTCCGCCAAACGCAAAGCGCTGCTTGGCCGTTGGGATAAAGAGATTGGCTCCAGCGCGGAGTAATTCTGCCCATTTAACGTAACTGCGGTGGCCTGCGCCTGATGTCCGCCTGCCTGAACCAGGTCGAGGTGATAGATGAATGCAAATAACCGGCGATTAGTCATCGCGCTGGCTCTGGGGGCCGTGGCACTCACGCTACTGCCGTGGTACAGCCTTGAAAACGGCTTCTTTGATTTTAGCTGGCTCCTCACGCTGTGGCGTGATGAAGCCTCAGCGCCTGCTCTCTGGCAGATATTACTCTATTCCCATCCCTGGCTGGGCGTCATTGTTGCTCTGCTGGCTCTGGCGGCACTCTGCGGACTTATGCAACGCAGCGGCAGGCGCAGCGGGTTGCTGCTTGTTATTAGCGGCACCGGCGTGCTGTTTATGGTGCTGGAAGGTCACGCCATCGGCTATAGCGGCTGGAACTGGCAGTGGCTGGAAGGTCTGTTCGGAACGCTGACGCAAGGCCAGCCCGCGATGGGGGCAGGTGCGCTGCTGATGCTTACCGTTTTTCTGCTGCTGTTCGCCTTTGCGCTGGCAGAGCGTGGCGCGTTGCGCGGTGATGCCTTTGTGGTTGCCGCAATAGTTTTACTGGTCGCCCTGGTCACCACCTTTGTGCTCTACCCGGTGATAAGTCTGTTTATCGTCTCTGTTCAGGATGTTGACGGCAGCTTCAGGCCGGATGGCCTGATTAACAATATGCGCGATCCGTCAATCTGGAGCCTTGCCTGTTTTGTGGGCGGTAACTGCGGCACAGCCTGGCGTACGCTGGCGCTGGCGCTGATGACGGCGACAGGCTCCACGCTGCTTGGTCTGGCGTTTGCCCTGGCCGCTACGCGCACCGCTCTGCCCTACAAAAAAGCGCTGCGTCTGCTGACCATTCTTCCCATTATCACCCCGCCTTTTGTGATTGGGCTGGCTTTGATTCTGCTGTTCGGGCGCTCGGGCGTGGTGACTGCACAGCTGGCAGCGCTGTTTGGCATCGAACCGGGCCGCTGGCTGTATGGTATGACCGGCATCTGGATCGCTCAGGTTCTCTCCTTCACGCCGGTGGCCTTTATGGTGCTGATCGGCGTGGTAGAAGGGGTAAGCCCGTCGCTGGAGGAGGCTTCACAAACTCTGCGAGCCAACCGCTGGCGTACTTTTTCCCGCGTTTCACTGCCGCTGATGGCGCCGGGCCTGGCCAACGCCTTTTTAATCAGTTTTATCGAAAGCATGGCTGATTTCGGCAACCCTATGGTGCTGGGCGGTAGCCACGGCGTCCTCTCTACGGAAATTTTCTTCTCCGTTGTGGGCGCGCAAAACGATCCCAGCCGCGCGGCGGTCCTGGCGATGATCCTGCTGGGCTTTACGCTATGCGCCTTTATTATCCAGCGACTCTGGCTCTCGGGTAAAAGTTTTGCCACCGTGACCGGCAAAGGTGATGGCGGCCGTCACACTACGCTGCCAAAACCCCTGCGGGCTGGCATTTACGGGATGGTTATCCCCTGGGGCCTGTTTACGCTGGTGGTCTACGGCATGATCATGGTAGGCGGATTTGTGCAGTCATGGGGGCTGGATAACAGCCTGACGCTGGATCACTATATCCGCGCCTTCCGCGTTACCCTACAGGATGGTCACCTGCTCTGGAGCGGCGTGGCGTGGAACTCCTTCTGGACCACGCTGGAAATTGCGCTGATTGCCGCCCCGCTCACTGCCGTGGTTGGCTTACTCACCGCGTGGCTTATCGTCAGGCAAAAGTTTGCCGGCCGTCAGACCTTTGAATTCATGCTGATGCTGAGTTTTGCTATCCCCGGCACGGTCATTGGCGTCAGCTACGTGATGGCTTATAACCTGCCGCCGCTGGAGATCACCGGCACGGCGCTGATCCTTGTCGCCTGTTTTGTTTTCCGCAACATGCCGGTGGGCGTTCGTGGGGGGATTGCGGCGATGAGCCAGCTGGATAAAAGCCTGGATGAAGCCTCGCTGACGCTGGGTGCAAACAGCTTCCGCACGCTGACCCGCGTCATTCTGCCATTGCTGAAACCCGCCATCAGCGCTGCGCTGGTCTATGCCTTTGTTCGTGCCATAACCTCTATCAGCGCCGTGATCTTTCTGGTTAGCGCCCAGTACAACATGGCCACCTCTTACATTGTCGGGCTGGTTGAAAACGGCGAGTACGGCGTAGCGATTGCTTACTCATCCGTTTTGATTGTAGTGATGCTGGCGATCATCGCCCTCTTCCAGCTGCTGGTCGGCGAGCGGCGCTTACGTCGTACCACCGCCCTTATCCCCGCCACCGTTGCCCCTCTTTCCCGGAAACCGTTCATTCAGGAGAACGCCATATGAGCATCGTTACAGCAGGAACAGTGGTGTTTGAGCAGGTGTCCAAACGCTTCGCCGGTTTTAACGCTATACCCGATCTTTCATTAACCGTGGAGGCGGGCACGCTGGTGACCCTTCTCGGCCCTTCGGGCTGCGGTAAAACCACCACTCTGCGCTTGCTGGCCGGGCTGGAGCATCCCACATCAGGCCGCATCCTGATCGGTGGTAAAGAGGTGACTCAACTCCCCGCCAACGAGCGCGACGTGGCGATGGTGTTTCAGTCTTATGCGCTGTTCCCTCATATGTCTGCCCTGGAAAATGTCATGTACGGGCTACAGTCGGGCGGGCTGCGTAAGCGGGAAGCGCAGGATCGCGCCAGAGAGGGACTAAAGCTGGTCGGTCTGGAACAACAGGGGAACCGGCTGCCGTCAGAGCTTTCCGGCGGGCAGCAACAGCGTATAGCCGTGGCGCGTGCGCTGGTGCTGGAACCGCAGGTATTGTTGCTGGATGAACCGCTTTCAAACCTGGATGAGCGTTTGCGCCGTCGCGTACGCACCGATATTCGCGACCTGCAACAACGGCTGGGCTTTACCGCCGTCTACGTCACCCATGATCAGGAAGAGGCGCTGGCGGTCTCCGATAAAATTATCGTGATGAAGGAGGGACAGATTGCACAGCAGGGCGCGCCAGATACGCTCTACCACTCGCCAAACTCGGTCTTTATTGCCGACTTTATGGGAGAGGCGAATATTCTGCCTTGTGACGTTGACACAACAGACGGCGAGTACGCCCTGGTAAGCGTGGGCAAACAGCGCTATCGGGTACGCAGCAGCGGCGCGAAACCGGGTAAAGCCCAGCTTTCCGTACGACCACAATATATTACCCTCAACTCAGGCGGCGAAGGTGCGCTGGCAGGGCAAATCGTGCATGCAACTTGGCTGGGCGACCATATCGAATATGAAGTCAGTACGTCGCTTGGCGCACTGTTTATTATTGACAGCCAGATGGAGCTGATATTACCGCTGGCTGCCCATGTAAATGTGGATTTCAAACCGCAGGGACTGGCATTAATCGCCTCTTAACGCTCGCTACTCTGGAGAAAAGTATGACCGGAACAGAAGATCACGCGCTACTGGCGCGCCTTGCACTGGCAGAAGAAACGGCGCGTGCCGCAGGCCAACTGGCGTTAAGCTGGTTTAATCAGCGCGACAGCCTGATTGTGGAAACCAAAAAAGATGCTCAGGATGTGGTTTCGCAGGCCGACCGCGAAGTTGAGCAGATGATTGACCAGCGTATTCGCCAGGCCTGGGCAGAAGATGGCTTTCTGGGGGAGGAGTCGGGCCTGCAATCCGGCACGTCAGGCTATACGTGGGTTGTGGACCCCATTGACGGCACCAGCCCGTATCTCAACGGCATGCCGAGCTGGTGCGTATCGATAGCGGTGCTTTTTGAGGGCGAGCCGATTATCGGGGTGATTTATGCTCCCTGCTACGATGAATGTTACGTTGCGGCGTCAGGCAAAGGAGCCACATTAAACGGGCGTAAGTTGCAGGTTGACCCTGCGCGCACCTTGCAAAACCATGTGGTTGGCTTCGGGGCTAACAGTTACGTTTCACCTCAGGCTGTGGGTGAGCTGCTGGCGGCGCTGCTGACCAAAGGCGGGAACTTTATCCGTATCGGCTCCGGCGCGTTAATGCTGGCCTGGGTCGCTGCGGGTCGGGTTGTAGGCTATTTTGAACCTTATATGCACGCGTGGGATTGTCTGGCCGGATACTGTCTGGTGAAAGAGGCGGGTGGCTGGTATTTGCCTTTTGATACAGAAGGAGAGCGGCTGACTAAAGGCGCCAAAGTGCTGGCGGTGGCACCGGGCGCGCAACAAGAATTAAGAGAGATTATGGGCGTGTGAATTTACCGCGCCTGAGGCAGGCCTGCTCAGGCGCGCAACGTTATTATAAAGCCCCATAAATCCGGGCGCTTAAACTCTCTGACTACAAGGCCTGAGCGCAAGCCCAGGCAGAAGCCCAGGCCCACTGGAAGTTATAGCCACCCAGCCAGCCAGTCACATCTACCACTTCACCAATGAAATATAAGCCGGGCACATTGCGCGCCTCCATAGTCCTGGAGGAGAGCATGGTGGTATCTACGCCGCCCAGCGTCACCTCCGCCGTGCGGTAGCCTTCGGTGCCGTTAGGCTGTACCCGCCACTGGTGCAGCGAGTCAACCAGTTCGCCCTGCTGACGCCGGTTGAGCTGCTTCAGCGTACATTCCGGTACGCTGCCCAGTAGCTGCAGGCACTCCACCAGACGGCGCGGCAATATTTTTGCCAGCGTGTTTTTCAGGCTCTGATTCGGGTGGGCTTCACGCTCTCCATCAATAAAGCCGCCGAGTTCGCGCTCCGGAGAAAGGTTAATAGTCACAAACTCGCCGGGCTGCCAGTAGCTGGATAATTGCAGAACTGCCGGACCTGATAACCCGCGATGGGTAAACAGCAACGCTTCTTTAAATTGGGTGCCATCTTCAGCACCGATCGCTGAAGGTACGGCAACGCCAGAGAGGGTTTGCAACTGCTCCAGCAGGGGCTTGTGCAGCGTGAAAGGCACCAGCCCGGCGCGGGTAGGAAACACCTTAAGGCCAAACTGCTCTGCAATTTTATAACCGAAAGGCGAAGCGCCCAGAGCCGGCATGGAGAGTCCGCCAGAGGCCACCACCAGTTTTTCCGCCTGCACCGTGTTGCCGTTCAGCTCCAGCGTATAGCCCGCCTCATCGCGCGCCACGCTCAGCACTTCGCTGCGCAACCGCAGGGTGACGTTGCCCGCTTCGCACTCTTTCAGCAGCAGGTCAACAATCTGCTGGGCAGAGTCATCGCAGAAGAGCTGACCCAGCGTCTTTTCATGCCAGGCGATGCCGTGGCGGTTCACCAGGTCAATAAAGTCCCACTGGGTATAACGCGCCAGCGCCGATTTACAGAAATGGGGATTGTGCGAAAGATAAGCCGCCGGTTCGGTATAGAGGTTGGTAAAATTACAGCGGCCGCCGCCGGACATCACTATTTTACGACCCGCTTTTTTGCCGTTATCCAGCAGCAGCACTCGCTTGCCCCGCTGCCCCGCCTGCGCCGCGCAGAACAGGCCAGCCGCGCCAGCGCCAATGATGATAACGTCAAACTTTTCCACAACTCGCTCCGGGCTTTAAAAAACGCTGATTGTAATGACAAGGGGCGGGTGATGCCAGAGTAACAAAAATGTCATTGCTGAAACATTTTGCAACTGAATGATATTTAAGTGAAAGCAGAGACGATTTTCATCAGGCTGACACACTATTGTCAAAAAAAGTCTATATTTTCCTTTCCCCAGCCGCGTATTCTCGCTGATAATGCGCCGCGTTCATGTCCCCCAAAATGGCTTAACGCTTATGTTACATCTGTTCGCTGGTCTCGATTTTCATACTGGCTTGTTACTGGTACTCGCGCTGCTCTTTGTGCTGTTCTACGAGGCCATTAACGGCTTCCATGATACGGCCAACGCAGTCGCTACTGTGATCTATACCCGGGCAATGCGATCGCAAGTGGCGGTGGTGATGGCCGGGGTGTTCAACTTCTTTGGCGTCCTGCTCGGCGGACTGAGCGTGGCCTATGCCATTGTTCATCTGCTGCCCACCGATCTGCTGCTTAACGTAGGTTCAGCTCATGGCCTTGCCATGGTCTTCTCTATGCTGCTTGCGGCAATTATCTGGAACCTCGGCACCTGGTACTTTGGTCTGCCGGCCTCCAGCTCTCATACCCTTATCGGGGCCATCATCGGTATTGGCCTGACCAACGCACTGATTACCGGCACCTCGGTGGTAGATGCATTAAACATCCCCAAAATGATCGGCATCTTTATGTCGCTGGTGATTTCACCCATTGTTGGCCTGGTGCTGGCTGGCGGCCTGGTATTTATCCTGCGCCGTTACTGGAGCGGGAACAAAAAGCGCCGTCGTATTCATATGACGCCTGCGGAACGTGAAAAGATCGACGGCAAAAAGAAGCCGCCGTTCTGGACCCGGATTGCCCTGATTGTCTCCGCCATTGGTGTGAGCTACTCGCACGGTGCCAATGATGGTCAGAAAGGCATTGGCCTGATTATGTTGGTATTGATTGGCGTGGCGCCAGCCGGGTTCGTGGTCAACATGAACTCCACCGGCTACGACATCACCCGCACCCGTGACGCGGTAAACCATCTGGAGCAGTACTATCAGCAGCACGCTGATTCACTGGCGCACATCGTGCAGATGGCGCCGCCTGTGGTGCCAACGCCAGAAGAGGTGCCAAGCGGCCCGAAAGAGTTCCACTGCGATGCTGCCCGCGCTCTGCCAGCTATTCAGCAAGCCCAGGGCCTGCTGAACAACCTGCAAAGCTACGATAAGCTGACAGTGGACCAGCGAGCGCAGCTTCGTCGTCTGTTGATGTGCATCTCTGACACTTCAGAAAAAGCGTCGAAACTGCCGGGCGTCACCAGTGACGATCAGCGTTTCCTCAGCAAGCTGAAAGGCGACCTGCTGGGCACGATTGAATATGCTCCGGTCTGGATTATCGTAGCCGTAGCCCTGGCGCTGTCGCTGGGAACTATGGTGGGCTGGCGTCGTGTGGCGACCACTATCGGTGAGAAGATCGGTAAGAAAGGCATGACCTATGCTCAGGGGATGTCCGCGCAGTTAACGGCGGCGGTCTCTATCGGCGTGGCGAGTTATACCGGAATGCCGGTTTCAACCACTCACGTCCTCTCCTCTTCCGTTGCCGGCACCATGCTGGTTGATGGCGGCGGCGTACAGAGCAAAACCATCAAGAATATCCTGCTTGCCTGGATATTCACGCTGCCTGTCTCCATCCTGCTGTCAGGTTCGCTTTACTGGATTGCGTTGAAATTCATCGTTTAAGTGCCTTCCTGGCACAGCAAAAGGGCGGGAATATCCCCGCCCTTTTTTGTTTCTGCCGTTTGCTGACTCAGTGCCAGATCAGCAGCCCAACCAGACTAATCACCACCAGCCCACACAACGCGCTGGTCAGGATAAACTGCCCCCGTACCCGCTCGCAGCGACGAATAAACTCATCATCGTGATGGTCGCGATAGCGCTGTGACCAGATGTACCGCACCAGCCGGACCTGTTTACCAGGCTGACCGTGTGAGGTAAAGAAGCCCGCGCCATCCACATATTGATAGAGCAAAGGATCGCACCCACGAAGCACCACTAATAACGCACGCAAAGAGGAAAAGTAGCGCGCCATATTCACCACACATACCACACAAAGAGCCCAGAAAAGCGCGATGGTGCTGATCATGATCCCCTCCCGACAGCCATCAAAGAGCTTATGCAGCGGGGTACGCCAGACAAGCCCTGCGATGAGTAGCCAATCACCTCATTAAACCAGACTGATTTTAGTTGTAACAGAAAAGCGACTGCTATTAGCGCATAACAGGTCGTTAATATCAGTGTAGGAGATCTGCTTAAATTTTTTCCAGCGATGTTTTACCTGACCGTCAGAAATCGAGAAAAATTCAGTATGATCCCGCTCGCAAACGGCGCGGCCTGGCCGCTCTGCCGTTAACAATTGGGGTTATAATAGAGGTGAAAATAATAACGTCGTCGATGCATTCCTCCCCATCAGGCGCGGCTCAGTGCATTAAACATTAGCAACGGATTTCAATGTGTTATGATGCAAAAAGAGAATTTTTTCGGCGGATATCCCTCCGCAACGAATGAAAGGAGTATCGTTATGTCTTACAAACACATTCTGATTGCAGTCGACCTTTCTCCGGAAAGCCAGCTGCTGGTCGCCAAAGCGGTGTCCATGGCACGCCCTTACGATGCCAAAGTGTCACTGATCCACGTTGATGTGAACTATTCCGATCTCTATACCGGATTGATTGACGTCAACTTAGGCGATATGCAAAAACGTATCTCTGAAGAGACCCATACCGCACTGACCGACCTCTCTGATAGCGCAGGCTACCCTATTTCTGAAACCCTGAGCGGCAGCGGCGATCTGGGCCAGGTGCTGGTCGATGCGATCAAAAAATATGATGTGGATTTGGTGGTGTGTGGTCACCATCAGGACTTCTGGAGCAAGCTGATGTCATCGGCTCGCCAGCTGATCAATACCGTGCACATTGATATGCTGATCGTGCCGCTGCGCGATGAAGAAGACGAATAAACAGAAAAGGGCGGAATAATCTCCGCCCTTTTTTCAGATGTTGTGCTGTAAAACCGCTTCTCGCTGGCGCTGTTCTGTCGGCGCGGAAGATCGTTCGCTTCACCCCGTAACGCTTGCGCTAAACGTCACTCTGATGAGCTGACGTTGGCTCCACGGAGTCGCCGGGCAGCGGTGGGTAGATATCAAAGCGGTGGCTTTTGGTCACCACAGCGGCCTGCGTAACCACGCCTGCCAGCGGAGGCGCATAATCCGGGCGTTTTACAACCACCCTTTTCTTCGCCAGCCGCCTCGCCGGGGCCAGCAGGCCATCCGCATCGTTATCCGCCCCCACCAGCGTCTGAAATACCCGCATCTCTTTCTTTACCAGCGCGCTTTTCTGCTTGTGAGGATACATCGGGTCGAGATAGACCACATCGGGCTTGTCGGCGATTTCGCTCAGAGCGTCAAGGCTTGAAGCGTGAATCAGCGTCAGACGTTGCCGTAGCCAGCCGCCAATTTCCGCATTCTGGTAGCCGCGCTGCAGACCGTCATCCAGCAGGGCTGCCACCACAGGATGACGCTCCAGCATCTGCACGCGGCAGCCTACAGAAGCCAGCACAAAGGCATCGCGCCCCAGACCCGCCGTGGCATCGATCACTGAGGGCAGATAGCCGCTTTTAATGCCCACCGCTTTTGCCACCGCCTCGCCCCGACCGCCGCCAAAACGGCGTCGGTGGGCCATTGCTCCCTCCACGAAATCCACAAAAATTCCGCCAAGTTTAGGCTCATCAAGCTTACGCAGCTCAAGGTGTGTGGCCGTCATAACCAGCGCCATCGGCGCGTCGGCATCATGCTCCAGCTGCCAGCGGGCGGCTAAAACAGATAAGGCGCCGTCTCCGGCGCCCGATTCATCCACTAAACAGATCTTCACTGCACGCTATTCCTGAATACCGTAATGTTTGAGCATGGCATCCAGCTGCGGCTCGCGGCCACGGAAGCGCCTGAACAGCTCCATCGGCTCTTCGGAACCCCCGCGCGTCAGGATGTTATCCAGGAAGGACTGACCCGTTTCGCGGTTGAAAATACCTTCCTCTTCAAAGCGCGAGTAAGCGTCAGCCGCCAGCACGTCTGCCCACAGATAGCTGTAGTAACCCGCAGCATAGCCACCGGCAAAGATATGGCTGAAAGCGTGTGGGAAGCGGCCCCAGGAAGGAGCTGGCACCACGGCTACCAGCTGTTTGATCTCTTTCAGCATCTCAAGGATTTGCGCGCCTTTGGCCGGGTCAAACTCGGCATGCAGACGGAAGTCAAACAGGCCAAACTCCAGCTGACGCAGGATAAACAGCGCCGCCTGGTAGTTTTTTGCCGCCAGCATTTTGTCCAGCAGCTCCTGCGGCAGCGGCTCGCCGGTTTCATAATGGCCAGAGATAAACGCCAGCGCTTCCGGTTCCCAGCACCAGTTTTCCATAAACTGGCTTGGCAATTCGACCGCATCCCACGGCACCCCGCTGATGCCTGCTACGCCCGGCGTTTCGATACGCGTCAGCATATGGTGCAGGCCATGGCCAAACTCGTGGAACAGCGTAGTCACTTCATCGTGGGTAAACAGCGCAGGCTTGCCCTTCAGCGGCCGGTTGAAGTTGCAGGTCAGGTAAGCCACCGGCTTTTGCAGGGAACCGTCGGCAAGGCGCATCTGGCCTACGCAGTCGTCCATCCATGCCCCGCCACGCTTGTTTTCACGCGCGTAGAGATCGAGATAGAAGCTGCCGCGCAGCTCGCCGCTCTCATCAAACAGGTCGAAGAAACGCACGTCGGGATGGTAAACGTCCACATCCTTGCGCTCTTTGGCAGTGATGCCATAAATACGCTTAACCACTTCGAACAGGCCGTTAACGGCACGCTCTTCCGGGAAGTAAGGACGAAGCTGCTCGTCGCTGATAGCGTACAGGTGCTGCTTCTGCTTTTCGCCTAACCAGGTTAAATCCCACGGATTCAGCTCATCCATTCCGTACTCTTTTTTCGCAAAGGTGCGCAGCTGCTCCAGCTCTTTCTCTGCCTGCGGCCGGGCGCGTTTTGCCAGATCGGTCAGGAAGTCAGTCACCTGAGCAGGGTTTTCGGCCATTTTCGTAGCCAGTGATTTATGCGCATAAGAGTCGAAGCCCAGCAGCTGAGCCAGCTCGTGGCGCAGCGCCAGCTCTTCCGCCATCACTTCGCTGTTATCCCATTTGCCCGCATTCGGCCCCTGATCGGAGGCTCGCGTGGCGTAGGCGCGGTACATCTCTTCGCGCAGCGCCTGATTGTCGCAGTAGGTCATCACCGGCAGATAGCTTGGGATATCCAGCGTCAGCAGCCATCCCTCCTGCTCTTTGGCTTCCGCCTGCGCCTTCGCTGCACCCAGTGCGCTTTCCGGCATACCGGAGAGTTCGCTTTCATCAGCGATCAGCTTGCTCCAGCCCATGGTGGCATCGAGCACGTTATTGCTGTATTTCGAACCCAGCTCAGAGAGGCGTGCAGCAATTTCGCCATAGCGCTGCTGTTTTTCTTTGCTTAAACCAATACCGGAGAGTTCAAAGTCACGCAGGGCATTATCGACGGCCTTTTTCTGTGGCGCGCTCAATCCGGCGTAGCTGGTCTCTTTCAGGTTGCGATAAGCCTGATAGAGGCCTTCGTGCTGACCCACCCAGGTGCTGTACTCTGAAAGCAGCGGCAGCGTTTGCTCATAGGCTTCGCGCAGTTCCGGGCTGTTTTTCACTGAATTCAGATGGCTGACCGGGGAGAAAAGACGACCTAAGCGATCGTCCACTTCCGCCAGCGGCTGAACCAGATTATCCCAGGTATAGGGCGCGCCCTGAGCGACCGCTTTTTCCACCGCAGCACGGCAATCGGCCAGCGCCTGAGTCACAGCGGGAACCACGTGTTCGGGTTTGATCGCAGAAAACGGCGGAAGCGTAAAAGAAGTAAGTAACGGATTGGTCATTGCGCAGTCCTTGTTATGATGACTTGTCTGAGGCGCTGTTTAGCGCGCGATAAAGTTAACATGAGGCTAAGTGTAGTGAAAATCAATGGTGGGCAGGCGGGTAAAGGTGACGAAAGGTGTCGGTAATGGCGCATGCCGCACGGCGGCAGACGTTTGTTATTGCCCTCCTTAACGCGTTATTGATCTCAGTCACGGCTCACGCCACTATCTGATTGATTTCACCGGTTCGCAGTTGCCTGCTGTGGCCCGCCACCGCATAATTTTGCCGGTTTTTCTGCTTACTCACACGGAGTGTTGTTATGTGGTATCTCTTTGCTGCCTCACTGCTACTGCTTTCTTTCCACCGACGCGCTTCACTGGGGTTACTGGCAATAGCGCTGGTTCTGGCGACGATTGATGAAACGCTCCAGTGGCAGGCCCTCGGCGCCCTGGTTGTTATTGGGGCTGTCGCGCTCTGGCAAATGAGAATAAAAGAGCGAGGCACCACGGCTGTCGCTGGCGAAGCGCTGCTGCTGCTCAGCGCCGTCGCGCTGATGCTGCATTTTATTCCGGGCTTTAATAACTTGAAGATTATCAACGCCGTTAAAGTCGGACCGGAAAGTGCCCCCTTCAGCTTTTACTACAATTTCGATAAAGCCCTGATCCCCTTTGTGTTGCTAGCCTGCCTGCCCACGCTGCTGAAACGTCCGGCTGTGGGGCCAAAAAACCGGCTGTGGTGGCTGGTGCTGATGCTCACTATGCCGCTTCTGCTGCTGGTCGCCACGCTGGCCGGCGGCTTGCGTGTCGAGCTGCATCAGCCTGAATGGCTTGGCGCTTTTATGCTGGCAAACCTGTTCTTTGTCTCATTTGCGGAAGAAGCGCTGTTTCGCGGCTATCTTCAGCAGCGCGTCAGCCAGAAGCTCGGCAATCTCTGGGGCTTGTTGATTGCAGCGGTAATATTTGGTCTGGCACACCTTGCTGGCGGGCCGCTGCTGGTGTTCTTTGCCGCGCTGACTGGCCTTATCTACGGCCTGGCCTGGCTCTGGAGCGGCAGAGTGTGGGTCTCCACGCTGGTGCATTTCGCCTTTAATCTGCTGCATCTGCTGTTCTTCACCTATCCGGTCTGGCAACGCCTGCCAGGATAACAGAGCATTTTCAGCGCAGGGCGGTTATACTGGGGCCAACATGTGCCGCCACCGGCGGCACGCACCTCACTTCCCACCGGACAGATCCCAAGACATGCTGAGTTATCGCCACAGTTTTCATGCCGGCAACCATGCCGACGTTCTCAAACATACCGTTCAGAGCCTGATCATCACCGCGCTTAATGAGAAGGATAAACCCTACCTCTATCTGGATACCCATGCCGGGGCCGGGCGCTATCAGCTGAGCGGCGAGCACGCCGAGCGTACGGGTGAATATCTGGAAGGGATCGCCCGCATCTGGCAACAGGATGACCTGCCAGAAGAGCTGGAGAGCTATATCTCCTGCATCAAGGCGCTGAACCCGAACGGCAAGTTGCGTTATTACCCTGGTTCGCCGCTGATTGCGCGTCACCTGCTACGCCCTTATGACAAGCTGAACCTGACGGAACTGCATCCCAGCGACTACCCGATGCTACGCAATGAGTTCCAGAAGGATGAACGCGCCCGCACCGAGAAAGCGGACGGCTTCCAGCAGCTGAAATCGAAATTGCCGCCGCCGTCGCGCCGTGGTCTGGTTCTGATCGATCCCCCTTACGAGCTGAAATCGGATTATCAGGCGGTGGTAACCGGGCTGCTGGAAGGGTACAAACGTTTCGGCACCGGCGTGTTTGCGCTGTGGTATCCGGTGGTACTGCGTCAGCAGATCAAACGCATTACCAAAGAGCTTGAAGCCTCCGGCATTCGTCGCATTCTGCAGATCGAGCTGGGCGTCCGCCCGGACAGCGACCGCTTCGGCATGACCGCCTCAGGTATGATTGTGATCAACCCGCCGTGGAAGCTGGAGCAGCAGATGAACAACGTGCTGCCATGGCTGCTGAAGCACCTGGTTCCCGCAGGAACCGGCCACACCAAAGTCAGCTGGATTGTGCCGGAATAATCGGCCGCATCCCGGACGCATTAAATAGCAGAAGGGTGCCTGATTAAGCGCTGGAGAATAGCAGCGCCATTTCTGCTCTGCTACAACCTGAATACCGAGAAATCATGTGCCATCTCGGTATTCGGGAAAATCTCCCGGCATTCTGCCAGCAATCTTTCCGAATCCTCCCGCAGATAACGTGAACTGAGATGCGTGACAATCAGCCTTTTTGCCCCCGCCTGTTTTGCGGCCGTGGCTGCCTGTACGGTAGAAGAGTGCCCTCGCCCGTTGGCTTTCTCCTCCATCGCGGCTTCCAGCGTGGCTTCATGCACCATCACATCCGCCCCTGCTGCCAGTTCGCTGGTCGCAGGCGTAGGGCTGGTATCGCCGAAGATGGCCAGCGTCACGCCTTTTGTGGCGGGGCCAAGATAGGCTTTTCCCTCCACCACCCGTCCATCTTCCATCGTCACCGTCTTACCCAGCTTGAGCTGCTGAAACAGCGCGCCGGGCTTTATACCGTCGGCAAGAAGCCTTTCGGCATCCAGCGCGCCGGGCTTATCATGTTCTTCGATACGAAAACCGTAACACTCTACCGGGTGCGTCAGCGGATAAGCCGTCACGCGAAAATGCTCGTCATTAAACACTTCCCCCGCCTCTATCTCCATAATCTCCAGTGGAAAGGTGAGCCAGGAGCCGCTCAGGCTCAGGGTGGTGTCGACAAAGGACCTGATACCTTTCGGCCCGTATATCGTCATGGTATCGCTGATACCGTTCATCGATCGGCTGGTCAACAGCCCCGGCAGGCCAAAGATGTGGTCTCCGTGCAGATGGGTAATAAAAATCTTTTCGATTTTGCCGCTCTTCACTCTGGAGCGCATCATCTGATGCTGTGTCCCTTCTCCGCAGTCAAACAGCCAGCATCTGCTGCGCACGCCATGCAGATTCAGCGCAATGCTGGTGACGTTGCGCTGGCGGCTGGGCGTACCCGCGCCGGTTCCTAAAAATAGCAGTTCCATCCGGTTTCTCTCAGCCCTTGTAGCCGTTAAAAAAGTGAGGGGGATCGCAGTAAAACAGGATTATTGCGCATTTCATTGCCCCCGCCCTATTACAATCATAGATGCAAACTTTGCGGCATTTAACCGAGTGGCGTTACACTACTGCCAATTCATTTCACTAACTTTGGAATTCCCGATGACCAGACATTATGACTATCTTGCCATTGGCGGCGGCAGCGGCGGTATCGCCTCTATTAACCGTGCGGCTATGTACGGCCAGAAATGTGCGTTGATCGAAGCGAAAGATCTTGGCGGTACCTGCGTGAACGTCGGCTGCGTTCCGAAGAAAGTGATGTGGCACGCGGCGCAAATCGCTGAAGCTATTCACCAGTATGGCCCTGACTATGGTTTCGATACCACCGTCAACAGCTTTAACTGGGGCACGCTGGTAAAAAACCGCACCGCCTATATCGATCGTATTCATACCTCATACGACAACGTGCTGGGTAAAAACAATGTTGACGTAATCAAAGGTTACGCACGCTTTGTGGATGCGCATACCGTAGAAGTGAACGGCGAAAAAATCACTGCCGACCATATCCTGATCGCCACTGGCGGCCGTCCAAGCCATCCGTCGATCCCTGGTGCGGAATACGGTATCGATTCTGACGGCTTCTTTGAGCTGGATGCTCTGCCAAAACGCACCGCTGTCGTGGGCGCTGGCTATATCGCGGTTGAAATCGCAGGCGTGGTTAACGCGCTGGGTTCAGAAACGCACCTGTTTGTGCGTAAGCATGCGCCGCTGCGTACTTTCGATCCGCTGATTGTTGAAACGCTGGTTGAAGTGATGAATGCTGAAGGGCCGGAGCTGCACACTGACTCTGTTCCTGAGGCGGTGATTAAAAATGGTGACGGCAGCCTGACGCTGAAACTGGCAAACGGCAAGGATCAGACGGTTGACTGCCTGGTCTGGGCCATTGGTCGTGAGCCAATGACTGATAACCTGAACCTGGATGTCACCGGCGTGAAGCTGAACGAAAAAGGTTACATCAGCGTCGATAAATACCAGAACACCAACGTTCCGGGCATCTATGCCGTGGGCGACAATACCGGTGCGGTTGAGCTGACGCCGGTAGCCGTTGCCGCAGGGCGTCGTCTGTCAGAACGTCTGTTTAACAACAAGCCGGAAGAGCACCTGGATTACAGCAACGTGCCAACGGTGGTCTTCAGCCACCCGCCAATCGGCACCGTGGGTCTGAGCGAGCCAGAAGCGCGTGCAAAATATGGTGATGACGAAGTGAAAGTCTATAAATCCGCTTTCACCGCCATGTACACCGCAGTTACCCAACACCGCCAGCCGTGCCGCATGAAGCTGGTTTGCGTGGGCAAGGATGAAAAAATTGTCGGTATTCACGGTATCGGTTACGGCATGGATGAGATGCTACAGGGCTTCGCCGTGGCGCTGAAGATGGGCGCAACCAAGAAAGACTTCGACAACACCGTCGCTATCCATCCGACCGGTTCTGAAGAGTTCGTTACCATGCGCTAATGCGCTAAGCACCAAAAGAAAAAGCCAGCGAATGCTGGCTTTTTTTATGCGCTATTTTCCACAGACGGATCACGATTTTTTATTCGCTGAGGAGAGAAAATTTTACAGGCTGGGGTAAAGCGCAGGGGTCGCGCTGCACAATCTTCCGCCTCTTTCAGCCCAACGCCCTGACAATCCTATACAAAAACCCTGTTTATTCCCCGCCTCGTTCGCGTATTATTGACACAAATTTAAATACGAATCATTAGCATTCAATAATTATCCCCCTTTCACTTTCAGGAGAGAAAATGAAAATTCGTTCAGCGCTGGCATCATTACTGGTGGTAACAGGATTAGCGATGGGATCTTTTCAGCCCGCTTTAGCGGCTGAAAAAACAGAAACGATATCAGTCGAGCATGCGCAAGGAACAACGCAGGTGCCGCTCAACCCGAAAAAGGTGATTATTCTTAACCCGGCAACGCTGGATAATGCCGATGCGCTGAAGATTCCGGTAGCGGGCGTCCCCAAAAACAGCGCCCACCTTCCCCCCTTTCTGGCGAAATATCAGAGCGAAGATTACCTGAATGCAGGCACCCTGTTTGAACCTGATTATGAGGCGCTGGTGAACGCCAGACCGGATCTGATTATTGCTGGCGGCCGCGCCCGCGATGCGTATGACAAGCTTAGCGAAATCGCGCCCACTATTGCGCTCGATACAGACCCGCAGCATTTTGTCGCCAGCCTGACGCAACGCACAAAGCAGCTGGCGGCCATTTTTGGTAAGCAGGAGCAGGCAAAAACGCTGCTGGCAGACTTTGATGCGAAGATTGCCGCGATCAAAGCGAAGTCAGCGCAGGCGGGCACCGCCATGGTTATTATGATCAACGGCGGGAAAATGTCGGCCTATACTCCCGGTTCCCGCTTTGGCTTTATCTATGACGCTTTAGGGTTTGCGCCTGCTACCAGCTTCAGGCAAACCGGCCGCCACGGTAACGTCGTCTCCCCGGAGTTTATTCTGCAAACCAATCCTGAATGGCTTTTTGTGCTGGATCGCGATAACGCCATTGGCCGCAAAGAGGGACAGTCTGCTCAGCAGGTGCTGGATAACCCGCTGATCCGCAAAACCAACGCATGGCAGCATCAGCATATTGTCTACCTTGACTCTGCTTCGCTCTATATCGCTGGCGGTCTGCAAAGCTACAGCCAGCTGATGGAGACTATCAGTACCGCGCTGGATTAACGCAAGGCCCTTTTCACAGATGAAAAACCTGACTTTTGTTGCCGGGCTGGCAGCTCTGCTGGGCCTGATGGTCTGGAGCCTGTTTGTAGGCGCAGGCCCGATGAGCTGGAGCGGGATCTGGCACGATGAAGATATGCGCGACATCTTTCTGCTCAGCCGCGTACCCCGCACGCTGGCGCTGCTGCTGGCAGGCAGCGCGATGAGCGTGGCGGGGCTGATTATGCAAATGCTGACGCAGAACCGCTTTGTGGAACCCTCAATAGCGGGAACCACGCAGTCGGCCAGTCTGGGCCTGCTGCTGGTGATGATGGTGAATCCCGCCGCCTCCGTGCTGACGAAAATGGTGATTGCGGTGATGTTTGCCATGGGCGGAACGGCGTTATTTATGACGATGCTGCAACGGATGCGTATCAAAACCCCGCTGATGGTGCCGCTGACCGGCATCATGCTTGGTGCTATTTTCAGTTCGGTGACCACTTTCCTGGCGATGGAGTCTGACCTTCTGCAATCGCTGGGCGGCTGGGAGTCGGGTGATTTCTCCGGCGTGCTTCAGGGGCGTTATGAACTTCTCTGGCTGGTTGGCGCGCTGACCCTGGTCGCGATGCTGATTGCCGACAGGTTCACCGTGGCAGGAATGGGGCGGGAATTTTCCGTCAACGTTGGCCTGAACTATCACTCTATTTTGCTGACCGGCATGGCGATTGTCTCTGTCATCAGCGGCGTGGTGGTGGTGGTGATCGGCGTGCTGCCGTTCCTCGGGCTGATTGTGCCCAATATCATCAGCCTGGCGATGGGCGATAACCTGCGCAGAACCCTGCCCTGGGTCGCCTTATGCGGCGGCGGGTTGGTGGTGCTGTGCGACATCGTCGGGCGGCTGATTGTCTGGCCGTTCGAGATGCCGGTCAGCGTCATTCTTGGCGTGATCGGGGCGCTGGTGTTTCTCTGGCTGCTGACAAGGAGGCCGCAACATGCAGGCTGATACCTCTTTATCCGCGCCGTTGCCCGCAACCAGGAAGCCTTCTCCCCATAAACGTCTGCTACTGCTTGCCGCCATGGCGCTTGCGGCCATGGTGCTGTTTATGACGGTGAATCTGCATGGCAATCTGCGCTATATCCTTGTTCACCGTGGCCTGATTCTGGCCACCATGCTGCTGGTAGCGTTCGCCGCTGGCGTAGGTACGCTGCTGTTCCAGACCGTCACCAGTAATCGCATCCTGACGCCCTCCATTATGGGCCTGGAAGCGCTGTTTATCCTGATTCAGACCGCACTGATCTTTTTTATCGATGCGGATGGCTTCAGGATGCTGGGAATCGTTGGCAAATTTCTTTGTGAAACCTCGCTGCTGCTGCTGTTTTCAGTGATGCTCTACCGCTGGCTGCTGGCTGGCAGAGGTGCTGATTTACATAAAGTTTTGCTGGTGGGTCTGGTATTTGGCACGCTGTTCCGCAGCCTTTCTGGCCTGATGCAACGCCTGCTGGCGCCAGGTGAATTTGCGGTGTTGCAAGGGCGGGTGTTCGCCACCTTTACCCGCGCCGCGCCGGAAATTATTGCTCTCTCTGCGGTAATTGTGCTGCTGGCCGCAGTGGTTATCTGGCGTCTGCGACATCTGCTGGATGTGCTGGCGCTGGGCCGGGAGGCGGCTGTTAATCTTGGCGTGGCTTATCAGCAAAAGGTGATGGCCGTACTGCTGCTGGTTTCCCTGCTGGTGGCAGTCTCCACCGTGCTGGTTGGGCCGCTGACGTTTTTGGGGCTGCTGGTGGCAAACCTCAGTTACCAGATTATCGGTTCGCACCGTCACCAGTATCTTCTGCCTGGCGTGATCCTGACGGGTATCATCACGCTTGTCGGCGGTCAGCTGGTGCTGGAGCGTCTGCTGAACAGGGCGGGCACGCTGTCCGTGGTCATTGAGTTCGCTGGCGGCGCACTGTTCCTTTATCTGTTGATCAGGAAGACAACGAAGTGATCGAAATAAACGGTGTCGTAAAAAAATATCAGCAAACTACGGTGCTGGACAATATCAGTGAATCTCTGCCGGATGGCGGGCTGACCTCGATTATTGGCGCGAATGGCGCAGGGAAATCAACGCTGCTGGCAGTGATGAGCCGTTTGCTCCAACCGGAAGCGGGCAGCGTCTCGGTAAAGGGGCTGGATGTGCAGCGTACCCCAGGCAGGCAGCTGGCAAAAGTGCTCTCTGTTCTTCGCCAGGAGAACCATTTTACCGGCCGTTTGACCCTGTATGACCTGGTGAGCTTTGGACGCTATCCCTGGTCGCAGGGACGACTGACGCAAGAGGACTGTAAGCATATTGATGCCGCCTTACTCTTTCTGGATCTGATGCCGCTGAAGGCACGCTATCTTGATGAACTCTCTGGTGGACAGCGGCAGCGGGCGTATGTCGCGATGGTGCTCTGTCAGAATACCCAATATGTGCTGCTGGATGAGCCGTTAAATAATCTCGATATCCGGCACAGCGTGGCGATGATGAAACAGCTCAGACGTGCTGTGGATGAGCTGAAGAAGACCATCGTTCTGGTGATCCACGATATCAATTTCGCCTCGGCCTATTCGGACCATATTATTGCGATGAAACAGGGCCGGATCCTCTATCGCGGCACGCCGCAGGCGATCATGACCTCTGCGGTGCTCGGCGATATTTTCGATACTGAGGTCACTATCGAGCAGATCCACGGCCAGCCCGTGGCGGTATATTATCGTTGAGAGCTGAGCCAGTTTTTAAGCAGACGCGTAACGATCGGCATCCACAAAAAGACCACCAAAGCCACCACTGAAGCATCGTTAAGAAGATGTCCCCAGTGCGTTCCTTTCGCAGCAGGCAGGAGCAGCCCCCAGAACCAGGGAACAAGGTTGGTGGAAGGATAAATCACCGCCAGCGTTACCAGATACTGCTTCCACCGCGCCGGAGCAGGATGAGCAGCGCTCGCCGGCGTAAACCAGAATGCCGCACCGGGACGCAGTTCGATATGCTCCTGAGCGCTGAGCAGCGGGGCCAGCTCTGCTATCCTGGCTTTGCGCCGATCCGATTTTATCCAGTGATAAAGATTCACCAGGTTATCGAAACGGATCAGCACCGTATAGGTCATCTCGCCATGTACCGGACGAAGCACGTTCACCCCAAGATGGCCGAGGGAGAGCGCGGCTTCCGGCATGATAGCCTCAAGCCAGCGCTCATATTCTTGCTGTTTGTCCGCCAGCACGCTGTGCGTGATCACCAGGGTGATATGCTCGGGTTGATGAGGGTATTCCACCGTTATCTCCTTCACTGAAAATCGCCGGGCCGGGAAAGAGCGCTGATTTCCTTCGCGCCAGGCATTTAGAGGTTGCGTTGCGTAGGGAAACAATACGAAATAGCAACGGTGGTTGATAACGGAAAGATTTTGGGTTGTTGTTCAACGAATTTTGGGATTGATAAAGGCCATGAGACTGAACCTTGAAGCGCTGCTGATTCTGGATGCCCTCGATCGCCATGGCACCTTCGCCGCCGCCGCCGCCAGGCTGTTTAAAACCGCTTCTGCCCTGAGCTATACCGTGCAGAAGATGGAAAGCGATCTCAATATCAAATTGTTAGATCGCTCTGGTCACCGGGCCACCTTCACGCCCACAGGACGACTGATGCTGGAAAAAGGGCGGGTGTTATTACGCGCGGTCAGTGAGCTTGAGCAACAGGCGCAGTATGTGGAAAGCGGCTGGGAGAGCAAACTCACGATAAGCGTGGATGCCTCGGTGCCGTTTGCGCTGCTGACGCCGCTGGTCGATCGCTTTTATCAGGAGCACCAGCACACGCAGCTGCTGTTTCGTCAGGACGTGCTGGCAGGCTGCTGGGAAGCGCTGAGCTATGGCGATGCGGATATCGTGTTTGGCGCCGTGCAGGAACCCGCTACCCGCAGCGGTATCGACTGCGTGCCGGTTGGCTGGCTGGAATATCTGTTTGCCGTTGCGCCTGAGCACCCCCTGGCAAAGCTGCCCGAGCCGTTGCTGCGCGACCAGGTTCGTCAGTACCGTGCGGTAGTGGTGCGCGATACTTCTCGACACGCAGCCGGGACGGACTTACGCGTGCTGGATGAACAGAAGATCCTCAGCGTGCATGATTTCGGTGCAAAGGTGCAGGCCCAGCTCGCCGGACTGGGATGCGGCTATCTGCCTCGCTACCTGGCTGAACCCCACCTTGTCAGCGGTACGCTGGTGGAACGCCGGCTGGAGAGTGAAACGCGTCGCGATCGGGCTTTCCTGGCATGGAATGAAAACGCCACCGGCAATGCTGCTTTGTGGTGGCGGGAGAATCTGCAACGTTTTGAAGGGTTGAGCAGCGTTTACTGCATCGACTAACGCAGCGAACCCGCTATCTCTCATGACGATGGCAGGTTTACTCGTTTTATCACTCCCTGTCCGCGCCAGAATGGGCGGCAGAGAGTGATGCCTTTCCGCAGTATGAGCCTGAACGTAAGCAGGCCGCCAGACTTCAGACGACCTGCTCTGGCACTATTTCAGACGGGCGGGCGCGTTATGCACCATGGTGTAGGCATAATCCACACCCATGCCGTAGGCGCCGCTGTGTTCGCGCACCAGATCCATCACCGCATCGTAGGTCTCTTTACGTGACCAGTCACGCTGGTACTCCAGCAAGACCTGCTGCCAGGTCACCGGCACTGCACCGGCCTGTACCATGCGGTCAACAGAACGCTCATGCGCATCCACGCTGGTGCCGCCAGAGGTATCCGTCACCACATAGACTTCAAATCCCTCTTTCAGCGCCATCAGCGCCGGGAAGGTCAGACAAACTTCCGTCCAGAGTGCAGAGATAATCAGCTTTTTGCGGCCGGTCGCTTTGACTGCTTCGACAAAAGCCGCATCTTCCCAGGAGTTCATGGAGGTGCGTTCAATCGGCTTCACCTCAGGGTGCACCGCCAGCAGTTCCGGCCAGATAAAGCCGCTGAAACTCTCTGTTTCTACCGAGGTATAAATCACCGGCACGTTAAAAACTTTGCCCGCTTTGGCTAACGCCACGGTATTATTTTTAAGCTGCTGGCGGTCGATGTTGGCTACGCCGAAAGACATCTGCGGCTGATGGTCGATGAAAATCAGCGTGGAGTTCTGTGGGTCAAGCAGGTCGAGTGTAGACATTTTAAAATCCTCTCAAAGCGTAGTGTGGGTGACGTAATGTCGTTATGTTGTGCTGTTGGAACTCACAATACGGCAGGCCACACCGGGCTGATAGCGGAAAGAATTTGGCAACTTGTTGAGAAATTTTTGACAGAGTGGAAACGGCAAATAGCGAGCACGATCAGTGGGATAACTTGATAAAAAACCTTTAACAAGTCATCAAAAAATCCTGACTATGGCGGGAAAAAGAGGCGCGTTGCGGCGTTATCTGCGGGCGTCCAGCCAGATGGCGTAGGCTTCATCCCACAGGGCGGCTGGCGTGCCCGCTTTGCCTAAACCGAAGCCATGTCCGCCACGGGTGATGTTGATCTGCTCCACCGGCACGCCCATTCTGCGGCAGGTATCATGCATGATCACGGTGTTGTGAGGATTGGAAATCGGATCGTCTTCCGCCTGAGCAAGAAACGTTGGCGGGAAGTGCCGGGTCACGTAATTTTCTACTGACCAGTTCGCCTCCTGATTCGCAGAGGCATTTTTCCCGACCAGCTGCTGATGCGTCATGGTATGCGTATAGGGAGGCTCCAGGGTGATCACGGGATAGATTAGCCCGACGCTGTCTACCACAGGAACCACCTGATCCAGCGCATCCTGAGGTTCATAAGTCACAAAATCTGGACGGGCAGCCGCCATACCAAAGAGGTGACCGCCCGCCGAGAAGCCCAGCAGATGCACCTTTCTTTCCATTGAGCGAACCAGACGAATAGCACGCTGCGCATCCTGCAGCGGCGCCAGACTCGCGGCATGCCACTTCTCGTGCGGCAGACGATAGCTGAGGACGTAGGCCGTATAACCACGGGCGTTCAGCCAGCGCGCGACGGGCCAGGCTTCTCCGCCCATGCCAATCCAGCGATAGCCGCCGCCCGCCGCAATCAGCACGGCCGACCCGTTAGGGTTTTCCGGCTGGAAACGCTGGATCGCCGGGCTGACAATATTCGACCATGAGCCATTGGCAGAAACCCGCAGGTTTCCGCTCGGTCCACCGCCGCCCGGTGGGTCATCCTGCCAGAGCGGAATAATGTCTTCTCTGGCAAACAGTTTTCCGGTGGTCATGGCAAGTAAAGTGGCGCCGGTGCCCATTATCAACCGACGACGACTAATCATCTGGCATATCCGTCCTCAATAAACAGAGACCCATTACATTCTGTGAAAAACTCATGCAATGAAGATGCCAGTAAAAAAAGGCGACAATCGCCATTTCACTGGATGGAAAAGGAGTGTTATCGGGAATATCTGTGTTTATCGGCATGAGGTAACGGCTCTTCACCGCTTTTTATGCGATCTGGCCCGTCTGATGCAAGCAAAAATGTGATCTGACCGAAAAAAGTCTTCTGCCCGTGTCAGCCGGGCAGAGAGGGGATCAGTGGCTGTTGGCTTTATCTTTGCGTGACAGGCTGTCGAGATAGCCCATAACAAAGGCGGAGAGCACAAACGTCAGGTGAATGATCACGTACCACATCAGTTTATTATCAGGGATATTTTTAGCATCCATAAACACCCGAAGCAGGTGGATGGAAGAGATAGCGACAATTGAGGCGGCCACTTTATTTTTCAGCGAGCCGGAGTCCATTTTGCCCAGCCAGCTGAGCTTTTCTTTATGGTCGTCAATATCGAGCTTTGAGACAAAGTTCTCGTAGCCAGAGAGCATCACCATCACCAACAGCCCACCCACCAGCGTCAGGTCGATCATCGACAGTAACACCAGCACCAGATCGTTTTCCGCCATGGCCAGCACGTTGGGCAGCAGGTGAAAAACTTCCTGGAAGAACTTGATCGCCAGCGCCAGCAGCCCTAAAGAGAGCCCAATATAAATTGGCGCCAGCAGCCAGCGAGAAGCATAAATGAGATTTTCAGCAAAACGTTCCATAGCTTTCCGTAAGCAATTCAACACGAGCGTCAGTATAACTGAGGAAGTATTGCATTACGCTAGCAGGGCTGGCCGGAATTTAAGTGATTTTACGTTAGCGGCTCCGTGCCGATAAATTCACAGCGTTAGCAGAGCCGACTTCATCAACTTGCTTCATGACTCGCTGAACCTGACGATCGTAACCGGCTACCCCCTGAGTCAGGTCATAGCCCGATCCGGTTTCAGTAAAGCAGCTGCCCGGATCGCACGGGATAATCTTAACGGGCGCATGCAGCGCAGCGGTAGCGGCAAAAACCGGGCTGCTCATCACCAGAGTAATAAGCAACAGTGTCTGTTTTTTCATGGATGTATCAATTTATCAAGTAAGAGGGTTGGCCTGACTCAGTGCCATTCACGATGCTGGTTGCGGTAATCTCTTGGCGTAACGTTAAAATGCTTTTTAAAGACGCGCTGAAAACATTGCTGGGAGGAAAAACCAAGATCCATGGAAATGGTCATAATGGTTTTATGTGAGCTGACCAGGCTTTTTGCCGCTTCATCCAGCCTGCGGCAGCGGATAAAGGTGCCAAGCGTCATGCCTTTCTTCTCTTTAAAAGCGCGTTGCAGGTGCCATTTTGAGTAACCTGAACGTGCCGCTACAGCTTCAATATTTAATCCATCGTCCAGATGTTGTTCAATCCAGTCGATAATAACCTCTACGATTTCGCCTTTCACTTGACCTCTCCCCTGACAACAGCCTGCACGAAGCCGTCGCCACTTGCGCGATGAATTTTATAAGTTTATGTTTTTATTGGAAAAACTAGAGATATGCAAAAAATACTGCAACATATCAAAAGAAGATGGTGCGAATGTTATAAAGAAGAATAAAATAGTTCAAATAGATATTTTAAATCTTCCTTAATAGATAACCTCTATAGGCTGTTGTTATGCTGGATCTTAACCTTGTTCGCGTTTTTACGGCTATCTATGAAACACGCAGCGTAAGCGGTGCCGCGGAGCGGCTGTTTATTACCCAACCTTCCGCCAGCTATGCGTTATCCCGCCTGAGAAATGAAACCAATGACGAACTTTTCAAGCGCAGCCGTACCGGTATGCAACCTACGCCGACGGCCGTCCAGCTCTATAAAGTCTTTAAAAAATCGCTGACCGGCATCGAAAAAGCCGTGGCCGACACGCAAACCTTTGTTCCCGCTACCTCGCGGCATAAATTCCGCCTGGCGCTTTCAGATTTAGGCGAGCTGTTGATATTGCCCAGGCTGGTTGCTGCGCTGCGCGCCGTAGCGCCTTCGATCCAGCTGGAGGTGATTGCGGTAGATACTGTGAGACTTAACGACTGGCTGCTGACCGGCAAGATTGATGCCGCTATCTGCAACCGTAATGAGACCGTCTCTTCCGCGCAGCGTGAGCTGATTTTATACGAGCGCTACGTCTGCCTGCTGAACAGCAACCATCCCCGGATTGGTGCAACGCTCTCGCTGGATGAGTATATGCAGGAGCAGCACATCATTGTCGCGGCCACCAGCGGTCATCACAGCGTGGAAGATCGGCTGAAAGAGTATGGTCTGGAGCGAGACATTGCGCTGGAAGTCCCCCATTTTGCGGCATTAGGTGAACTTATCGCCTCCAGTGAACTGCTGGTTACTCTTCCCTCGCTGGCAGCCAAAATCTACCTGCGCCGCGGCAATGGTCGCCTGCTTGAGCTGCCGTTTCAGGTCCCAAACCAGGAGGTTTTTGTCTACGCGCACACGGAAATTGGCGATATCACCGCTAAAACCTGGTTTTATAATTTCCTTAAAGAGACCGGCCCCAGCATGATGGACCCCTGAGCGGATCAGCGCCTGCCATAGATAAGTCTGGTAAGAGAATCCTCGACAGAGAGCACATTCCTGCAAAGCCTTTTTGCGCGCCAGCCCTACAGTTGCAGGAATGTGAACCGCCTCATGCCAGGCTGTGACTCTGGCTGAATTCGACCCTGAATTTCCGCGCTTATTTCGACAAAAGCCCAATGACCAGCCCGCCAGGGCACTCCTATAGTTGACTGAACACGAATTAGCAGAGGCGCCCTACACTCTCCTGCCCGCCTGAATTACTGGCTAATGCTAATGACTGAATCACTTCATCTGCCCCGGCGATAATAAATAAAAGGGTCATTACTATGACGGCTAAAAATGGGTCGCATGTCCGCGTCTGGATATTAATGTTGATATTATTCCTGTCGGTTATTGCCTATGCGGACAGATCTATTCTGTCGATAGCGGGCGGGGCTATCAAAGATGAATTCGGCCTCTCGCCCATTCAGTTGGGGTTTGTGCTCTCCGCCTTTAGCTGGGCCTATGTGATTGGACAGATCCCCGGCGGCTTATTTCTGGACCGCTTCGGCACCAAAAAAGTGTATGGCGTCACGCTGGTGTTATGGTCCCTCTCCACGCTGGCGATGGGCTTTGTGGGGGAATTTGCCAATGGGATCACCAGTGCATTAATTATCATGTTCAGCCTGCGCTTTGCCCTGGGGCTGATTGAAGCACCCAGCTTCCCGGCAAACGCTCGCGTGGCCATTATGTGGTTCCCCAAAGCTGAGCGGGGTCGCGCCTCCTCTCTTTTCGCCTCTTCACAATACTTTGCCGTTGCCATTTTCTCTCCGCTTTCCGGCTGGCTGGTTTCTGAGTTCGGCTGGCCCTGGCCCTTTTTTGTGCTGGGCGCCATCGGTCTGGCCGCCCTCTTTGCCTGGCTCTGGTATATGAAAGAACCACGTCTGCACCCCCGCGTCTCCTCCCAGGAGCTGAACTATATTGTTGAGGGCGGTGGGCTGATTGATATCGATTCCACTGAGGCGAGAAAAGATAAAAACCGTGTTTCACGGGCAACCTTCCGTAAATTACTGACCAACCGGATGCTCTGGTGCGCTTATATCGGGCAATATTGCACTATCGCGCTGAGCTATTTCTTTATTACCTGGTTCCCTATCTATCTGGTGCAGGCGCGGGGGATGGATATCCTGCATGCCGGCTTTGCCACGGTGGCACCTGCGCTGTTTGGTTTTGCGGGCGGGATTTCGGGCGGCATTATCTCAGACTACCTGATCCGCACCGGCTGGTCGGTCTCCTGGGCGCGTAAAACGCCCTATATCGTCGGTATGCTGATGGCCGCCACGCTGATAGCCGCTGCCGGTGCCAACAGCAATTTCTGGGTGATTGCCATTATGTCTTTTGCTTTCTATGGCAAAGGAATTGCGGCGGGTGCGGGCACCTGGGCGATCATCAGCGATACCGCGCCGAAGGAGGCCGTTGGCCTGGCGGGCGCTATCTTTAACTGCGTGGGCAACATTGCCGGCATCGTCACGCCTGTTATGTTTGGTTATCTGGTTGCGCTTACCGGCAGTTACAGCGTGGGGCTGATCTTTGTTGGCGCGCATTGCATCGTCGCGGCGATCTGCTTCCTGTTTATTATGGGGCCAATTGTCCGCGTAGGCGGTGAAACGCCAGAGGAGAGTCAGCGTTATACGCTGACGGATGGCGTGCGCTAAGCGTCCTGCCATCGCACGGGTTTAGCGCCGCGTGCGATGGCGTCATCAGCCGTTGATCTTCGCGCTGAAAACCTTCACCTTAGGGCTTCCGGTACGGACTCCCGTACGTACAATCTCCACGGAGTGCTTCTATGTCTCTTACCCTTCTGACGCAGCTGGCCGATCTTCCCGCCAGTCAGTGGGATGCCCTGACGCCAGACGATCAGCCGTTTATCAGCCATGCCTTTCTCAGCACCCTGGAAGAGAGCGGCTGTCTGGGCAAAGGCAGCGGCTGGCAGCCTGAACATCTGCTGTGGAAAGAAAAGGGAGAAGTGCGGGCGGCGCTGCCCGGCTACCGCAAATTGCACTCCAGAGGGGAATACGTTTTCGATCACGCCTGGGCCGAGGCCTGCGAGCGCGCCGGTTTACCTTACTATCCTAAGTGGCTCGCTGCCGTGCCGTTCAGTCCGGTCACTGGCGCCAGGCTGCTGGGAGAGGCCGAAGCGGGCCGCCAGCTGCTGGAAGCCATACCCGACTTTTTGCGCCAGCGCCAGTTGCACAGCGCGCATATCAATTTCGGCAACAGGCAAACGCGCGAGCTGCTGGCAGAAAAGGCGCAGTGGCTTCCCCGGCTTGGTTGTCAGTACCACTGGCACAATCCCGGCTACCGCGATTTTCAGGACTTCCTGGATACGCTGATGTCGCGCAAGCGCAAGCAGATCCGCAAAGAGCGAGAGCTGGTTGCCAGCCAGGGGTTTGAGTTTGAGTGGCTGACGGGTAGCCAGCTCAGCGAATCCCACTGGGACTTTGTCTATGCCTGCTATGCAAACACCTACGCGGTGCGCGGCCAGCGGCCCTATCTGACCCGGACCTTTTTCAGTCTGCTGGCAGAGAGAATGCCGCAGGCCATCCGGGTTGTGTTCGCCACGCAAAACGGGCTGGCAGCGGCAATGGCTTTCAGTCTGCTCGACGGGACCACGATGTATGGCCGCTACTGGGGCTGTCTGGAAGAATTTAACCGCCTGCATTTTGAAACCTGTTTTTACCAGGGTATGGATTATGCCATTGCGCAGGGACTGCAGCGTTTTGATGCCGGAGCGCAAGGGGAGCATAAGCTGATCCGCGGCTTTGAACCGGTGATCACCGAATCCTGGCATTATCTCCGCCATCAGGGTCTGCATGAAGCCGTAGCGGATTTTCTACAACAGGAACGTGCCGGGGTAATGGCCTGGGCAGAAGAGGCGCGTGAAGCTTTACCTTATCGTCGCCAGACGAAAGAGAACTGAAAATATCGGGTAGATTAATATCAAACGGTGAAATCGCCACAAAGCGACTGCGAGGGAGAGTGGTGCAGATAAACCTATTCGTAGCGCTGAGGTAAAGTCCCTTATTGCCAGCAATGGCCCTGCATCAGCAGGGCCATTCTGGTTAATCCTCGCCCACAAAGCCGCCGGTCTGGTGCGCCCAGAGACGGGCATATAATCCTCCTTTCTCCAGCAGCTCGCGGTGGCTGCCCATCTCGGCAATGCGGCCTTTTTCCAGTACCACCAGACGGTCCATTTTGGCAATGGTCGACAGGCGGTGCGCGATGGCGATGACCGTTTTACCGCCCATTAACGTTTCCAGACTCTCCTGAATAGCCGCTTCCACTTCAGAGTCCAGCGCCGACGTGGCTTCATCCATAATCAGGATCGGCGCATCTTTCAGCAGCACCCTGGCGATGGCGATGCGCTGACGCTGCCCGCCGGAGAGTTTAACCCCGCGCTCACCCACGTGTGCATCCAGCCCGTAACGGCCCTGCGGATCTGACAGCAGAGGAATAAACTCATCAGCTTTGGCCTGATGAATAGCGCGTTCAAGCTCCGCTTCTGTGGCGTGAGGGCGACCATAGAGCAGGTTGTCGCGGATGGAGCGATGCAGCAGAGAAGTATCCTGAGTAATCATGCCAATCTGCGCGCGCAGGCTTTCCTGGCTGACCCGCGAAATGTCCTGTCCATCAATCACAATTCGTCCGCCGTCCAGATCGTATAAACGCAGCAGCAGGTTGACCAGCGTGGACTTCCCTGCCCCCGAAGGACCAATCAGGCCAATCTTCTCGCCTGGCCGAATGGTGAGTTGCAGGTCATCAATGACCCGACGATCGCTACCATAGTTAAAATTAACGTGGTCGTAACGGATCTCACCACTGTGCACCTTAAGCGCTGGCGCTTTGGGCTTATCCGTGACGCTGACGGGCTGAGCTATTGTCTGCAAGCCATCCTGCACCATACCGATGTTCTCGAAAATGCCGTTAACCACCCACATGATCCAGCCGGACATATTGACGATACGGATCACCAGTCCGGTGGCCAGGGCAATCGCCCCCACGCTGATTAAAGAGTGCGTCCAGAGCCATAACGCCAGGCCGGTGGTGCTGACGATCAGCAGACCATTCAGCGTGGTGACCACCACGTCCATGTTGGTTACCATCCTGCCCTGCTGGCGGGTTTTCTCGGTCTGGTCACCAATGGCTTCACGGGCGTATGCGCGTTCCAGATCGCTGTGTGCAAACAGTTTGAGGGTGGTGATATTGGTGTAGCCATCCACAATGGTGCCCATGAGTTTTGAGCGGGCATCGCTGGAAGCCACCGACCGGGATTTTACGCGCGGCACAAAATAACGCAGGCTGATGATATAGCCAGCAATCCAGATCAGCAGCGGCACCATCAGCCGCCAGTCCGCTTCCGCAAACAGCACCAGCGCGGTGATCGCATAAATCAGCACGTGCCAGAGCGCATCTACCGCCTGCACCGCAGAATCACGCAGGGCGTTACCGGTTTGCATAATGCGCTGGGCGATGCGTCCGGCGAAATCATTCTGGAAGAAGTTCAGGCTCTGGCGCAGTACGTAATTGTGATTTTGCCAGCGGATCATACTGGTCATGCCGGGGTTGATGGTCTGGTGGACCAGCAGATCGTGCAGGCCGATAAAGATCGGCCTCAGCACCAGCGCCACCACCACCATCCAGATTAATTCAGTGGCATGATCGCGGAAAAAGGTGGCAGCGGGCGTGCTGTTAACCATATCGATAATGGTGCTGAGATAGCGAAACAGCGCCACCTCAATTAACGAACCAATCAGCCCCACCACCAGCAGCATGGCGAAGCTTTGCCACACCTGGCGAAGGTAGTAAAGGTAGAAGGCCCAGACGCTGTCGGGCGGCGTGGCGCTGGGCGCCTCCTGGAAAATATCGATCAGTTTCTCAAAGCGGCGAAACAGCATTACAGGCTCACTTTTACGGCTAAAAGAACTGATTTTAGTGCATATCTGGCGTGACCTGCGGCACGGAGTGCGATTGAATTATTTATAGACGATATCGAAATGCCAGGATGCACCGCATGCTCTGGCGTAGCGTTCCAGCGTTTTAAGACTGGCGCCAAGTGGGTTTTTTTCCAGTCTGGTGATCGCACTTGGCGCAATATCCAAACGTTCTGCCAGCTCTACTTTTGACAGTTTCGCCTTTTCTCTCATAGCGTGCAGCGCTTCCAATACCCGGAGTTCACGGTCAGCATCCTCATACGCCTCGCGTGATTCAGCGGTATTAAGCATGCGTTTTTTTAACGCTTTGATCGCTACTGGTTTCATTCAAAATCCTCCAGGCGTTGCCGCGCCAGCTTTATCGCGTTCGCGGGGGTTTTCTCGGTTTTCTTAATAAAAGCGTGAAGCAAATAAATATTTTGGTCTTTTACATAACAATATAGCGACCTGGCTATGACTGTTCCGCCTACCCGCAGTTCGAACAAGCCGCCACCGATCGCTTTACTGTGTGGCATCTTCAATTGCCCTTCCGTTTCGAGACGCTCAATCAATCTGAACATCTGACCTCGAAGGCGCCCCGGTAGATCTTCCAGTTCCTGAGCGGCCAATTCATGTGCTAAAACCTTGTACATGGCTCCTCCCTTTCAGCGGCATAAATATAACGCCAGGAGAAATTTCACGCAATAAGTTAAATTCTCTAAAAAGAGAAATTTACTTTTACAATAAAAAATACCAATGTAATTTTTCACCACCCCCAGGCTCCTACGCCCGAGAAAATCACGCCCCTTCCAGCGGCACCACTACCAGGCGGGAGCCGTACTTTGTCCGCTGTTTCAGCGTGGGCGACGCTTCGGTAATAATCTGGCTGACATCGTTTAACGGACAGACAGGAGCCAGCGCACGATAGCCAATTTTGGAACTGTCGGCCAGCACTACGGTGTTCTCCGCCGCACGGATCATCGCCTGTTTAACCGGAATTTCAATTGTATTGATGTTGGTGATGCCGCTGTCAAAATGCACGCCTTCAGAGCCGAGGAACGCCCAGTCAACGTGGATGCTGTTGATTTTATCCACCGTCTCCTGTCCTACCAGCGTATAGACGCTCTCCAGCATCAGTCCACCAGCCACATGCACGGTGATACCGGGATGGCTACCAAGCGCCATCGCCGTATAAATATCGTTGGTCACGACCGTCAGGTTTTTCTTCTCCTTGAGCGCCAGTGCCAGCGCATAGACTGAAGAACCGTTATCGAGGATCAGCGATTGTCCATCCTGCACCAGGCTGGCAGCATACCGGGCAATGGCCGTTTTCGCCGCGGCGTTCATCAGCAGCCGCTCGTTGAAGGGCGTATCCCGACCGTTTTCTGATTCAACCGGTAATAACCCGCCGTGCGTGCGCATTACCTTACCGGTTTTTTGCAGCAGGGAGAGATCCCGGCGTATGGTTGAGCTGTCCACGCCAAAGATTTCTGAAAGCTCGCCCGCATTCAGGTAGCCGCGTTCGGCGATCATTTCAACAATTTGTGCTCTGCGTTGTGCCGCTGTCATCCCTGCTCCTTTTATCTCTTTTGCACACTTTCATGCATATATTGGCTTACAACGTGCAATCTGTCACCTGAGAACCGCATCACAGGCGGTAAAATTAATCAAATTGCACAAAATAGCAGCTTGACTGCACGAATTCGTGCAGATATGTTTAAAGTCATCAGGATTATTCATTTCTAAGAGAAGAGGCCTATGTCGGCACTGTACGTTAGCGACTATGAAAAAGAGCTGGGGCAGCAGGTTGATGCTCTGACAGACCAGCTTAACTATGCCCTGCCGGGCGCACTGAACTCGCTGGATCTCAGCCAGTACGATCGTATCGTGCTGACGGGAATGGGATCTTCCGATTACGCGCTGATCCCGATCGAGCGTGAGCTGGTCGCCTCAGGGTTCCCGGTATGGCGTACAGATGCGGGCCGCTTACTTGATATGCCCAACCTGATCACGCCGGGAACGCTTTTATGGATCACTTCTCAGTCCGGTATGAGCGGTGAAGTAGTGGCGGTGCTGGAAACCCTCCCGGCAGCAAAAACGCTGATTGGCGTGACTAACGATCCCCAGAGCCTGCTGGCTAAAAAAGCAGACATTGTGGTGGAGTTGAAAAGTGGCGAAGAGGCTACCGTCAGCGCCAAAAGCTATCTCAATACCCTGGTCGCCAGCTACCGCACGCTTTACGCCCTGACCGGGCGCGACGAACAACCGCTTTTAGAGGATGTCCGTGCGGTGTTACCGAAAGTGGCGGAAATTGTGCAGAATCGCTCGCCGGTGCAAACCGTTACCGACCGTTTATTCAGCCATGCAAAACCTCGTGTGGCGCTGATTGGCATGGGCGCGGATGCCGCGACCGCCTTAACGGGTGCGCTGATCACCAAAGAAGCGTCGAAAGTGAGTGCGGAAGGCTTTATTGGTGGCGAATTCCGCCATGGTCCGATGGAAACCTCTGGGGAAGGTATGCTGGCCCTGCTGTTCGGCGATGGCCGCGATGCCACGCTGCAAACGCTGGCAGCCGACTTAGAGAAGAATGGCACTGAAGTGGTTACCGTAGGTCCACAGGCTTACGCCAACAGCCAGCGGTGGGAAGTCTCAGGGGACACTCCGCTGACCCGCCTGCTCTGCGCTATGCTCTGGGTCCAGCATCTTACCGTTACGCTTGCCAGGGGTAATGGCATGGTGCCAGGAGAATTTCTCTACGGCAAAAAGATCACGGTAAAAATATGACAACCAATACGCTTCCTCTTCGCGCTGGTATTGATATGGGTGGCACCGGCACCCGCATTGTGTTGCTGGATGGTGAAAAGGAAGTAGTGTCAGAAACGATCCCTTCAGCCTGGTTTGCCACGCTGCCGCAGGAGCTGCGCGCCAAAGCGCTGGCGGACAAGATTTATGCCTTACTGCCAGCAGGATCGTCGCTGGCAAGCGTCGGCATCGGTGCCAGCGGCCCGGTCAATAATCAGACCGAAATCATTGAAAACAACGATACGCTGGCCTGTTTCTCCTTTTACCCGCTGGTGGCACAGCTGCGCGAGCTGCTGGCAATACCGGTGGCCATTGATAACGATGCGGTAGTGGCCGCGCTGGGTGAATATCACCTGGGCGCGGGCCGTGGCAGTCAACGCATGATGATGGTTACGCTGGGTACTGGCATTGGCGTCGCGCTGCTGGATAAAGGCGAGCCGCTGCGCAGTTTCGACGGCAGACATCCTGAAGCGGGACATATTCCGGTCTCTGGCGACCCGGTAATCTGCTATTGCGGACTGCAGGGATGCTGGGAAATGCTGGCCTCGCGCAGTTGGTTACAGCGGGCGCTGCTGGCGGAGATCCCTGACCTGACCTGGGATGCCCGCACGGTGCTGGTATTAACCGAGCTAAGAGCAGAGAACGCACGAGTCGCCGCCATTCTGCATAAATATGGTCAGACGGTAGGGCGCGGTTTAAATACTCTGCTGACGCTTTACGGCCCCGATATCACCCTGTTAAGCGGGAGTGCGGCTCTGCTGCTTCCTCTTTATCAGGCAGGTCTGGACCAGGCGCTTCATCGCGCGGACGGCTATGCCGTCAACCGGCATATTTCTTACGCTTCTCTTGGTGATGCGGCGGGCGCATTGGGTGCGGCAATCCTGCCCACGCTAAGGCAAGCCTCGCAGCCATAAACATTAACTATCTTTCGACGCGTGGCGGGCGCGTCGGAAGCGGCGAATCGGCCAACAGTCAGGGGAACCCGCTAACCGTAAGACTAAAATAAGAAAGTGCCTGTAATAAAGTCCTGGCCTCTCTGATCTGCAGAGAGCCAGGCATTTTACCGAACGTGAAAAATAACGACCCATCGTTTTTCCTTTACCGTATTGGAGAGTTTTTATGACGAGTCGATTCACCCCCCGTATCACCAGTTATTTACTTCCCCTGCTGGCTCTCAGCGCCTCCGGGATCGCTTCGGCAAAAACAGAAATTAACGCCCTGTTTATGTCGCAGGCTGCCTACAGCGAAACCGACGTGCGCGCCATGACCAGTGACTTTGAAAAAGCCCATCCCGACGTCAGCGTCAACCTGGAGTTTGTTCCTTACGAAGCGTTGCATGACAAAATCATCGCGGCGCGTGGTGCGGGCAGCAACGGCTACGATGTGGTGCTGTTTGATGACATGTGGCCTGCTGAATTTGGCAAATTCAACATGCTGAAAGATATCAGCAGCAACATTACGCCGGAGGAAAAAGCCAAAGTCTTTGAGGGCGCCTGGAGCACCGTAAGCTGGAATAACAAACAGTGGGGAATGCCGTGGATCCTCGACACCAAATACCTTTACTACAACAAAGCGATGCTGAGCAAAGCAGGGATCAGCAAACCGCCTGAAACCTGGCAACAGGTAATGGAGCAGTCGCAGATCCTGAAAGAGAAAGGCATCGTGAAGTATCCGCTGGTCTGGAGCTGGTCACAGGCTGAAGCGCTGGTATGTGACTACACCACGCTGGTCTCTGCCTTTGGCGGCCAGTTCTGGCAAAACGGCAAGCTGAACTTCAGCGATGCCGGATCGGTGAAAGCGGTCAATTATATGAAGGCCTCGCTGGATAAAGGCGTGACCAATCCCAATTCCCGTGAATACCTGGAAGAGGATGTGCGCAAGGTCTTCTCCAATGGCGATGCCGCCTTTGCCCTGAACTGGACCTACATGTACAACATGGCTAACGATCCGAAACAGAGCAAAGTGGCCGGCAACGTCGGCATTGTCCCGGCACCTTCCGAGAAGCCGGGCGCAGTCGCGGCGATGAATGGATCTATGGGGCTGGGCGTGACGCAAGCCAGCGGCCATCCCAATGAGTCCTGGGAGTATATCCGCTATCTCACCTCGCAGCCGGTGCAGAACAAATATGCCCGTCTGAGCCTGCCGATCTGGAAATCTTCCTATGATGACCCGGCCGTGCAAAAAGGTCAGGAGCCGCTGATCGCGGCCGCGAAGCCAGCGCTGGATGTGATGCTGATGCGCCCGATTACTGCCGACTATTCCCGTCTCTCCAACACCCTGCAGCAACAGCTTCAGCAGGTCTTGCAGGGTCAGGTAACGCCGGAAGCGGGTATGCAAGCGGTAACCAAAAGCGCACAACGTCTGCACTAAGGAATAACGATGCTCAGTTTGTCACAACGTGAGCAACGTCAGGCATGGGTGCTGCTGGCACCCATGCTGATCGTGATGGGGCTGCTGACCGCCTGGCCCCTGCTGCGTACTATCTGGCTCAGCTTTACCGATGCCGCGCTGATCGGCAACGGCGGCGAGGTAAATTATGTGGGGATCGAGAATTATCTCTATGCCCTGACCGATCCCGATTTCCTCTCTTCACTCTGGCGTACGCTCTATTTCACCGTCGCCTCGGTGCTGCTGGAGGGAATTATTGGGGTGCTGGTCGCGCTGCTGCTGAATCAGAAATTCTACGGTCGCAGCGTGCTGCGCGTGCTGGTGATTTTGCCGTGGGCGCTGCCGACCATTGTTAACGCCATGATGTGGCGGCTCAACTTCAACCCTGATTACGGCAGTATCAACGCGCTGCTGACGCAGTGGGGGATTATTGACGGCTACCGCAGCTGGCTGGGGTCGCCTGACTCTGCGCTGAATGCGGTGATGCTGGCCGACGTGTGGAAAAACTATCCGCTGGTGACGCTTTTAACGCTGGCGGCGATGCAGTCCATTCCGGACGATCTGTTTGAAGCCGCACGGCTGGATGGCGCTTCTGCTTTCAGACGATTTCGGGCAATTACCTTTCCTGCCATTGTCGGCCCGCTTAGCGTGGCGCTGGTGCTGCGTACCATCGATGCCTTCAAAATTTTTGACATCATCTATGTGATGACGCGCGGCGGCCCGGTGGACAGTACCAAAACGCTCAGCTTCTTTGTTTATCAGGAATCTTTCAGCTATCTGCGCGCGGGCAGCGGTGCCGCCTACGCCATTCTGATGACCCTGATGTGCAGCGTGCTGATTGCTCTCTATATGGCGATGCTCTATCGCCAGCGACGCAGGAGCGTGATTAATGAAGCGTAATATCAGGACTATTCTGCGTTATCTGGTCGCGTTACTGGTGGCGGCCACCATTCTGGGGCCGATGTTCTGGCTGTTTCTGATGAGCGTCAGCTCAAATAACGATCTGACACGCATCCCGCTGGAGTGGCTGCCGCGTCAGTGGGACTTCAGCCGTTACGCCGCGCTGGTCTCGCTGGAACCGGGTCAGCCGGGCGTCCTGTTCCTGCACGCGCTGGGTAACAGCGTGCTGGTGGCCTGCGGCGCCACGCTGATCTCCCTGCTGTTAGCCATTCCGGCCGCCTTCAGCTTTTCACGCTATCCTGGCCGCGACGGCTGGCTGTTCGGCAGCCTGGCGATCTATATGGTGCCGCCGGTAGCCTTTGTGCTGCCGCTCTACTTTGTGATGCAACAGCTCAGTTTGCTGAATACCCATCTTGGCCTGGTGCTGGTTTACTGCTCGCTGATTTTGCCCTTCCTCACCTGGATGCTGAAAAATCAGTTTGATGCGCTCCCGCGTGATATCGAACAGGCAGCAAGGCTGGACGGGCTGCGTTTCTGGCAGGTGCTGCTGCGGATCACGCTGCCGCTGGCAAAGCCGGTGCTGGGGGCTTCGGCGCTGTTTGGCTGGCTGCTGGCATGGGATGAGTTCTTTTATGCGCTGCTGTTCACCAGCAATATCAGCGCCCAGACGCTTCCGGTGACCATTGCCGGGTTTACCGCCGGACGTGCGACCGATGATGGCCTGATTGCCGCCGTCGGCATTCTGGCTTCGGTACCGCCGCTGTTTATCGCCATCTGGCTGCAAAAAAGCCTTGTCAGCGGGCTGGCAAGTGGCGGCAGTAAAGGCTGACGGCTCTTCACCACTTTTTTGGGGAATTACTGAATTATGGCTCGTGTTGAACTGGTCAAGGTCGCTAAGCGTTACGCTAAACAAACGGTGCTCCACCCGCTGGATCTCACCATTCCTGACGGCAGCTTTACCGTGCTGGTTGGCCCCTCCGGCTGTGGGAAATCCACGCTGCTGCGCCTGCTGGCGGGGCTGGATACCCTCTCGGAGGGGGCGATCCTGCTGGATAACAAACAGATTAACGATCTCGATCCTGCGGATCGTGATATCGCCATGGTGTTCCAGAGCTATGCGCTTTATCCCCACCTGACCGTGGCGGAGAACCTGGGTTTTCATATGAAAGTGAAGCGGGTTAAGCGGGAAGAGCAGGAGAGCAAAATTTCCCGCGTGGCGGAGATCCTCGGCATCGGTAAACTGCTGAACCGCTTCCCGCGCGCGCTCTCCGGTGGGCAGCGTCAGCGGGTGGCGATGGGTCGCGCCATGGTCCGCAACCCCCAGGTTTTTCTGTTTGACGAACCGCTGTCAAACCTGGATGCCCAGCTGCGTATGGAGCTGCGGGCAGAGATCAAAGCGCTGCATCAGCGGTTTAAGACCACCATGGTCTATGTCACCCACGACCAGGTTGAAGCGATGACGCTGGCCGACCAGATTGTGGTGATGCGTGACGGCGTGATCGTTCAGCAGGGCAAACCGCTGGAGATCTACGATCGTCCGGTCGATACCTTTGTCGCCCGATTTATTGGTTCTCCGCCGATGAACCTGCTGGAAGGGCTGCCTGAAAGTCGTGCAGGCGTGCCTGGCGTACGGTGCAACGGACTCTGGTTTGCGCTGCCTGCCCACTGGCATCAAGCGGCGGCTCAGCAGGGAACCCGACCGGTACTGGTAGGGATCAGGGCGCAGGACTTTCTGTTAGCCGCTGCTCCTGTTTCAGATCCTGCTTCTGCAGCGGCACCTGTTATGACGCCGCCGCTGCCGGAGGCTAGTGTCCGGCTGGTGGAAATCACCGGTGAATCGAGCCTGCTGCACGTTGACTGGCAGGGCTACCCGCTGCATGTCCAGTTTACTGGTCGCGTTGATGTCCGGCCGGAGCAGCCGCTGTCGCTGGCAGTTAACAGTGAGAAAATACATCTGTTTGATGCCAGCAGCGGGAAAAGGCTCTGATTTATTCCTGACTGAGCAATTTACGATTTTTCAGGGGTAATAATCCGCAAAATAACCGTGTAGCCTTGTGATCATGGCAGCAGCCGCTCACTGACTCTTCCCCTGATATGAGGCTTACATGGCAAAAGGATTGGTTATTTTACTGCACGGCGTTGGTAGCAACGGCGAGGATCTGGCCGGTCTCGGCGCTCACTGGGCCAGCGACCTGCCCGATGTGGCGTTCTTCAGCCCCAACGCTCCTTACCGGTTTGACCATGGTCCGGGCTACCAGTGGTTCAGCCTGGCTGGCGTTACCCCTGATAATCGCGCGGCACGCGTGGAGGCGGCACGTGAAGCCTTTGACCAGCAGCTCAACGCCATCCTTGTACAGCATCAGATGCAGGAGCAGCTGAATAAAGTCGTGCTGGTGGGCTTTTCGCAAGGCTCGATTATGGGTCTGGATGCGGTAATCTCCGGGCGCTGGCCGGTGGCCGGGCTGGTCGCTTTCTCGGGCCGACTGGCCTCGCCAATGCCATATTATCCGGCAACATCCACACCGGTGATCCTTATCCATGGCATGGCTGACAGCGTGATCCCCTACAGCGAAAGCGAAACGGCGGCAAAGGCCTTGGCGGCAGCTGGCGTTACCGTCAGTACGCAGTTTGACCCCTCCACAGGCCACACGATTTCCGCACAGGGCGCGCGCTCGGCGGCGGAATTTATCGGCAGCTGCCTTTCAGCCTGAAAGTGTGATCAAGATCGCATTTATTGTTAATCCGCTAATAGTTTCATTGGTTATTATCACTGCCATCGAAGAGACACACTCTTCCCAAGCAAACCATAGAGAAGGATTTTAACCATGAAAACTATCAAAACATTGTCTGTTGCCGCTCTTGCTGCCCTGTCACTGGTCTCTTTCGGTAGCTTCGCTGCCCAGAGCATCTCTGCACAAGGTTCTACCCTTGACAGCGCAGAAGCGCAAATCGCGGCACAGGCTAAAGCATCCGGCGCTGATTCTTACAAAATCACCAGCGCACGTGCAGACAACGGCGTGTACATGACCGCTGAACTGTACAAATAAGGATGGTTGCATAAGGAAGTGCCAGAAGAGGCTGCCCAAGGGCGGCCTTTTTTGTTTTTGTCCCTGACTGCTCCAGCCAGCCTTACCAGGCGCCCGGCCTGATACCGGCTGCATTCTCCCCCCGTTTCGCCCTGTCGCTTCAGAGCCTGCCTGCTTCACGCTGTCGCTTCAGAACCAGCCTGCCCGTTCCAATGCTACTGATACTCTTCAATGACTGGAGGTATTTGCATCGGCAGCGTAATCACGAAACTGGCACCGCCTTCAGGACGATTCTCTGCACGGATCTTGCCCTGGTGCAGCGTGACGACAGCCTGACAAATGGCCAGGCCAAGCCCCACGCCAGGTATGGCCGACTCTTTTTCTCCCCGTAAAAACTTCTCAAAAATCTGCGTTTCCAGCCCGCGCGGAATGCCCGGCCCGCTGTCCCACACTTCAAGCGTCAGCCAGCTTGCCGGGGAGAAAGCCACACGGATGCCTATCTGCGCCGCTGGCCCGGCATATTTCAGCGCGTTTTCCAGCAGGTTGGTCAGTACCCTTTCCATCAACGGCCCATCGACGTAAATCAGCAGCATCTCATCCGGTAGCGACAGGTTAATTTCCCTTGCGCCCAGCGAAGGCGCCATCATTTTCAGGGTGCTGCCTATCAGCTCATCAATCGCCATCCATTCGGCACGCAGGCTGAACCCGCCTGACTGCAGCCGCGCCATATCCAGCAGATTGTTGACCAGCCGGATGGTATTCAGCGTCTGCTCCCGCATGGCGCTGGCCTGAACAGCATGGGGCGAGCCTTCACTGGCCAGATCTAAGGTGAGGATTTCAGCCTGACCGAACAACACCGTCAGCGGCGTCCGCAGATCGTGCGAGAGGGCCGAAAGCAGCGCGTTTCGTAGCTGTTCACGCTCGGCAGCCAGGCGAGCTACCGCTTCACGCTGGCTGAGAGCGATACGCTCCAGCGCATTGGCAATCAGCACCGTAAAGGTTTCAACCAGCCGCTGCTGCTCCGGGATCATCAGTTGCCGCAGGTTGAGCGGTTCCAGCACCAGCAGCCCCAGCGTCTGGTTGCCGCTTTTCAGCGGCAGGATCTGCCAGGGTACGCCAGGCAGCGTATCCGTTCCCGCACCCGCAGGCTGCCCTTTATCAAAGCTCCAGCGGGCAATCGCTCTGTCCGGCACCGTACTGAGACGCGACTCACCGACCGCCACCAGTTCCCCTTTTTCATCCGGCAATAACAGCTCGCTCCTCGCCTGCAATCCGAGGCCGTTCGGCAGGGCCTGAGCAATATCCTGCTGGCTGAGCGCACGGCTCAGGGTTTTCGCCATTTCATACAGGCGGCGGGCGCGCTGTTCACGGTGTCGCGCCACTCTGGCCTGATAGCGCACGCCAGCGGTAAGATTACCGACAATCACGCCCACCGCCAGCATCACGCCAAACGTTACCAGATACTGCACATCAGAGACCGCAATGGTGCCGGTAGGCATCACAAACACCAGGTCAAACGCGACAATATTCAGCAGGGTCGCCACCACGGAAGGCCAGCGGCCATAGCGCAGCGCCACCACTACCACGGCCAGCAGGTAGACCATTACCAGGTTAACGGAGTCAACGCCGGGCAGCAGCCAGCGTCCCCCCAGCGTCACCAGCCCACAGGAGAGGAGTGCAGCAAGCGATCCCCGTAAGGGAAGACGCCACTTCTCATTCAACGGACGCGCGTCAGAGAGCGTGCTGGCAGAAGGCGAAGGAAGCTCATCCAGCGCCACAATCACCCGGTCCAGTTCCGGCCCAAGTTTACCCAGCCGTTCGGCAAAGCTGTGCCGCCGCCAGGGCCGCACAGGCCGGTGGCCGAGCAGGATTTTGCCAAGGTTATTTTCCCTGGCATAGCGCACCACGGCGTTCGCTTCATCCGGATCGGAGAGTGTGGCGGTCTCTGCCCCAAGATCCTGTGCCAGCTGCAGGGTGCGCAAAATCCCCCGGCGTTTGGCTTCAGAAAGGCGGTGCAGGCGCGGCGTTTCCACGTACACCGCATGCCAGACGCAGTCGAGTCGGGCGGCGAGGCGGGCAGCGGTTCGCACCAGCTTTTCGCTGCCGCTGTTATCGCCAATGCAGAGCAGAATAGCGTCACGCGTGTGCCAGACTTTCTCCCGCCCCTGGCTGTCTCGCCAGGCCCGCATCTGATCGTCAACGCGGTCAGCGGTACGGCGCAGCGCCAGTTCACGCAGCGCAAACAGGTTGCCCTTGCGGAAGAAATTCTCAATGGCGCGCTCGGCCCGGTCGCCAATATAGACCTTGCCCTCCTTCAGCCGCTGGCGCAGGTCGTCGGCGGGCAAATCCACCAGCACCACTTCATCAGCCGCATCAAAAAAGGGGTCCGGCACGGTTTCCCGCACGCGGATGCCGGTGACGCCGCCAACCACATCGTTCAGGCTCTCCAGATGCTGCACGTTGACGGTGGTCATCACGTCCATACCGGCGTCCAGCAGTTCGTCAATATCTTGCCAGCGTTTAGGGTGCCGGGAACCTGGCGCGTTGCTGTGCGCCAGCTCATCCATCAGGATCACCGCCGGGTGGCGGGCCAGGGCGCCATCCAGATCGAATTCCGGATGGCGATTCTGCCCCGTCGCCCGGCGCGGCAGTACGGTTAACCCTTCCAGCAACGCAGCCGTCTCCTCGCGGCCATGCGTCTCTACCACGCCTACCAGCACCTCCAGCCCCTGCATACGCAGCCGACGCGCCTCCTGTAGCATCGCCCAGGTTTTACCTACTCCGGCACAGGCGCCAAAATAGATTTTCAGCTTGCCACGACCGCTCTCCCTGGCTTGCAGCAGCAGCGCATCCGGATCGGGGCGCTGCAGTTCATCATTCATGAGCACTTCCTGTTATCAGCTACTGCACTGCATCCAGCGCCAGGTTCAGTTTCAGCACGTTCACGGCTGGCTCGCCAATAAATCCTGGGAACGGCACAAAGGTGTTCTCTTCTATCAGTCGCTTCACCTCTTCGACAGGCATTTTCCTGGCTGCCGCAACGCGAGGAGCCTGCCAGTAAGCGGCTTCAGGTGAGATTTGCGGGTCAAGCCCGCTGCCGGAAGCGGTCACCAGATCGACCGGGACCGCCGCGTCTGCCTGCGGATTGGCCTGGCGTAAGGCGGCTATCCGCTGCTTAACCGCCTCATCCAGCGCCGGATTGCTGCCGGCCAGGTTACTCCCTGATGAAGCCGCCGGATTATAGGGCGAGGCGGCGGTAGCGGAAGGACGCCCCCAGAAATAGTCAGACGCGGTAAAATTTTGCCCAATCAGCGCCGAACCCTGCACTTTCCCTGCTTTTTGCAGCAAAGTACCGTTCGCCTGCACGGGAAACCACCATTGTGCCAGCAGCGTGGTGAGTAAAGGATAAAGCAGTCCGGTGATGAGCGTTAGTAACAGCAGTAAAATCACCGCAGGGCGCAATTGACTCATGATACTACTCCTTAAAACCAACCGGTCACGGTCAGCAACATATCGATTAACTTAATGCCGACAAACGGCACCAGCAGACCACCAACACCGTAAATCCACAGGTTGCGACGCAGTAGCGCGGCGGCACTCAGCGGACGATAGCTGACGCCGCGTAACGCCAGCGGGATCAGAAACACAATCACCAGCGCGTTAAAGATAACCGCCGACAGAATGGCGGAATCCGGCGAGTGCAACCTCATAACATTCAGGGCATTAAGCTGCGGATAAGTCACGGCAAATGCCGCCGGGATGATGGCAAAATACTTGGCGACGTCGTTGGCGATGCTGAAAGTAGTCAGCGAGCCACGGGTCATCAGCATCTGCTTACCGATATGCACGACCTCCAGCAGTTTGGTCGGGTTTGAATCCAGATCCACCATATTCCCCGCCTCTTTGGCCGCCTGGGTGCCGGAATTCATCGCTACGGCTACGTCGGCCTGCGCCAGCGCTGGCGCATCATTAGTGCCGTCTCCGGTCATCGCCACCAGTCGGCCTTCAGCCTGATACTGACGGATCAGCGCCAGCTTCGCTTCCGGCGTCGCTTCTGAAAGGAAGTCATCCACCCCTGCCTCGGCAGCGATGGCGGCAGCGGTGAGCGGATTGTCGCCGGTGATCATAATGGTTTTGATACCCATTTTGCGCAGCTCGGCAAAGCGCTCTTTGATGCCGCCCTTAACGATATCTTTCAGCGCCACCACGCCCAGCACTTTTGCCCCTTCACTGACGACCAGCGGCGTTCCGCCTGCGCGTGCCACCTCTTCCACCAGTTTATTAACCGCTGAAGGAAATTCGCCGCCGCTGCTCTCTGTATGGCGACGAACCGCATCCACCGCCCCTTTGCGCACCATACGGTGCTGCACGTTGACGCCGCTCATCCGCGTTTGCGCCGAGAAGGGGATAAAGGTCGCCCCCATGCTGTTGAGATCGCGTTCGCGCAGGTTAAATTTCTGTTTAGCCAGCACCACAATACTGCGCCCTTCCGGCGTTTCATCCGCCAGCGAGGCGAGCTGGGCAGCATCGGCCAGCTGCTCTTCCGTCACGCCCGGCGCAGGCATAAACTGTGTGGCCTGCCGGTTCCCAAGGGTGATGGTGCCGGTTTTGTCGAGCATCAGCACATCCACATCCCCTGCTGCTTCCACGGCACGCCCGCTGGTAGCAATCACGTTGGCCGCCAGCATGCGGCTCATGCCCGCCACGCCAATGGCGGACAGCAGGCCGCCAATGGTGGTCGGGATCAGGCAGACCAGCAGCGCCACCAGCACGGTGATGCTTACCGGGTTACCGCCCCATACCGTAAAGGGATAGAGGGTTGCGGTCGCCAGCAGAAAGACAATGGTCAGCGCCACCAGCAGGATAGTCAGCGCGATTTCATTAGGCGTTTTGCGGCGGGTTGCGCCTTCCACCATAGCAATCATCCGGTCGAGAAACGTTTCGCCCGGGTTAACGCTGCACTGCACTACCAGCCAGTCTGAGAGAATGCGCGTGCCGCCGGTGACCGAAGCGAAGTCGCCGCCGGACTCACGAATAACCGGCGCAGACTCGCCGGTTATAGCACTTTCGTCCACCGAGGCGCCGCCCTCCAGCACTTCCCCATCGCAGGGAATGATGTCCCCCGCTTCCACCAGCACCACATCGCCCCTGCGCAGGGAATCTGCCGCCACCTGCTGATGCGCAGAACCATATTTCGGCGTGCTCATCTTTTTGGCATAGCTGGTTTTCTGAATGCCTTTCAGGCTGTTGGCCTGTGCCTTACTGCGCCCTTCTGCCAGCGCCTCGGCAAAATTGGCAAACAGCACAGTGAACCACAGCCAGAGCGAAATCGCCCCGGTAAACGCGGCGTTGCCTGGCGTTTTTCCTGCCAGCATCATCAGCGCCAGCAGCGTGGTCAGCACACTGCCGAGCCACACCACAAACATTACCGGGTTACGGAACTGCACGCGCGGGCTCATTTTTTTCAGGGCGTCACTCAGGGCGACACGCATCAGCGCACCGTCAAACAGCGCCTGTTGATTACGACTCATGATTCTTCTCTCCGGCGATTAATGACCGACTAACTGCAAATGTTCCGCAACCGGCCCCAGAGCCAGTGCAGGGATAAACGTCAGTGCGCCCACCAGCAGCACGGTGCCGATCAGAAGGGCGATAAACAGCGCGCCATGCGTCGGCAGCGTGCCGTTGCCCACTGGCTGCACGTTTTTCTGCGCCAGCGAACCAGCAATGGCCAGCACCGGAAGAATGATGCCGAAGCGACCCAGCAGCATGCAGAAGGCCAGCAGCAGGTTCCAGAACGGCGTGTTGGCACTCAGTCCCGCAAAGGCGCTGCCGTTGTTGTTGGCGGCTGACGACACCGCATAGAGCACTTCACTGAAGCCGTGTATGCCCGGATTCGCCATCGCACTGCGACCTGCTTCGGTCATCATCGCCAGCGCGCTACCCAGCAACACCAGCGTGGGCGTGACCAGGATCGCCAGCGCGGTCATCTTCATCTCCCGGACGTCGATTTTCTTGCCGAGATATTCGGGGGTGCGACCGATCATCAACCCGGCAATAAACACCGCCAGCATTACAAACAGCAGCATGCCGTACAGTCCGGCACCCACGCCGCCAAAGACCACTTCACCAATCTGCATCAGCCACATCGGCACCATGCCGCCCAGCGCGGTAAAGGAGTCATGCATCGCATTGACGGCCCCGCACGATGCCGCCGTGGTGATCACGGCAAACAGGCTGGAATTGAGGATACCGAAGCGGGTCTCCTTGCCCTCCATATTGCTGCTGTTCTCTGCACCCAGAGTGAGGAAGTGCGGGTTGCCGTTTACTTCCGCCCACATCACCACCGCGACCGCCATCACGAACATGATTGACATAGCCCAGAGCAGCGCGTGGCCCTGACGACGATCTTTCACCACGTCGCCAAAAGCGAAGCAGAGCGCCGCCGGGATCAAAAAGATCGCCAGCATCTGCACAAAATTGCTCAGGGCGGTGGGGTTTTCAAACGGATGCGCCGAGTTAACGTTGAAGAAGCCGCCGCCGTTGGTGCCCAACATCTTGATCGCTTCCTGAGAGGCCACCGGCCCCATCGGCAGCGTCTGCCTGGCCCCTTCCAGCGTGGTCAGATCAAGGTAGCCGTTGAGGTTTTGTAGGCTTCCCTGACTGACAAAAAACAGGGCAATCACCAGAGAGAGCGGCAGCAGCACGTAGAGCGTAATACGGGTAAGATCGCGCCAGGCGTTGCCCAGCGTTCCCAGGGAGCGATTAGCAAAGCCCCGGATCAGCGCAAACGCCACGGCAATACCGGTGGCGGCAGAGAGGAAGTTTTGCACCGTCAGCCCTGCCATCTGACTGAGATAGCTGAGCGTGCTCTCACCGGCATAAGCCTGCCAGTTGGTGTTGGTGACAAAGCTGATGGCGGTATTCAGCGCCAGATCCCACTTCAGGCCAGGGAGCTGCTGCGGATTGAAAGGCAGGCTGCCCTGAGCCATCAGCAGGCTCATCAGCAGCACAAAACCGACGAAGTTGAACAGCAGGATCGCCAGCAGATAGCGCTGCCACGCCATTGGCTGAGTCTGCACGCCGCTGGCTTGCCAGAGAAGGCGCTCAAAGCGGGCGAATCCGGGTAAAGGCTGGTCTTCAATCAGGCGGACCAGCCCGGCACCCAGCGGACGAGCCAGGAGCATTAACAGTGCCAGATAGGTGGCGATCAGAAGAAATGCGCTGGCGGCCATCAGAAGCCCTCCGCATTTATCAGGGCATAAACCAGGTAGATCAGCAACAGGAACACCAGCACAATGCTGGTTAGCAGGGCGATACTCACAACACACCTCCGGGGCGCTTTCAGATGGCGTTATTGTTGCGGGTCCGCTGCAAAGTTGATGTAAAAATGCGGGGATGAGCTGTAAAAATTGTATAAAAATCGCAGGAATGAAACATTAACACTCAATGAGTTAGCGATTTGTTTTTGATTGTTGGGATAGTTGCTGCTAATGATAATTATTATGATAATATCTGTTATCCCTGTTAGATCCTGCTCCTGTTAACCCGCTCTGTACCGTGTGATGTAACCGCTTACACTACTGCAAACGCAGCGCGCTGACGGCAGGCTGGAGACGAGACCCATTATGACTCACATTGTGTATGTAGTGGATGATGACGAATCCGTAATCGCCGCACTCAGCAACCTGCTGAGTTCAGAAAGTTATGTCGTTGTACCCTTCTCATCTCCCCAATGTTTTCTTGCTCATCCTGCTTACCAGCAGCCCTGCTGCCTGATACTCGACATTAATATGCCGGGCGCAGATGGTTTTGACGTGACGCAGGCGCTGGCCACGCGCGGGTATGCCATTCCCACTATATTTTTAACCGGATTCGGCTCGATTCCGGTCACGGTTAAGGCAATGAAGGCGGGAGCTTACGAGTTTCTGACCAAGCCCGCAGATCCTGAAAGATTGCTGCAGGCAGTTTCTGAAGCTATCCAGCTCTCTGAAAAAAATCTTGAGGTCTCCTCCGATAAACTGGAGATGACCACCCGGCATCAGACGCTGACGCCCAGAGAGAGTGAGGTGATGCTGCTGGCGATCGGCGGGCTGCTCAATAAACAAATTGCTGCAGAGATGGGCATCAGTGAGATTACCGCCAAAGTGCATAAGCGCAGGGTGATGGAGAAGATGAAAGTTCGCTCGTTATCCGACCTGGTAAGAATTGCCGACAGGCTGAACCTCCTGATTTCCCGGTCGCGCTGATCGGATCGAGACAGTCAGCGTCAGACGACGCTGATACCAGAATTCACTCCGCCAGCGGCTCGGCAGGAAGCGTGAACCAGAAAACGCTACCCATGCCGGGCCTGTTTTTCGCTTTCAGCTCACCGGCATGTTTTTTGATGATCTCACTACAGATGGTCAGCCCCATTCCCATGCCCTCTTTCTTGGTGGTATAGAAGGAGTCAAACAACCGATGCTGCACCTCTTCATTAAGGCCTGTACCGGTGTCACGCACTTCAAACAGCAGCGTTTCCGGCGTGGGATTGCAAGAGGCAAAAGTCAGAATACGGGAGCGCTCTGCGTTCTCGCTCATGGCATCAATGGCGTTCACCACAAGATTAAGCAGCACCTGCTGGATCTGAACCCGGTCGCAGAATATTTCTGGATGAGTGGCGGTGAGGTTAAGCTCCAGCGAAATCCCCCTTCTCTCCAGCTCCATGCGGGAAAGCGACAGAATATCGCGGGCAATCAAATGCAGGTTAGCGCGGGTAAATACAGGATCGTGCTTGCGGGTCAACGCCTGTAGTCCGCAGATGATTTCTCCGGCGCGTTTTCCTTCGCTGAGTATTTCATCCAGGCTGCTGCACGCTTTATCCAGATGCACGGGATCTTTTTTCAGCCAGCGCAGGCTCGCCCCGGCATTGGCCACTATCGACATCAGCGGCTGATTAATTTCATGGGCAATTGAGGCCGTGAGCTGCCCCACGGTAGTGGCCCGTGACACACGAGCAAGATCCGCCTGGGCCAGGCGCGCCGCATCTTCAGAACGGCGCTGCTCGGTGATATCGGCGATGGTGCCAAAATACTCTTCAGCCTCCGGCCAGCTTTCCACGGGGTCACCTATTCCCTTGATATAGCGGCACTCTCCGTCCGGCCTGAGGACCCTGAACTCAGCCTGCATGCTGACGCCTTTACGCACGCTCTCCTCCACCAGCGCATGGATAAAGGGATGATCGTCAGGATGCACCCGCGTCAGGAACTCAGCCATGGAAAACGCCGTCAGATCCTCGGGCAGCCCCAGAATATGTCGGTACTCATCAGAGACCAGCATCAGGTCCTTTTCCAGATGCCAGTGCCAGGTGCCGGTATGACTGATTTTTTCGCCCAGCATCAGCGAAGTCTGGCTGGCCCGCAGCTGCTTCTCTACGTGCCTGCGCTGCTTGTTCTCCTCCAGCAGTTCAGCGTAAAGCCTGACGGTTTCCAGCGACACCGCCGCTTGCGCGCCCAGCATGGATACAATTCTGGAATGCTCTGCGGTGAAGACGTCAGGCATCAAACGATTTTCCAGATAGAGCACGCCTACCATCTGCGCCTGCCTGAACATCGGTACGCACATCACCGCCGCGCCGGAAGCAACCAGGTAGGGGTCCTGACTGAAGGGGCTGAAAATTTCAGGCTTAACGGTACGAATTTCCTGCCCCGTGCGGATAACGGCGGTAAGCACCGAGAGCGGCAGGTCTGTGGCAACAGGCGTCTCTTTCACCATTCTTACCCGGATACCCTCTGCCGTGGTTTCTGCTCTCGCTTCAATTTCCGGCACCGTCCCATCAAGTAACCGTATCAGCAGACAATGCTGCGCCCCGGCTCTTTCCAGCAGCATCATCATCAGGATATTAATCAGCCGGTCCAGATTAATCTCCTCCGTCAACGCACGCACGGCAGTTACCACGCTTTGCAAATCACCGATGGCGGCACTCTGGTCAAAAGAGACAGTAGTGAACGGCGAATGAGCGGCAGGGGCGACCAGCGCCGGGTGGCGCAGTTCGAGCTGGCGAACTTTCGCTTTTGCTCCCCACCGCTCCCAGCCGGCGATCGCCCCTTTCATATAGGCGTCTGCGGCAACAGAGAGACCGCATGAAGAGGCGAAGCTGGCAGCCAGCTCGTGCGCCAGCGCGTTGATATGGGTAAATTGCCCTTCGCGTGACAGCGCTATCGCCACTTCGTACTGCTCAGCGGCACGCGCCACATTTCCCTCCAGACGCTGAATTTCAGCCTGAACCAGCGCCGCTTTGTCGGCAAAGGTTTTGGCATTCTCCACCGACCAGGTGAGGATTTTGTCATAATGGCGGCTGACTTTTTGCCGCGTGGCGGCGCTCCAGCTCTCCGGCGTCAGGGTCAACGTGCAGGCCAGCGCGCTGTAGAAGTGAAAATCCAGCTTGTGGATATGGCCTGGAATATTTTCCGTCAGCGGAGCGGCTTGCTCAAAACAGTGGCTGGCACAGCGATATTCCCCGGCAAAAAAACAGGCCATCCCTTTATAAACCCAGCACCAGAACTGCATCAGGATGATGGGAGCTGCGGCGGTTTCCGGAGCGTAATGCTGCAAAGCAGGCGCGTTAAACCCCTTTCCTGAAAATGGCAGTTCGGTGGGATTACGCAGGAAACAGACATAGTCCCGCTGCATCTGCAAAATCACCTCCACGTCGTGATACTGAGCTTTGCGAACAAAAGCCAGTCCCCGATCGATCGAGGTCTGCACCCCTTCAAGATGATCGCCACGCGTCAGATAATTCATCACCAGATGCCGCAAAGCCAGGCAGGCAGAGGTGCGGTCGCCATTGGCTACGGCGGCATCAAACGTGGCTTTGGCACACTCAATGGCGTAGGTCACCGGCATAGTCCAGATGCCAACCTGATCCAGCGGCAGCAGCGTCCGGGCTTTGAAACTGGTGAAATCGTGCTGATAAACCAGCTCCCTTGCCAGTAGCGCGCTGGCAAAACCGCGGCTGTATTCATCATAGTGATCGCCACACAGCACACCGTACCAGGAGAGCGCAAAGGTGGAAGCGCCGGTGATGCCCTGATCCATGGTCAGGTGCAGCATTTTGCAGATAATCATAAAGTGCAGGCGAGGACTGACAAAGGTGGCAAACATGCTGGCGCTGGCCATCAGGTTCATCACCGCTTCGGTTTCCCTGCTGGCCATCAACGGTAATGACCTGAAGCGGGTATAGGGATTTTTACCCACCTGTTCTTTCAGTTTGATTCTGGCAGCATCACACTCTTCTTTATCCGGGAAGCGGTTCAGATGAATGCCAAACACCGCCAGCCAGGCGATTGCCGTTTCCAGCGCCAGCTGATTATCGGACTGGCGCATATGAATTTCCGCCAGCAGACAGGCGGCTACCGCCTTATCCGTGAGTTTACCCGGCGCATGCAGCACTCTTTCACACAGCCCGAGCGCTACGGACAAGTTCCCCAGCAAAAATTCACACTCGGCCTCCTCAAGCAGAAAGGTAAAGTGCTCTTCAGGTGCCATCTGCTCGCCGAGAAGATGTGCCGTTTGTAAAAAACGCAGCGCAGAGACGTAATCGCCGGTATTTTTTGCCTGCCGCGTAGCCAGCAGGATCAGCGCGCGATATCTGGCTGCTTCCGGGCGGATCAGGGCGTTATTTTGCACGCAGGCGATATGGTAGATCGCCCTGAAAAGCGAGTCGGTACTTGTCTCTCCGGCGGCCAGAGCCACCAGCCGGTTAGCTGCACGAAAATGCAGGGCATCTTTCTCCTCGCTCTGGAGCAGGTTCAGGACAGCTTCCTGCACGCGGTCATGCGTAAAGGCGAAAGTGTGCGCCGTCAGCGTGATGAGCTGCGCGGCCACGGCAGGCGAGAGATCGGTTTTCAGCTTCTCCACCGACAGGTTCAGCACGGTTGCAGATAACAAGAGTTCACCAGACCCGCCCAGGCAGGCTACGTGACCCAGCAGCTTCCGGGTTTTAACCGGAATGGTTTCCAGCTGTTGCAGCACTCTGCTGGCCACATTTTCCGTGTACTGACAGGCTTTTATCGCCTCCAGATCGTAGTGCCACTTCCCTGATGAGTGAGGCTGGCCGATCAGGCGGTCCTCCACGGCCTGTCGCACAAATTCACAGGTAAACAGGGGATTGCCGCCGGTCTTTTCACGGATTACCTGAGCCAGGTCGTTTGCCAGCACGGGACGGACATGGAAGAGACCGGCCAGCCAGCCAGCGATCTTTTTTACCGAAAGCGGGTCTGGAGAGATATCCACACTTCTGGAGACCGATGTCCGCAAGCGGGTGAGATGCGCGGCAATTAACGGGCAAGGTAGCGAGGTCAGATCCCGGTGCGCCACCACCATCATCAGCGGAATAGCTTCATCCAGGCTCAGGAGATGCTGAAGCAGCGGCAGGCTGGCCTGATCGGCCCAGTGCAGATCGTCAATAAGGATAACCAGAGGCCTGCCCGGATTGGCCAGCGCCTTAATCATACTGCTGGCCATATTGTTGAACCGATCCCGCGCGTCCAGCGAGTTGGCGTCAGTCGGCAGGCGAGCCTTCCTGTTCAGCAGGATACCAAGCTCCGGGATGAAATGTACCGCCAGCCCGGCGTAATCACCTAAAAGACGGGTAAAGTGGGTACGCCAGCGCGCCACATCCGTAGCCGCCAGCCCGAGCAAATTGAGCACCAGCGAGCGGAAAGCCGCGATAAGAATGCCGTAGGGTAAGACGGGAGAGTGGCGATCGGCCTTCACCATCGTCAGGAGGACATTCTTCTGCTGCAGCTTTTTTAATGCAGAGGCGATCAGCGCTGACTTTCCACTGCCCGGCGCACCGCTGATGATAACCAGACTGTGCGTTCCACTGCTGCTGACCTTATCAAAAGCCTGCAGGATCTCGGCTGCCTGGGGATGATCGGTATAGAGCTTCTCTGAGCCAAAGCCGTTTTGCCGGGTATCCTGCAGGCCCAGGGTAAATGTCCCGATCTCGCCCTGCGGAGTCAGCGTGGAAAGGCAGCGGCGAAGATCGGCCAGCACCCCTTCTGCCGTCTGGTAACGTTTATCGGGAGATTTCGCCAGCAGCCGTAAAATCAGCGCAGAGAGAGCAACCGGTACTTCAGCACGCAGCAAATGCGGAGAAGGCGCTTGTGAAGCGATGTGATGGTGAACCCACTCTGCATGGCTCCCTTCCGGTGTGCCGAACGGCAGCTTGCCGGTCAGCAGCTCATATAACACGATACCCAGGCTGTAGAGATCGCTCTGGCTGGTGACCTGATGCGCCGTGCGCGAGGTGTGCTCTGGCGACATATAGGCCAGCGTTCCGCCTGTTGTGGGCAGGCGGGTCGGTAGCAGCGCCCCGGTTTGCAGCCAGGCCAGGCCAAATCCGCCCAGCCGAAACGTTCCCTCTTCGTGGAGGAAAAAATTCGAGGGTTTGATATCACCATGCACAATACCCTGCTGATGCATCTGGCTCAGCGCTGAACAGATCATCACCGCGCTGTTAAGGAAGTCATAAAGAGATTGCGGCCCCAGGCTCAGGAAGTCGGCCAGCGTCCGGTAAGAGAAAGTGGGATAAACCAGGGCGTATTTTCCCTGATAAAGGGTTTGAGCAACCGGCTTAATCGCCCATTTTGCACTGAGGTTCTCGCGCAGCAGGAACTCATTTTTCAGTAATTGCGTGGCCTGAAACACCCTCTCTTCACTGGTCGCCGTCGCCAGCATCCAGCTTTCGCCGCCTGAGGGATTCTGGCAAAACAGCCATTCTGCATGGCCTGCCTGCACCAGCGGAGTCACGATGAACTCTGCCGGTAAGGTGAACTCATCACTTTCAGATCCCCGCAGAGCCAGAGGAGTTGTGCTCATGGTGGCGTATCTCTTGAGCTGAATTCGTTATGAATATGTCCGAACAAGGTATCGATATCAATGGGCTTGCGCAAAAAAGCCAGCGCGCCCAGGCTGATGGCGTACCAGAGCATGCTTTCATCACCCTGGCCGGAAATCAGAATCACCTGCGGGTTCTCCTTCCGGCGGGTAAGCTCAATAAAAAGCTCGAAACCACTCATGCCTTTCAGGTTGATATCAATGATAAAAAATGCCGCCTCCGCCAGCAGACGATCCTCAGCCAGTAACGCCTCGGCAGAGTCGAAAACCAGGGTTGCATAGCCTTCAGACTGGAGCAGATTACTCAGTCCACTGCGGACCGAACGTTCATCATCAACGATCACAATGCACTGGGGCGGCTTCATGCTGTTATCCTTTACCCCGGCTTATGCGGGCTTCCTTATCAAGGCTTGTCGCCGGAGGGCGGTGGCGTACCGCTGATTTTTGGCACGCACTCATGGCGGAACCAGGCGAGCGTCACCGGCTCACGTTTAATCACTCTTTTCAGTAAAGGGATGAGTTGTTCCCCAACCAGCATACCAAACAGCCCCAGCAGAGCAATCACGGGCGGTGCCGGCGAGTTCACTTCAATCAAAGAATAAATGACGCCGGCCAGGATGCCGGTCAGTAATGCAATGGCGTAGGATTTCAGCATGTCAGACCGCCTTTTTACCTGGAGCCGTCGTGAGGGCCTTCTCGCTACTCAGAGAGAGGGCATGCTGTGCGGCAACCTCTTTGTGTGAAAATTGCAGGCTTAGCTGACCGCCAATAATCATGCCCAGCAGTCCGACAAGGGCTACGGCAGGGGGTGCCGGAGAGCGAACATTAAGCAGCGCATAGACCAGCCCGATCAGCACGCCAGCCCCCAAAGATATAAGTAAAGGACTCATGGTGACTCTCCTGTCATCAGTCAGGGCTGGCCGGCACATTGATGCCAGCCAGCCTGGCGAAATTAGCGGGCCGGAACCGGAGCCAGCGTACGGTGTTCGCTCTTCTGACGTGATGGCGCTTTATGCACCATGGTATAGGCATAATCCACGCCGATGCCGTAAGCACCAGAATGCTCTTTGGCAATATCCATCACTGCGTTGTAGGTATCTTTGTGCGCCCAGTCACGCTGCCACTCCAGCATAACCTGCTGCCAGGTTACCGGGATCACGCCCGCCTGGATCATACGCTGCATAGCGTAATCATGCGCTTCTTTGGTGGTGCCGCCTGACGCATCAGCCACCATATAGATTTCGTAACCGCCTTCCAGCATGGCGCACAGAGAGAAGCTGTTGTTGCAGACTTCAGTCCAAAGGCCCGAAACCACCACTTTTTTCTTGCCGTTTGCCGCCAGGGCATCACGCACCTTCTGGTCATCCCAGGAGTTCATTGAGGTGCGTTCCAGGATGTCCAGGTTCGGGAAGACATCCAGCAGTTCAGGGTAGGTATGGCCTGAGAAGCTCTCTGTTTCCACAGTAGTAATGATGGTAGGAATGTTGAAAACTTTCGCCGCTTTAGCCAGCGCAACGGTGTTGTTTTTCAGAACCTGGCGATCGATTGACTGAACGCCAAACGCCATCTGAGGCTGCTGGTCGATGAAAATCATCTGGCTGTTATGAGGCGTCAGTACTTCAAGTTTGGAGTTAGTCATGAATATGCCCATTAAGGTTTAGGTGACTGAGTGTCCGGGGCGTTGCTGTTCCGGATTGGAGTGACAGTGTTCAGGTCAGGAGAGGCATGTTGCGGATCCCTGATGGCCGGGGCCTGTCGTCACTGTCTGAGCAAATTGTAAGAGGGTTTTTCAGCGCTAACTATTATCTCTGTGTATAACTATACGTTGGTATACCTATCCGTTTGTATAACTAGACGCTGCTCCCTTCCTCTCACCATACTTCCGCCTGTAGCAGGCCTGACGTTTCACGTGACGGCGCGTTCCGTGGCCTCAGCCTTTTCGTTCATCAACATTCAGGAGGTTTTATGGTCACGCCCGGTAAAGCGGATCTTATTTTCACGAACGGTAAATTTCATACGGTTGACCGCGAAAACCCCGTAGCGGAAGCCGCGGCCATCCACGACGGTAAATTTCTCGCCGTCGGCAGCCTTGCTGAAGTGATGCAGTATCACGATGAAGGCACCAAATTAATCAATCTCAACGGACATACTGCCGTTCCTGGCCTTAACGACTCCCACCTCCATCTGATCCGCGGCGGCCTGAATTACAATCTTGAACTGCGCTGGGAAGGCGTCCCTTCGCTGGCTGATGCGTTAAGAATGTTGAAAGAGCAGGCGCTGCGCACCCCCAACCCACAGTGGGTAAGAGTGGTTGGCGGCTGGACCGAATTCCAGTTTGCCGAGCGCCGTTTGCCTACGCTGGACGAGATCAATGAAGCCGCACCAGAAACGCCGGTCTTTATCCTGCATTTATATGACCGCGCCCTGCTTAACCGCGCCGCGCTCAGAGTGGTGGGCTACACCAAAGATACGCCGAACCCACCGGGCGGCGAGATCCAGCGTGACAGTAACGGTAACCCTACCGGCATGCTGATTGCCCGTCCGAATGCGATGATCCTCTACTCCACGCTGGCGAAAGGCCCGAAACTGCCTCTGGAATTGCAGGTTAACTCCACCCGCCAGTTTATGCGCGAACTGAACCGTCTGGGGCTGACCAGCGCCATTGACGCCGGTGGCGGCTTCCAGAACTACCCCGAAGATTATGAAGTCATTGCTGAGCTGCATGAGAAGAAGCAGATGACCTTACGCATCGCCTATAACCTCTTCACCCAGCGTCCCGGCCATGAGCTGGAAGATTTCGAAAAATGGACGGATATGCTCTCGCCGGGCCAGGGAACCGATTACTTCCGCCATAACGGCGCCGGAGAGATGCTGGTCTTCTCGGCTGCTGACTTTGAAGATTTTCTGGAACCCCGTCCCGACCTGGCTCCCGGTATGGAGGATGAGCTGGAGCGCGTAGTGCGCCATCTGGTTGAGCACCGCTGGCCTTTCCGCCTGCATGCCACCTACGATGAGTCCATCAGCCGCATGCTGGATGTCTTTGAAAAAGTGAACCGTGAGATCCCGTTCAACGGCCTGCACTGGTTCTTTGACCATGCGGAAACGGTCACGCAGCGCAACATTGACCGCATCAAAGAGCTTGGCGGCGGCATTGCTGTTCAGCACCGTATGGCCTTCCAGGGCGAGTACTTTGCCGAGCGCTACGGTATTGAAGCCACGCGTCATACGCCACCCGTGGCGAAAATGCTGGAAAGCGGCGTGCCGGTAGGCCTGGGAACTGACGCCACGCGAGTCGCGAGCTATAACCCCTGGACCGCACTTTACTGGCTGGTTTCTGGCCGAACCGTGGGCGGCATGCAGATGTATGACGTTAACGCACGGCTCGATCGCGAAACGGCGCTGATGCTCTGGACCCAGGGAAGCGCCTGGTTCTCCAGCGAACAGGGCAAAAAAGGGCAGATCAAAGCGGGCCAGCTCGCGGATATGGTGGTGCTGAGCAAAGATTACTTCAGCGTGCCGGAAGAAGAGATCAAAGGAATTGAGTCCGTCCTGACTTTAGTGGATGGCAAGGTGGTCTATGCCGCCGGCTCCTTTAGCGCCGAAGCCCCGCCGTCGCTGCCAGTGCTGCCCGACTGGTCGCCGGTAGTCAAGGTGCCAGGACACTATCGTAGCGCACCGCCGCAGGCAAACGCTCGCGTAGGGATGATGCAGCAGGCTCACCATTGCAGCGGTCCGTGTGGGGTGCACAGCCATTCGCACGATATCGCCCGTGGCGCTAACGTTCCGGTTGCCGAAGATAACGCCTTCTGGGGCGCGCTCGGCTGCAGCTGCTTTGCGTTCTGATATGATGAAAAACACCCTCACTCAGCCGCCCCGCATCGATGCGGGGCTGTTCTTCCTGCGCCTGGCCGGTAGCCTGCTGTTGCTCTATGTACACGGCCTGCCAAAGGTGTTTCATTTCAGCGAAGAACTGACGCATATCGAAGATCCCTTCGGTCTCGGTCCGTGGATGAGCCTTGTCCCGGCCATTTTTGCCGAAGTTATCTGCCCGCTCTTTATTATCGCTGGCTTCGGCACGCGCCTGGCCTGTCTGCCGATCATCGGCGTGCTGCTGGTGGCGATGCTGTTTGTGCATCCTGACTGGAGCATTGCCGAAGGCCAGTTCGGCTGGCTGCTGCTGATCCTGTTTGGCACGCTGGCGATAACTGGCCCAGGCAAATGGCGCATCGGGGCGAATCGCACCAGGGAGGTTCGCTTTGGCGCAGGTTAACGATCTTCATGATGTGGCGGTAGAAGCGGCTATTCCGGACGTTGCGGCCTCGCCCTGGCAACCGCTGCGACAGCGTGTTTTTCGCACGCTGTGGATAGCGACGGTGGTGTCGAACATCGGTTCATGGATGAACGATGTTGGCGTGAACTGGAGCATGCTCACCTTAAGCGCCGATCCGCTTTCGGTGGCGATGGTTCAGGCCGCCAGCAGCCTGCCGATGTTTCTTTTTGCTCTGCCCTCCGGGGTGATGGCCGATATTGTAGACCGCCGTAAGTACCTGCTTTTTTCACAAATCTGGGTATTTATCGCCGCTGCCGCCCTGGCCCTCCTCTCCTTTACCGGGCAGGTTACGCCGCTGGTTCTGCTGATTGCCGCTTTCCTGCTCAGCACGGGTGCGGCAATGAGCTCTCCGCCGTTTCAGGCGATAGTGCCGGATCTGGTCAGCAAGGCGGAGCTGGGACCCGCTATCGCGCTGAATTCGCTGGGTATTAATATCAGTCGGGCCATCGGGCCGGCGCTGGGCGGGCTGATCATGATTTTTGCCGGTCCCTGGCTGGTGTTCCTGCTGAATGCCGTTTCAGTGCTGGGCGTTGCCTGGGTGCTTTATCGCTGGAAAGCAGAACCGGCAGTACAGCGCCTGCCGCCAGAGCACTTTTTCTCTGCCGTCCGGGCTGGGCTGCGTTATGTCCATGCGGCACCGGTGTTGCGTAATGTTCTGGTTCGTACCGTCGCCTTCTTTGTGTTTGGCAGCGCAGGCTGGGCGCTTTTACCGCTGGTTGCCCGGCGTGAGCTGGGCCTGGGGCCGGGCGGCTACGGCATTATGTTGGCCTGTATTGGTGTGGGAGCGATCTGCGGGGCCATTATGCTGCCCCGGCTGCGCAAGCGCTTTAATCCCGACAGGCTGATGGTGCTGGCGAGCCTGCTTTTTGCCATCACGCTGCTGGCACTCGCTTTTGTCCGTCACTTCTGGCTGCTGAACGCCTTTGAGTTCTTTACCGGCTTTTCATGGATCGCGGTGCTTTCCACGCTGAATCTGGGGGCGCAACGTAGCGCAGCGAAATGGGTAAAAGCCCGCGCGCTGGCTGTTTATCTGACCGTGTTTTTTGGCTCGATGACCATTGGCAGCGCCGTGTGGGGGCAGCTTGCTTCTCATTACGGCATTCCCGTCTCGCTGGGCGTGGCGGCGCTGGGAATGGTGCTGGCCTCTGCCACCGTGTTCCGCTGGCGGTTGGATCTCGATCCCGACCTTAACCTGGACCTCAGCAGCAGTAACCAGCCTGTCCCCGCTCTGGAAATTCATCACGATCGCGGGCCGGTGATGGTGACCTATGAGTACCTTATTCAACAGGATGATGCCCACAGCTTCACCGTCTGTATGCAGGATATGCGGCGAGTGCGCAAGCGGGGAGGCGCCATCAACTGGTCCGTGTATGAGGACATCCTGCAGCCCGGTATCTTCGTCGAAACCTTTATCGTTGGTTCCTGGATGGAGCATTTGCGCCAGCAGGACCGCTACACCATGAACGATCAGAAAATTCAGAATCGGGTTTATCAGTTCCATCAGGGAGAAAAGCTGCCTGACGTACGCTATCTGGTCGCCCCGCTATAAATGGGTTCCTTTTTTTTAACTGTAAAAGGCAAGGTCAAATTATGAGCACATTAAAAACATCAGACGGTACGCAGATCTATTATAAAGACTGGGGCACAGGCAAACCGGTGCTGTTCAGCCACGGCTGGCCACTGGATGCCGATATGTGGGACAGCCAGATGAACTTCCTGGCTGAGCGTGGCTATCGGGCTATCGCCTTTGACCGCCGGGGATTTGGTCGCTCCGAACAGCCGTGGACAGGCTATGATTACGACACTTTCGCCAGCGATATCAACGATCTGATCACCAGCCTGGATTTGCAGGAGGTCACACTGGTCGGCTTCTCGATGGGTGGCGGCGATGTGACCCGTTACATCAGTCAGTATGGCAGTTCCCGTGTGGCGGGCCTGGTGCTGTTAGGCGCTGTCACCCCTATTTTTGGCAAAGCCGAAGATTATCCACAGGGTGTGGATCTCTCTGTATTTGAGGGTATCAGGCAGGGCTTGCGCAGCGATCGCGCGCAGTTTATCAAAGAATTTAACACGCCGTTCTTTGGCATCAATGCGGGACAGAGCGTATCTGAAGGCGTGCTGACGCAGACGTTGAATATTGCGCTGCTGGCTTCGCTAAAGGGTACGGTAGATTGCGTTACGGCTTTCTCAGAAACGGATTTCCGTGCTGATATGCCGAAAATTGACGTTCCTACGCTGGTGATCCATGGCAGCAATGACCAGATAGTGCCTTTCGAAACCACCGGCAAGCTGGCCGCAGCCAGCATCGCGGGGGCTGAACTGAAAGTTTATGATAATGCGCCTCACGGTTTTGCCGTAACTCATCAGGAAACGCTGAATGCCGATTTGCTGGCATTTTTGCAGGCTCGCCAGTAAAGAAAAAAGCGCTGAGCAATCAGCGCTAAAAAGAGTTGAATTCGGTGCTGGCACGGCTGGCATGAGCTGTTCGCAAAGACGCAAAAAGCGTCATCCGTGACAGCTCGGGCCGCGCCGTCCATGGCGCGGCACGCTTTGCTCAGCATCTCATGCCAGCCGTGCTTCAGGTTCGGGTGAACGCTTCAGCGCTGAATAATCAGCGCTTTTTCCAGCTCTTAACGCGAAGGGTGATTAACTTCCACCGGACGCAGGTCAAACAACAGCACTTCCGCCTCTTCACCATTGCTGAACGTCAGCGCCTGCTCATTACGTACCCGCGCACCGTCACCGGCTTTGAAGGCCACGCCGTTAACCGTTACCGCACCGCGAGCAACGTGAATATAGGCGTAACGAGTTTCATCCAGCGTAACGGTCTGCTGCTCATCGCCATCAAAGAGACCCGCGTAAATACGCATGTCCTGACGTACTTTAAGGGCCTCACCTTCACCTTCTGGCGACACAATCAGTCTGAACTGGCCACGCTTTTCACTCTCCGGCACCGAAACCTGCTGATAGCCCGGCGGGGTATTTTTCTCGGCAGGCACAATCCAGATTTGCAGGAAATGCACGCCTTCCGTGCTGGAGTTATTAAACTCGCTGTGCGTGACGCCGCTGCCTGCGCTCATCAGCTGCACATCACCCGGTACGATCACAGAGCCGGTACCCATTGAATCTTTGTGCGCCAGTGCGCCCTGCAACACATAAGAGATAATTTCCATGTTGCTGTGCGGATGCGCGCCGAAACCACGAGATTCGGCAACACGGTCATCGTTTATCACCAGCAGGTCAGAGAAGCCGGCCTGTTTGGGATCCCAGTAATTGGCAAACGAAAAAGTATGGTGAGAACGTAACCAGCCGTGGTCACCCACTCCGCGTTGCTCTGACAATCTTTGCTCAATCATGGTATTTCTCCTTTCCAGGTTTTTTAAGGGGTCGGCGGGCGTCTGCCCTTCCGGTAGAGAGAGAATATAGGTAAACTCAATTGCCCGGCAATGGCCTGAAAAGGCAATAACTGTCACGTTTTGGTGGACAATATGCAGATCGAAGACCTGAAAATTTACCTGGCGGTGATCCACGCCGGGAGCTTTACCGCCGCCGCCGATCTGCTGATGCTTTCCAAGCAATATGTCAGCCGCAGAATGGCTGCCCTGGAGGCTTCCCTGGGGGCACGGCTGTTGATCCGCAACACGCGTAAGCTCACGGTCACCGACTCCGGCAAGGTTTTTGCCCTGCATGCCCAGCGCATCATGGATGATATCCGTGAAGCTGAGCAGGCCGTTTCCGAGCAGCGTCCTGAACTGCACGGCACCTTTCGCCTGAGTCTGCCGATGTCCTTTGGCATGAATCCCCTCTCTCCGCTTATTGCTGAATTTTTGACGCTGCACCCCGCTCTGCGCTTTCACGTTGAGCTTGCCGACCGCTATGTGGATGTGATTGGTGAAGGGTTTGATATGGCTATGCGCATCGGTAGCCTGGCCGACTCCACGCTGATAGCGCGTCATCTGGGCGATCTCAGCCGGGTTATCTGCGCCAGCCCTGACTATCTGCAACGTGTCGGCGTCCCGCAGCTTCCGGAAGATTTACTGCATCACGCCTGTCTGAGATTTGGCCGGGAGGGGCAATATGGCTGGGAGCTGAATGTGGAGGGTCGGGGCAAGGTGATGGCTGTACAGGGACCGATGCTGAGCAATAACGGCGAAGTGCTGCTGGATGCCGCAAAGGCGGGACTGGGACTGGTCCTGCTGCCGCGTTTTATTGTGGGCCGGGCGCTGGAGCGTGGCGAGCTGGTGACCGTACTGGAGCCGTTTCATCCTGCTTCCCTTCCGCTCAGCGCCGTTTATCCACAGCATCGTCAGCGAAGCGAAATCATTCAGGCTCTGCTGGCATTTTTACAGGGAAAGCTCAGCGAATAGCGCTGTTGGCAACCTGAAAAAAGATCTGTTGCCGGCTCCGTTTTGTGCGTAAAGCAGGCAGCAATCCGCTGCCTGCCCGAGACGCCCTTGTTATTCCACGGCATCCACAATCGGATCGCGGACGATAAACAGATAGGAGAGCGCGCCCAGCACGGTGACGCAGGCACATAACGTCAGCGCCATGCTGAAAGAGCCGGTTTTATCGAGGATAAAGCCGGTTAATACCGGGGCAAACGAGGCAAAGACAAAGCTGGCGAAGTTCTGGATACTGCCCACCGAGGCGGTCATGCGTGAGGTGACGTTCACATGGATCAGCCCCCAGCAGGAGGTTCCCGCAAAGTGAATACAGAACAGCGCCATGCCAATCAGCAGCACCGCCACAGAGGTTGTCGTTGCCTGCACCACCACTGCCGTAAAGGCGGCTGAGAACAGCATACCCGCCACGATACAGATTTTACGGGTTTTCACCGGCTGCATTCCACGACGCACCAGCGCATCCACCACATAGCCGTTCAGCAGCATGCCTGCGGCGCCAAACAGGAACGGGATGGCGGTCAGCCAGCCGGTTGCTTTTAAATCCAGATGATAGGTGGTCTGCAGGTAGCCCGGCAGCCAGGCCAGGTAGAGCCAGGCGGTATAGTTGATGCCGCTGAAGCCGATCATCATTCCCCACATGGTGCGGTTCTTAAACAGACCACGCCACTCTTTCATGGTCATCGGCTCTTTGCGGGCGCTGACGCTCCCCGCTTCCAGATAGTTAATCTCTTCTTTCGTCAGACTCTTGTTATCGCGGTTGCGGTAAAGCATATACCAGCCTGCCGAGAGGAAAATGCCCAGCACGCCGATGGTAACGAACATGCCGCGCCAGCCCAGAGAGAGCATCATCGCGGCCAGAATCGGCGGGCTGATGGCCAGGCCAATCATCGAGGCGGCGTTAAAGAAGCCCATCGGCATGCCACGCTCTTTGATATTGAACCAGTCGTTGATCACCTTCACGCCGCACGGGTTCATTGGCGCTTCGCCTATGCCCAGCCCGATGCGCACCAGAATAAACTGGGTGAAGTTATGCACCAGGCCAGAGAGCGCCTGAAAGCATGACCAGACGAACATACCAATTCCCAGCATAATACGTGGGCCTTTACGGTCCAGCAGCGTGCCGCAGGGCAGCTGCGCTATGCCGTAAGCCAGAGAAAAGGCTGACAGCAGCAGGCCGATCTCCGTGGCGCTCAGCCCCATATCGCCGCGGATGGTCATATTGGCGACAGAGAGCGAACTGCGGTCAAGGTAGTTGATGACGGCTGCCAGAAACAGCAGGATCATCGCGGTGGTTTGCACGCGCTTGATGCGGGCAGAGCGGACCAGCTTGCCGTGCTGCGGAACGATCTCCACAGTCTCTTTGCCGGAGCCGATATCACGGCCGCTGCCAGTCACAATCGGGCTGTTTTCCATAAAGCATTCCCCAGGGTCAGGTGTTCTTGTAATCCGCTTCAGGCGGTGAAGATATCCTGCTCAGAGTAAATGCCATGTTAATTTCATGAAGTAATCATGTTGCGGTTCCGTGCTTCAGATTAGGCTTTACTGTTTTTTATTGGTTCTTTATCGCCAGGGCGCGGCAAAAGCGGGATCTCAGTCACTGTATTGCCGGATAGAGCGGATCATCGACTGCTTGGCAGTGGTGAGATGACGATGTAATTCACAGCTGGCTTCCACATCATTACGGCTGATAATCGCGGTGAGGATTGCCATATGTTCCTCAAGCGCGACGATATTCCGCTGTTTCAGATCGCTTTCATCCCATTGATAATGCGAGTGAAAAATCACAGAGATAATCTCCAGCGACTGATCGATAAACGGATTATCTGCGGCAGAGAGGATCAGCTGATGCATTTCGCGGTCCAGCTGCGCAAACATGCGGTAGTTGCTGGCGATGGTATCGCGCATCTCACGATGACGGCTGAGCAGATCACGGGCTTTGATCCAGCGTTCATCGCTGGCAGGCAGGTTAAGAAACCGGTTCAGGGCGTGCGTTTCCAGCATCTCGCGCAGTTCAAAAAGCTTCTCTGCATAGCGACGATCAAACTTTTTCATCAGCCAGTGCCCGCGACGCACGCTCTCAATCAAATTGTAGCGGCTGAAGCGCAGCAGAAATTCCCGCACCACTACCGGGCTGACGCCAACCTGTTGCGCCAGCTGCAGCTCGGAGAAGCTCTCGCCGGCGCACAGCGTCTTCTGGTTGATCATCTGAAAAAAAGCCTGTTCAAACTCGCGGGCCTGGTCATCCAGAGAGGTGCTCACAGCGTCAAAGCCATCCTCCTGGCCCGGAGTACGAACAATTACATAGTGTTCATCCACCTTATCCAGCACGCCGCGCTCATGCAGATGCGCCAGCGTGTGACGGACGGTGGTGCGACTGACGTTGAACATCTCCGCCAGCGCGGCCTGTGGCGGCAGCGGAGAGCGGATATGTTTACTGATAATGCCTTCCAGCATCTGATTCACCACGTTATGGCGAAGATTTTGCGTGCGGCTCATGGCTTCTCCTGATTTTTATTTATTAAAAACCAATTCAGGCCCGACAAAGGCGCGTTCAGTCACAAATTCACCTCTCCGCGCTGCAAAGGTAAGGGGTTTTATTCCATAACTCAGGCCAGACAATGGAGAAAACTCATGACCATGATGACCACGCTGGTGTGCCAGCAGCCGAAAGAGATGGCTTATCAGCAGCGCGCCAAACCAGAGCCTGCCGCCGGTGAAGCCCTGTTGAAAATTGTGACCGCCGGTATTTGCGGCACCGATATCCACGCCTGGGCAGGCAACCAGCCCTTTTTCAGCTACCCCCGCGTTCTCGGTCACGAGCTGTGCGGTGAAGTGGTTGCGCTGGGTGCCGGTGCGGAGCGCTTCCGCGTGGGCCAGAGCGTCTCCGTAATCCCCTATCTCTCCTGCGGCACCTGTGCTGCGTGTGAAAGCGGCAAAACTAACTGCTGCGAAAAGATCTCGGTAATTGGCGTGCATCAGGATGGTGGTTTTTGCGACTATCTGAGCGTGCCGGTAAGTAATCTGCTGGACGTCACCGGCGTCGATGCGGAAGCTGCCGCCCTGATTGAACCCTTTGCTATCAGCGCCCATGCCGTGCGCCGCGCAGCCCTGCAGCCGGATGAAAGCGTGCTGGTAGTGGGCGCAGGTCCCATCGGGCTGGGCGTAGCGGCTATTGCTGATGCAGCAGGTGCGCGGGTAGTGGTTGCCGATACCAGCGCATTTCGTCGTGAGCATGTCGTGCAGAACCTGGCGTTGCCTGCACTGGATGCCGCTGCCGACGATTTTGAGCAGCACCTGCGGGCGCAGTTTTCGGGCCGTCTGCCGGGAAAAGTGATCGATGCCACCGGCAACCCAACGGCGATGAATAACACCGTGTCGCTTATCGCCCACGGCGGCAGCATTGTGTTTGTTGGCTTACACAAAGGCGACATTCAGATCCCCGATACGGAGTTCCATAAAAAAGAGACCACGCTGATGGGAAGCCGCAACGCCACACAGCAGGACTTTGAGAAAGTGGCGCAGTTAATGGCAGCGGGGAAAATCAGGGCCGGAATAATGCTGAATCAACGATTTGCGTTTGCGGATCTGGCAGATAGTTTTGAGTCTGAAGTGATCAATAACCGTGAGTTGATCAAAGGCGTGATCCACTTTTAACGGGCAGAAAACCCTGAATAACCAGACTGCTCACTCTTTCCTCAGAAAAGGAGATGAGTGAGCAGAACGCTTTTTCCGCTTCAATGCGGGCAAAAGAGCTTTTATCAGCTTGTTAAAAGTGTGTACAACGTCTCCAGATCCTGCGTCACCCACGCCACATCTTTGGCGAACTTTTCATCCGACATCAGCGGCTGACGAAACACGGTAATCAGCACCTGCGCGCCCTCCTGGTTCGCCATCACCCGCATCGGGACATACACCTCTTTGCCAAAACCGCTATCCACGTAGTGATCCATCACGCCAAAAGGGTTGTGGGCGGTAAAGCGGATTTTCACCACCCCATCCGGCCCGCTCGCTTTCCAGTGGGTACTTTCCTGCACCAGCGAAGAGTGACTGAGGCCGGAAGCCCATTTCGGGAAGTAGTCAGGTTTCCAGATCGTCTCGTAAAGGTCTACCCAGTTACGAGGGATCGTCCGGGCAACGGTTTGCGATGGCAGCACAGCTCCTCCTGCATGTTGATAAGCGACAGCCGATTTAACCACCGGTGATAAGGGTTGCAAAGCAACGGTAAGCGAAACTGTTAACTGCCACAGAACTTAGAAAAAGGGGAGCGACAACCCGGTTAATAGTTGAACAATATTAGCGTCAGGGCTAATATTTGCTTTTCCAAGGAGGAGGAGAATATGTTTGAGGTTGAGTTTCATGAAGAAGCCGAAGGTGAATTACATCATTTACCTACCCACATCAGAGCCAAAATGGTCAGGCTCTTGCAAAAGTTAGAAGCTAATCCGCGTTCACTCAGGGAGCCGCATTCAAAGCCGCTGGGCAAAGGAATGTATGAAATTCGGACAATGGGTAATGATGTTGCCCGTGGATTGTGGGTTTACCACACTGGCAGTAAAATTTATGTCTTACGCATTTTTATCAAGAAGACAGCCAGAACCCCGTTGAGTGAAATAGCGTTAGCCTGGAAGCGACTGGAGGATTTTTAGTATGAAAGCAAAACCACTTTCTCAGATTCATAATGAGTTAATGGAAGATCCCGAATATCGTGCGGCATGGGAAGCGGAAGAGAGGAAGGAGCGGCTGCAGAAACTGCTGGTTGAGTGGAAAGCTCATGCAGGCCTGACCAGCGCGCAGGTCGCTGAACGGATGGGGATTAAGCCACCGACGATCTCCCGAATGGAGAAAAATATCACCTCTGCCAGTCTGGAAACGCTGGCCCGCTACGCGAAAGCCTGCGGCATCAGCAACGCCACGCTCTATTTTTGAGGTGCTTTGCCGCCAGAGGCCTGGCGTTTTTACAAAAGGTCTGGCGGCATCTGTTCCTGAAGATAATGGGATTGCCGCGCAAGCTCCCAGAGCCTGGTGCGGATTACCTGTTTCAGCTGTAGTGTGGACTGCGACTGAGGCCGATCGCGTCGGCCAATCAGCATTACTTCAAACGGCAGCGGCTGCGCTACAGGTATCACTCTGACCTGTCCGGCGTAGCGCCTGCCGGTGAAGAGATCGACAATTCCTACGCCGCCGCCCGCCAGTACCATATCCGCGATAACCGAATAGGTTTTAATCGAGAGCGAACTGGCGGGCTGCAACCCCTTATCCCGCAGGGCGCGGTGCAGCACATGGCCCAGCGGGTCCTCTTTCTGCATCATCAGCAAATTATTCTGGCATAGCCACTCCAGCGTGACGGGCGAACTCGCTTCCATACCCAAAGGCAACAGCGCCACCATTGAAGAGTGAAACAGTGGCTCTGCCACCAGCTCTGCCGGTATCTGCTGACCAAATACCAGGGCGAAATCGAGCCGATCCTCCAGTAAATTCTGGCACAGCGTACTGAAATGTTCCGTCACCAGATCGACGTTCACCAGGCCATTTTGCCGCCGGTACTCCACCATTGCCGGTGCCAGAATCATCTGGCCGAAGGCGTGAGCCGCACCCACCCGCACTCGTTGCCCTTCTCCCCGTCGCAGCCTCTCGGTCAGGTTGCTGATAGCCTGCAACCGGCTGTAGAGCTCACGGATTTCCGGTATCAGCCGCTGGGCTTCCAGCGTCGGGATCATTCCCTGGCTGCGGCGCTCAAACAGCGTAAAGCCCAGCTGCTGTTCAGCGTGACCCAGCACCCGACTGACGTTGGGCTGTGAAACGTTGAGTTGCCTGGCTGCCCCGCTGATGCTGCCGGTATCGATAATCGCCTGAAAAACTTCAATATGCCGCAGCCGCATGATTATTCACCCCAGGTGGCTTCCAGCACGCGTATCCAGTTGCCGTAACACACTTTTTCCAGCAGGGACTGGCTGTAGCCCCGCTCGCGTAGCGCGGAAACCAGCAGGGGTAAGCCTGCCACATCTTTCATATCGGGCGGCAGCGTGGTGCCGTCAAAGTCCGATCCAAAGCCGACGTTATCTTCGCCAACTTTTTCAATGAGATAATCCACATGGCGCACGATATCCAACACCGTAGCATCCGCCGCCTGTTTGCCGTCGCTGCGCAGAAAGCTGGTGCCGAAGTTCACGCCCACAAAGCCGTGGGTTTCGCGGATAGCGGCAAGCTGACGGTCAGTAAGATTGCGCGATTGCGGACATAACGCATGGGCATTGGAATGGCTCGCCACCAGCGGCGCGTTGCTGATTTCTGCCGTCTGCCAGAAGCCTTTCTCATCCATATGTGAGAGATCGATCATGATGCGCTTCGCATTACAGGCGCGCACCAGACGCAAACCGGCATCCGTCAGGCCATTGCCGATATCCGGGGAAGAGGGAAAGCGGAAAGGAACGCCATCGCCGAAAATATTTGGTCGGCTCCACAGCGGGCCAAGCGTACGTAAACCGGCCGCGTAGAGCACCTCCAGCAGCGCCAGATCTTCATCCAGCGCTTCTGCTCCTTCAATGTGCATGACCATCGCTATTGCACCCTGCTGCATGCAGTGGCGGATATCCGCTGCCGTCCGGCAAATACGTGCCGCGCCAGCGGATTGTTGCTCAATACGCAGCAGCGTGGCGATCATCGACAGGGTTATCTCCAGCGCCTCTTCCCTGCCAGGTGTGGGTTCAATTTCGTTATAGCCCGCTACGCCGCGTTTTTTTTTCACAGCTGGCGCGTTTCTTGCAGCAAATCCAGCCGAAGGCACATAAGCCGCGAACAGTCCCCCGGCAAAGCCACCCTGACGCACTCTTGGCAGATCTATCTGCCCTGCCGCAGGGCCGTTCAGAAAAGCGGATGCCGGGTCATCCTGGTGGGAGAGCCACAGGCGCATCAGAAGATCGTTATGGCCGTCAAAGACGGGCAGGGAAACAGCATCAGGACGCAGTGATTGCATGAAGTTTTCCACTCTAAATTCAGGATTATGCCGCTGCTTCATACTGACGCAGAGCGCACCAGCAGAGAGCAGCCGCTTGCGCAGCAAACAAGCTTCGGCTTTCAGTACTACCTGACATTTTGGGTCGCTGTCAAGGCAATGCAGACAATAAATAGCTAATTTATTCTTTTATTTCAATATCTTGGAGACATCATGGTTACCAGAAGACGTTTTCTTGCAGGATGCAGTGCGGTTCCCTTTCTTTCTTACCTCTCCCTGAACAGCACCTTCGCCGCCACGCCACCCTCTATGCTGGTGATGGCGATGCAGCTTGATAACATGACCAGTCTCGACCCGGCCGAAAGCTTTGAGGCTATCGGTTCTGAAATTTGCGGTAACCTTTACCAGCGTCTGGTGATGCCCGATCCGACTGAACCAAATAAAGTGACTGGCGAGCTGGCAAAAAGCTGGGAAGTCAGCAGCGACAGCAAAATCTTCACCTTCCATCTGGACCCCTCCGTGAAGTTTTCTGACGGCAGCCCGCTAACGGCGGAAGATGCAGCGTTCTCCTTACAGCGCGTGGTGAAGCTGGATAAAAGCCCGGCCTTTATCATCAACCAGTTCGGCTTTACCAAAGAGAATGTGGAACAGAAGATTGTGGCAAAAGATGCCCATACGCTGGTACTGAACCTGAGCGAACCCGCCGCCGAAACTTTCCTGCTTTACTGCCTCTCTGCCCCGGTTGGCAGCGTAGTGCAGAAGAAAACCGCGCTGGCTAATCAGGCAGGCGACGACCAGGGTAACGCCTGGATCAAACAGCACAGCGCCGGCAGCGGGCCGTTTACGCTGCGCGCCTGGAAAGCCAGCGAAAGCGTGATCCTGGAGAAAAACGAGAATCATCCATCGAAAAGCACCCTCAAACGCGTTATCGCCAAACATATTATCGATCCGTCGGCGCAGCTGCTGATGCTGCAAAAAGGCGATGTGGATATTGCTCGTGACCTGACCACCGAACAGCTGAATCCGCTGATGGGTGACAGCAATTTCCACGTGGTGCAGCAGATGGTCGGCACCATCATGCTGATGTCCTGCAACACCAAAAATGAGCACCTACAGAAGCCGCAGGTGTGGCAGGCGCTGAAGTGGGCGATTGATTACGACAGCATCCAGAAAAATATCATTCCACTGACCTGGAAAATTCACCAGAGCCTGCTGCCAACCGGTTTTCCGGCGGCGCTTAACGACCAGCCTTTCAAACTGAACGTGGCGAAAGCTAAGGCTCTGCTGGCCGAAGCAGGCTATACGGACGGCTTTGAGCTGACGCTGGATCACTACTCCGCTCAGCCGTTCCCGGATATTGCTCAGGCTATTCAGACCCAGCTCGGCGCCATCGGCATTAAAGTTCAGCTTATCGCCGCTGAGAACCGTCAGGTGCTTACCAAAATGCGCGCCCGTCAGCACCAGCTGGCTATCACCGCCTGGGGCGCAGATTACTTCGATCCGAACTCCAACACCGAAGCTTTCAGCGTCAATACCGACAACAGCGATAACGCCCGCGTGCGCTCGCTGGCCTGGCGCTGCAGCTGGTCCGATGAAGCGTTCAACAAGATGACCGCCGACGCACTGCAAGAGAAGGATGCCGCTAAGCGTATCGCCCTGTACGAGCAGATTCAGACCATGCACCGCGAAAAGAGCCCGTTTATCTTTATGTTCCAAAAATTAAACACCTACGCCAGCACCAAAAATGTCACCGGTATGCAGATTAGCGTGCTGAATGACAACCCCTACGAACAGGTGAAAAAAGCCTGATGTCGTGGTTAAAACGTATTGTCAGTACGCTGGGAAGCCTGCTGCTGACGCTGTTTGGCCTGTCGGTGTTAACGTTCTTTATCGGTCGGGTTATGCCGACCGATCCGGTACTGGCAGCGGTGGGGGATAATGCTCCCCAGGCCGTGGTAGAGCGAGTCCGTCAGGAGATGGGGCTGGATCAGCCCTTATACATTCAGTTCTGGCACTATCTCACGCAGATTGTTCACGGCGACTTTGGCCGCTCTGTTTTAACCTCTAACCCGGTCAGCCAGGATATCGCCCGCTTCTTTCCTGCCACGCTGGAGCTGGCTACCGCAGCGATTATTATTGCGGCTATCGTCGGCATTCCGCTCGGCGTCTGGGCAGCGGTGCGCCAGGGGAAATGGATTGACCAGATCATCCGCGTGCTCTGCCTGGCGGGGCACTCTTTGCCGGTCTTTGTGCTGGCGCTGCTGAGCCTGCTGCTGTTCTACGCCGTGCTGGGCATCGCGCCAGGCCCCGGTCGGCAGGACATTATCTATCAGGATATGGTGCCGCAGGTAACCGGGTTGCTGACGGTGGATTCCCTGCTGGCGGGAGATTACGACGCCTTATGGGATGCGCTGGCGCATATGGCGCAGCCCGTATTAATCCTTGCCTGGTTCAGCATGGCTTACATCACCCGTATGACCCGTACGTTTATGCTGAATGCGCTGAGCGGAGAGTTTGTTATTACTGCCCGCGCGAAAGGGCTCTCTTCACGCAGGGTTATCTGGCGTCACGCTTTTCCTACCGTTGCGGTGCAGTTAGTGACCGTGCTGGCGCTAACCTACGCCGGGCTGCTGGAAGGGGCGGTGGTGACGGAGAATGTCTTCTCCTGGCCAGGCCTTGGGCAGTATCTGACCACTTCACTGATGAATGCGGATATGAACCCGGTGGTGGGCGCCACCCTGCTGGTGGGCACGGTCTATGTGCTGCTGAATCTCTGCGCCGATATTCTCTACCGACTTTGGGACCCACGCGTAAAATGACCAATCTGACAAGAGCCTGGCTGCTCGACGAGACGCCCTCCACCCGCCGTCAGGCAGTGTGGGGACGCCGCTATCGTCTCTGGCTGGGGCTGAAACGCCATCCGCTGGCAATGAGCGGGCTGGTGGTGGTGCTGGTGATGCTGCTGCTGTCGCTCGCTGCCCCGCTGCTCACCCCTTACGATCCCGGTTTTCAGGACCTGGCTAACCGCCTCGCCCGCCCTTCGGCCCAGCACTGGCTGGGCACCGATGAGCTGGGCCGCGATATCTGGACGCGTATTCTTTTCGGCGGCAGAACCACGCTGGGCATGGTGATTGCCGTGGTGCTGATCACCGCGCCGATTGGCCTGCTGACCGGTTGTATCGCAGGTTATGCTGGCGGTCTGCTGGATAAAGCGCTGATGCGCCTTACCGATATTTTTCTGGCCTTTCCCCGGCTGATCCTGGCGCTGGCCTTTGTGGCCGCGCTGAAGCCTGGCGTGGAGAGCGCCATTCTGGCGATTGCGCTGACCGCATGGCCCCCCTACGCACGTCTGGCGCGCGCCGAAACGCTCCAGTTTCGCCACAGCGATTTCATTGCGGCCAGCCGTCTGAGTGGCGCTTCACCGCTGCGCGTGATCCTGCGTCACGTCATGCCGCTGTGCGTGCCGAGCCTGATTGTGCGGGTCACGCTGGATATGAGTTCCATCATTATTACCGCCGCCAGCCTGGGCTTTCTTGGCATGGGCGCACAGCCGCCATCGCCGGAATGGGGAACGATGATCGCCACTGCGCGCCGCTTCCTGTTCAGCGAATGGTGGGTGCCGCTGATGCCCTGCATCGCCATTTTTCTCACCTCGCTGGCGTTTAACTTCCTCGGCGACGGTCTGCGCGACGTACTGGACCCAAAGGAGAAGTAGATGCTGGTAGAGATAGAGAATTTACGCATCAGCTTCACCAGCGGTGCAGAGACCTTTGAAGCGGTACGCGGCGTTTCATTCAGCGTGGGTAAAGAGAAGTTCGCTATTGTGGGCGAAAGCGGATCGGGGAAATCCCTGACCGCCCGCAGCCTGATGCAACTGCTGCCTGGCAGCGCGAAGGTCACCGCCGACAGGCTGAGCTTTGACGGGATTGACCTGCGCGGCGCCAGCGAGAAGAAGTTGCGTCAGGTGCGCGGCAAGCGCGTTGGTTTTATTTTGCAGGACCCGAAATACTCGCTGAACCCGGTGATGACTATTGGTCAGCAGATCGCCGAAGCCTGGCGCGAGCACAAGGGCGGCAGCAAGCGTGAAGCGATGCAAGCTGCTGTTGAACTGCTGGCACAGGTCAAAATTCGTGACCCCGAACTGGTGGCGAAACGCTATCCGCATGAGGTTTCTGGCGGCATGGGGCAGCGCGTGATGATCGCCATGATGCTGGCGCCAGATCCGGAACTGCTGATCGCCGATGAGCCAACCAGCGCGCTGGATGCCACCGTGCAGGCGGAGATCCTGCGCCTGATTGACGATCTGGTTTCGCAGCGTGGCATGGGGCTGATCCTGATCAGCCACGATTTGCCGCTGGTTTCCCATTTCTGCGATCGCGTGGCAGTGATGTATGGCGGACGTATTGTCGAGATGCTGCAAGCCGGAGACTTGCAGCAGGCACAGCATCCTTACACCCAGGGCCTGCTGGCCTGCCTGCCTTCCCTTCGCCATCCGCGTGACCGTCTGCCGGTGATGCAGCGGGAAGCGTCATGGAGAGAGGAATGAGTGACTACGTTTCCAACCAGATCGGCACGCACGCGCCTCTCCGGACACCAGCTTTACGGCGAAATGCAGCGCCGAGCGAGGTTTCATTGTGATTGAAGTAGCTGATTTACGCATCGCCTTTGGCACCCAGGAAGTGGTAAAAGGCGTCTCTTTTACTGTGGCTAACGGCGCCAGTTTTGGCATCGTGGGGGAAAGCGGCTCCGGCAAGTCCACCATTCTTCGCGCGCTGGCGGGCCTGAATAGTGCCTGGAGCGGTGAGATAAAATTCGGCGGAATGGCGCTCTCTGCGCACCGTGGACGAAGCTTCTTCCGCCAGGTACAGATGGTGTTTCAGGACCCTTACGGTTCGCTGCATCCACGGCAGACCATCGACCGCATTTTGCATGAGCCGCTGCTGATCCATCGCTTCGACCGTGCGGAACAGCGCATTGCTCAGGCGCTGGCTGAAGTCGGCCTGCCTGCGGGGGTCCGCTTCCGTTTTCCTCATCAGCTTTCGGGCGGCCAGCGCCAGCGCGTGGCCATTGCCCGCGCGCTGATAGCGGAGCCGGAAGTGCTGCTGCTGGATGAACCCACCTCCGCGCTGGATGTCTCGGTTCAGGCAGAGATCCTGAATTTGCTCAGTGATTTGCGGCAGGAGCGTAAGCTCACCTACATTATGGTGACGCACAATCTGGCCGTGGTCACCCACCTCTGTGCGCAGATTGGCGTCATGCAGCAGGGCGAAATGGTCGAGCAGCTTAGCGCTGACGATCTTCGCGCCCGTCGCATTCAACATCCGCACACTGCGGAACTCTTTGATTTAAGCATGACGCTGGAGGAACCGGCATGACGCTGAACTGGCAGCAGGCGCAAAAAGTCGCCGACGACATTGCCGCAGGCTGGGGGAAACCTGGCGCGCCAGGCGGAGCCATTGCGCTGTTTGATGCTGAGAACCTGCGCAGCATCAGCGCGGGCGGGCTGGCCGACCTGGCACAAAATAGTGCCTTTGATGGTGATACCGTCGTGCGTTATGCCTCGGTAACCAAACATATCTTCGCCTCGCTGGTTACGGGCGCAGCCAGCCAGCATCTCGGGCTGGAAGATCGGCTGGTTGAGCATCTGCCACAGCTGACCGGCGAAAATGGCCAGGTCACCGTAGGCCGCGCGCTGGATATGACTTCCGGCCTGCCGGACGTGCGTGAAACGCTCTCTCTGCTTGGGCTTTCTCTGTATAACGCCACCAGCGCCGCTGCCTTGCTGGCTTTGCTGGCGGAGATGGGCGACCTCAGCTATCCGCCGGGCAGCGAGGTCTCCTATTCCAATACCGGCTACCGGCTGGTGGAAGAGGCGCTGAAAGCCAAAGGCGTGCTGCTGGCAGACCTGCTTAACGAGCAGATCAATCAGCCACTGGGGACCCATTTTACCGCGCCGGAGACCTGGTTTGATGTGGTGCCAGGGCTGGTGCCTGGCTACTGGCAGCAGAATAATCAGTGGCTGCTGGCCAGCGCCGGGCTTCACCTTTCCGCTTCCGGCTCCGTTACCGGCAGCGTGACCGACCTCAGTAAATGGCTGCAGTATCTGCTGAGGGAAGAGACGATTTTAAACCGGCTGATGGCGACCCGCTATCTGGCAGATGGCCGGCCGAGTGGCTACGGGCTGGGCATTGCGCATTCGTCAGCGGGCAGCGTGAAGCTGGTGGGTCACGGCGGCTCGCATGCTGGCTATAAAAGCTATTTTCTGCTCGACCCGCAGCAAAAAGTGGGGCTGGCTTTAGTGGCAAACCGCGAGGACGTGGCGAGTTTCGATACGGCTCTGGCAGTGATGGCAGCGTTACAGGATCAGGCTCTGCCGGAACGCGGTCACGAGCTGACGCCGGGACTGTATGTTGCTGAAGAGGGCAGCGACTGGCTGGAGGTCAGCGCCAGCAGCATCACCTGGCTGGGCGCGACTGAAAACCTCTGTCGCGGCGAACAGCCTGATGAGGCCGTCTCTCTTTCCAGTACTTTTCCGGTTCGGCTGCAACAGCAAGGCGGCACAATCCACGGCGAAATTGGCCTGGCCCCCAGAAGGTTTGTTCCGGTGGAGCCGGAAAGCGCCACGCTGGCCGCCATTCAGGGGCGCTGGAGTGTGCCGGAGATGCGCAGCGAACTGGTGATTGACGGGGCAAATATGGTCATGGGCATCGGCCCGGCCGCCATCACCGCCACGCTGATCTCGCTCGGCAAAGGCCGCCTGTTAGCCACCGCGCAGGATGGCCCCTGGCAGAAACGCTTTGCCGTGCAGGTTGAGGGCGACAGCCTGAAGTTACTGCTTAATCGCAGCCGGGTGGTGAAGTACTGGCGGGGATCATATCCTGAAAATTGATTGAGTCAGGCCTGCGGATTGATAACTTTTAAAAAGTGAGTTTTAGCGTCATTAAGATTCATTTTCCGCACAACCCTCCTGCATGAGTAGGCCAAAATGGCTAAAAATCCTGGCCTGTTCCGACAAACCAGGTTCCGCAATCTGGTTAAAATATCCTGTTGACCGCATAAGGAATAACTTATACTTTAAATATAAGGGATTACTTATAAGGATATAAGTTTGTGTGGACGATAAAACTGATGGACACCTTTAAAGAGTGGTTACGCATTCAGGAGCCTGGCCTCAAAAAGCGTGTGGTGGCCAGCCTGTTGAACCTTGAGCAATATGGGCCGGGGTTGCCACGCCCTTATGCTGACTGTTAAAGGGTCGCGATTCGCTAATATGAAAGAACTCAGGGTTCAGTATGCAGGTCATCCCATCAGGGCCTTTTATGCCTTTGACGTTGAGCGTAAAGCCATTGTTCTTTGTGCTGGTGATAAAACAGGTGATAAGCACTTTTATGAGCGCATGATTACTCTGGCAGACGAGCTCTTTAGCCGCTACCTGGATGAAATTAAGAGGACAAAGAAATGACCGATTTACAAGATTTCATTAATACGGAATTTTCAGAAGCCGACCGTGCCGAAATTGGGCTGATGGCAGAAGAAATGATCCTTGAGACCGGGTTGCAAATCTTGCGCGAGGAGCTGGCGCTGTCACAAAAAACCGTGGCCGAAGCCATGGGCGTGAAGCAGCCCCGTATCACACAGATTGAACAGGGGGGAGCCGACCAGCGTCTCATTACTATCAAAAGATATATTGAAGCTATGGGCGGAAAACTTAGTCTCCATATTGAAATGCCGGACGGCTCGACCGGACGGACTCTTCGCGTCTGACAGTAAAATATCGTAGCCGCCATTTTTCAGTTCACGCCGCCTCAGTTTTGCGTCGAAGCGAGATAAGAAAAGGCGCTTAACAGGCTGACGATAGTTGCCATGGTGGGCGCGGTGTAGCTTACCGTGATCGCATCCTGCCGTTGGACACCGGGGATCAGGCAGAAGAGATCGCCCAACACCGGTTTTGCCACCATCAGCTCCAGCGTGTAGGGGGCCTGAAGGCGGGTTGTGGCGACTTTGCGTGCGCGTTTCACCGCATTTTCTGCCGACTGGCGGATAGCTTCACGGGCAGCTTGCGGGCTGAGGGATTCGGCGCAGGTTTGTGAAATGGCGCGCTTCACGCACACGTAGTCCACCGAGGGATAATGGTTGCCAATCCACTGCTGTAGCGCGTCGTCTCCGGTCACCAGCCACAGCGGAGAATCCTGTTCTGCGCCAGCGGCGGCGTAAATATCACTTTCGCCCATCACTTCACCGTTGATCTTTACCCGGTAAAACGCCCGGCCATTGATGGTATGCGCCAGCACGCCGAACTCGCCTGCGGCGCTGTGATAGCCCACAAACATCATGCCGTCATAAGCCTGCTGCTGTAACCCTTCCACCATCGACAGACCGCGCGGCTTTCCCTGTACCAGACGCGCTCTCGGGTCGATATTTTCCACCCGCAAGTTGGTCATCTGCGCGTGGCTGTCTGCCACCACCACTTCTGTTGCGCCGCCAGCAAATGCACCCTTGATGGCGGCGTTCACCTCCTGCTCCATCAGGCCGCGCGCCAGCTGATATTCCGCATGGCCCGGGCTGCACTGTTCAGGACGCATTACGCCCGCGATGCCTTCAATATCAGCCGAAATAAAGATTTTCATCACAGAATTCCTTACAGGATAACAAGATTGCCTTCCCTTCCAGCCCTGTCTGAACAGCGCTGAAAACGGAAGAGCTGGTTGAGTTCTCGGGCCGTCTGGCAAGGCCAGCCGGTATTACTGAAAACGCCCCGCTTCTGACGCCAGCTGGTCCAGAAGATCGCTCAGGGCAGGACGGTGATGCCCGCGAAAGCCAGTTACCGCCTCCGCGCTGAGCAGCGCATCCAGCACCGCATGCTCAGTCGCATCGGCAGCGGCCATCAGCAGCGGTTCGAGGGCCGCATCCGCTGGCGGCTGCGGGACGGCAGTGGTGGAAAAAGCGACGGCAATATCGCCGGAGCCATGTCCCCAGTAACTTCCCAACCTGCCCAGTCCGGCACCGGCACGTTTGGCAATGCGTTTCAGCTGTCGGGCATCCAGCCGCGCATCGGTCGCCATGATGATGATGATGGAGCCTGCATCATGCTGCGGCGTCAGCTCCGGCAGCAGCGGCTCTATCGCCTCCCCTACGCGCACGCCATCCAGCGTCAGGGCAGTGAGCGCGCCAAAATTAGCCAGCACCAGCACCCCCAGCGTGGCGTTCAGTGCAGGAATGATCCGTGAGGCGGTGCCAATGCCGCCCTTCATACTGAAACAGCTCATACCACGCCCTGCGCCCACGCTGCCACGGGCAAAATCTGCTGTGGCTGTCGCCAGCGCCTGCTGCGCCATATGGTCAGTGACGGCCAGCGCCTGGATATCATTCAGCCAGCCGTCGTTGCATTCCAACGCCAGAGGATTAACCGTAGGCAACGAACGGCCCAGTTCGGGATTTTGCGCAATCGCCTCACGCACCAGTGCATTAAAAAGCGTGCCCACAGCCAGCGTATTGCTGAGCAGGATCGGCGTTTGCAGTACGCCAAGCTCCTCCAGCTGTACCAGCCCCACCGGTTTGGCAAAGCCGTTCAGCACCGCCGCGCCGCAGGGCAGCGGCTGCATAAACAGGTTATCGCCCGGCGGCACAATAGCTGTGACGCCGGTCTGGCGTTCGCCCTCATCCAGCGTGAAGTGCCCGACCCGCACGCCCGGCACGTCGCTCAGGCTGTCGGTGGCGCCACGGCTACCGCGCGGATTGCCCAACTGGCGCGTCTCGCGCCAGCGTTGCAGTAACAGCTCAAGCGCCGCCTGACGATAATCCATCTTCTTACCCTTTCAGTTTGGGATCTAAGGTATCGCGCAGCGCGTCACCCAGCAGGTTAAACGCCAGCACCGTGACAAAAATGGCCAGGCCGGGAAAGACGCTGACGTGCCACTCTCCGGCCATCATCATACTGCGGCTCATCGCCAGAATATTGCCCCACTCCGGCACGTCCGGCTCCGGCCCCAGGCCGATAAAGCTCAGTCCGGCGGCGGTAAGAATGCTGGTGCCGATACGCATGGTGAAATAGACGATGACGTTAGAGAGGGTGCCTGGCAGGATATGGCGGATCAAAATGACCCGGTCCGGCGCCCCGGCGCAGCGCACCGCTTCCACATAGGCAGCCTGTTTGAGCGAGAGCGTGGAGGCACGCACAATACGGGCAAAAACCGGCACGCTGAACACCGCCACGGCGATAATCACATTATTTAACCCTGGACCTAATATCGCAACCACCGCAATCGCCAGCAGCATGCCGGGGAAGGCAAACAAGACGTCGGAACCGCGCATAATCAGCATATCGACCCAGCGGCCATAGTAGCCCGCCAGCAGCCCAAGCACGATGCCCACCACCATACCCGCGGTAACAGAAAGCACGCCGACGTAGAGCGAGATACGTGCGCCATAGATAATGCGGCTCAGCACATCACGCCCAAGGTCGTCGGTGCCCATCCAGTGTGCGGCAGAAGGCGGCGCGGAGAGCGCCATCCAGTCGGGTGTCATCGGGTCCCAGGGTGCCAGCCAGGGGGCGAAGATCGCCACAATAATCAGCAGCAGAATAAAGCCGCCGGAGACCAGCGCCAGCGGGTTGCGGATCAGGTTTTGGATAAAATCATGCCACGGCGAGCGAAGCGTGCTGTTCTCCAGCACGCTCCTGGCAATGGCCGCTTCAGTAGTAGGCTTCATGCAGGCTCCTGACGCAGGCGAATAGCCGGGTTAACCACCGCATAAAGCAGGTCCACCAGCAGGTTAATAACAATAAATTCAAACACAAACAGCATTACCAGCGCCTGGATCACCGGCTGGTCCTGAGATTTGATCGACTCGATCAGCAGCCAGCCCAAACCCGGCCAGCTAAAGACGCTTTCCACCACGATCGATCCGCCCAGCAGGAAACCGAACTGCAGCCCCAGCATAGTGATCACCGGGATCAGTGCGTTGCGCATCACATGCTTCCAAGTCACCAGACGGTTACGTAGACCTTTGGCCTTAGCAGTGCGCACATAATCTTCCTGAGCCACTTCCAGAAACGCCGAGCGGGTAAAACGTGCCATCACCGCCGCGACGGAAGACCCCAGCGTCAGGGCGGGCAGAATGATATCGCTGGGCTGGCTGAACCCGCTGACTGAAAACAGGCCAAACGGCATCGCCACAAACTGGATCAGCAGCAGCCCCAGCCAGAAGGGCGGCATGGAGATGCCCCCCACCGCCAGGCTCATCAGCGTCCAGTCCTGCCACTTACCCCGTTTCAGGGCGGAAACCACGCCGATAAACAGCCCCAGCAGCACCGACCAGGCAAAGCCTGCCAGCGCCAGCCACATCGTTGGCAGAAAGCCCTGGGCAATCGCTTCAGTCACCGGCTGTTGGGTACGGTAGGTCACGCCCAAATCGCCCTGCATCACGCCACCCAGCCAGTGAAGATACTGCTGCGGCAGCGGGTCATTCAGCCCCAGGTGCTGCCTTGCCGCCTCGACCGCTTCAACCGGCGCATCGGGGCCAGCGTAAATGCGTGCCGGGTCGCCCGGCAGTAATTTGATAAAACCGAATACCAACAGAGAGACCACCAGCAACACCGGGATCATTTCCAGCAAACGTCGGACAAGATAAGTAAACATAGGCGATTTCCTGGTTTATTCGGGTGCCTGGCAGCAAAGGCGGGAGCACTCCCGCCACAGGGAATTATTTAAACTCAGCCTGATCGAACAGGAACGATCCGTCTGCCAGCATCGACACGCCGGACAGGTTCTTTTTCTTGCCGACCAGGTTATCTGGCGAACCCAGGAAGGCAACGGGGGCATCTTTCCAGATAATTTTCTGCGCTTGCGCATAAGCCGCCGCGCGCTTAGCGGGATCGGCCGTTTGCAGCGCGGCGGCGATAGCTTTATCCGCTTCCGGGTTGCTGTAGTAGGAGACGTTATAGGAGGTCGGCACCCAGGACTCGGTAGCGAACAGCGGGCGCAGCGCCCAGTCAGCATCCCCGGTTGAAGTTGACCAGCCGCCGTAATAGAGATCGAATTCGGCCTGCTTCGGATCCTTCACGCCCCATAGTTTGGCGTTACGCGCGCCGGAATCCATTGGCGTGACCGTCACACGGATACCCACCGCCCCCAACTGCTGCTTGAGGAACTGTGCCGCACGTACGCTGGCAGTGGCGTTGGTTACCCACAGCTTGAGGTCCAGGCCGTTGGCAAAACCCGCCTCTTTCAGCAGTGCTTTGGCTTTCTCCGGGTTATAGCTGTAGTCCGGATCGCTCTGTCTGGCATAGAACTGTACCGCAGGTGGGATAGCGGAGGTGGCCGGTTTCCCCATTCCCGCATAGGCCACTTTTAGCCAGATATCACGGTTAATGGCGTAGTTAATCGCCTGGCGCACGCGGGCGTCGGCCAGCGATTTATGCTGAGTGTTAATCGCCATGTAGTAGAGATAGATACTCTCATCGCGCTGTACCGCCAGCTTGCTGTCGCTCTGTACGGTGTTGATCAGGTCAGAAGGCAGAGGATAGATAGCATCCACCTGACCCGATTTCAGCGCCGCCACGCGGGTAGCATCTTCCGGGCTTGGTGAGATGTAGACGTTATCTACCTTCGGCCAGCCTTTCTGCCAGTAGCCGTCAAACTTGCTGAGTTTGACCTCTTTGCCCGGCTGCCAGCTGACAAATCTGAACGGGCCGGTGCCGACCGGATGCAGACGCAGCTGCGCCTCTTGCGGATACTGCCTGAGAATAGCAGGGCTCCACATCACGGCGGAAGGGTGCGCCAGAGTATTGATAAAGGCACCAAACGACTGGTTCAGCGCAACTTTCACCTGCGTTGGCGAGACCACGGTCACCGTTTTAATCATTTTATAGAGGCTGTTACGCTTCAGTCCCTTGGTCTGATCCGCCAGCCTGTCGAGGTTAGCTTTTACCGCTTCCGCATTAAACGGCGTACCGTCCTGGAAGGTTACGCCCTGACGCAGATTCAGGGTGAATTCAGTGGCATCCTCATTGCTGCTGTAATCAGTTGCCAGCCAGGGTACCAGCTTCATTTTGCTGTCGAACTGGAACAGGCGTTCAAAGATACCGGCCTGCACCGAATAACTGGCGTTGTCGGAGGTATCGTGCGGATCCAGGCCCGTGATATCAACATAGGCGGAAATGCGCAGGTCCTGTGCCTGAGCAATACCCGCCAGGCACAATGACAGCCCAAGGGCGACGGCAGAACGACGTAAAAACGGCTTCATAGTCTCTCTCCAGATGAGGTATTGAAATACTCGTTAACGGTGCATCTCCCCTTCGGCTACCCAGTGATGCGGGGCAACCTGGCGGTAACGGAGTTTTGTTACTTCTTCCCCAGCCTTACGCAGCGGTGAGGGGATTTCACTCTCATCCAGCTCACGCACGCTGCGGCGGGCAGGATCGGCCACCGGCACGGACGCCAGCAGACGACGGGTATAGGGGTGTTGAGGGTTAGTAAAGAGCGCATGACGCGGGCCGATTTCCACAATCTGTCCGAGGTACATTACCGCCACGCGGTTAGCAATGCGCTCCACCACCGCCATGTCATGCGAGATAAATATCCAGGCCACGCCGGTCTCTTTTTGCAGATCCATCATCAGGTTAACAACCTGAGCCTGAATCGAGACGTCCAGCGCGGAGACGGCCTCATCGGCAATAATCACCTTTGGCTGGAGCGCCATCGCGCGGGCAATTGCGATACGCTGACGCTGCCCGCCGGAGAATTCATGCGGATAGCGACGGGCATGTTCCGGCAGCAGGCCGACGCTTTTCAGCAAGGCCTGCACCTGCGGCGTGGCCTCATCCAGCGACTTCACCAGGCCATGTAGCAGCAGCGGCTCCGCGATGGTGAAGCCTACCGTAAGGCGGGGATTCAGCGAGGCGTAGGGGTCCTGAAACACCATCTGAATTTCACGACGCAGCGCATGAAACGCCGCTTCCTTCAGCACGCTCACCTCCTCGCCGCGAAAATGGATGCTTTCCGATTCGCTGGCGATCAGCCGCAGCAGCGCCCGTCCGGTAGTGGATTTACCACAGCCGCTTTCGCCCACTATCGCCAGCGTTTCGCCAGGCCAGAGGCTGAAATCAATCTGCTCTACCGCATGCACCCGATGAGTGAGCGCTGAAAACAGGCCGCTGCGTACCGGGTAATAAACCTTAAGCCCACGCACATCCAGCAGGGGTTTCTCTTCGTAGCGTGCGGTGATCTGCACGCCCTGCTCTTCATCCTGCTCTTCGCCCAGCAGCGGGAAACGCTGCGGCCAGCGGCTCGCTTGCATATCGCCCAGGCGCGGCACAGCCGCCAGCAGCGCTTTGGTGTAGCTGTGTTCTGGCGCAGCAAAAATCTGCTCCACGCTGCCCTGCTCCACCACTTCACCGCGATACATCACCACCACGCGATCGGCAATTTCCGCCACCACTCCCATATCGTGGGTGATAAACAGCACGGCCATCTCGCTTTGCTGTTGCAGGTCACGGAGAATTTGCAGAATGCGCGCCTGTACAGTGACGTCCAGGGCGGTGGTAGGTTCGTCGGCAATCAGCAGTTGCGGATCGCAGGCCAGCGCCTGGGCGATCATCACGCGCTGGCGCATCCCGCCGGAGAGCGAATGCGGATAGCTTTTCATCACCCGATCGACGTCGGCAATGCGCACTTTGCGCAGCAGCTCGCGGGCTTTTACATCTGCGGTTTTGCTGTCGCACAGCTGATGATCCTTAAGCGCTTCCGTGAGCTGATCGCCCACCTTTAATACCGGATTAAGGGAGGTCATCGGCTCCTGAAAAATCATCGCCATATCGCGGCCGCGCAGCTTGCGGCGCTCCTCCACGCTCATGGTCAGCAGAGGATGGCTGGCACCGCTGCGCGGGCTGAAATGAATGGCACCGCGTTCAATGGTAGCCGAGGGTGCCAGCAGCCCCATTACCGCCAGCGAGGTGACGGATTTGCCGGAGCCGCTTTCACCCACCACCGCGACGATTTCCCCTTTATTGAGGGTGAACGAGACGCCTTTCAGGGCAAGATTTTTCCCGGAGCGCCCGCTAAAGCTGACGCTGAGATCCTCCACCCGCAGCACAGGGGAAGACGTGCCGGGTCCGGTGGCGGTAAGGTCTGGTTGCATGGGTTCCGTCATCGTGACTCCGGTGGCCCTGGCTCAGAGCCAGATGCGGCCCTGGTGGTAAGAGAGATAGGGAGAGCTGTCTGCCGCTAGCCAGATTGGCCCGTCGAGATCAACATGTTCCGCAGCAATGGCCACCGGCAGCGCGGCCTCCATCGCCAGCGATGAGCCGAGCATACAGCCCACCATCAGCCGCAGCTTCTGCCGCTTTGCCTCTTCCACCATCGCCAGCGCTTCGGTCAGCCCACCGCATTTATCAAGCTTGATGTTGATCATCTCATAGCGATTGCGCAGCCCGGCGATATCCCCCGTATGGTGGCAACTCTCATCCGCACAGACCGGGATGAGATGGTCAAAGCGCTGCAAATCAGCATCATTACCCGCCGGCAAAGGCTGCTCGATCATCGCGATGTTGTAGTGCGTCAGCGCCGCAAAAAGGCTGCCGAGATCCAGCCCGCCCCAGGCTTCATTGGCGTCAATAATCAGCGTGACGCCAGGCGCAGCGGCACGGATCGCCGCCACTTTTTCCAGAATCAGCTCGCGGTTCAGCTTGATTTTCAGCAGGATAGCCCCGCGGGAAACAGCATCTGCCGCTGCGGCAGCCATCCTTTCGCTGCTCTCCAGACTCAGCGTTTCCGCAGTGATCACCGTGGCGGGCGGCTGAGTATTTAGCCGTTGCCACAGGGTTTGCCTGTTCAGCGCCGCCTCAAGCCGCCACAGCGCGCAGTCCAGCGCGTTGCGGGCAGATCCTGGCAGCAGACGGATTTGCAGTTCAGAGAGCGTTAAACCGTTTTCCACCTCTTCCTGCACGGCCGCCAGCTGCGCGGTCACGCTTTCAGCGCTTTCGTGATAGTGCGCCGTCGGCGTGCATTCACCACGTCCGATAAACCCCTGCTGTTCCAGCGTGACGCGTACTACGGTCACCGCCGTGCGGGTACCGCGAGCAATGGCAAACGGGCGGGCCAGCGGCAGCTCCACTACCTCAACCTGCATGCGGCGCATAATCAGCCACGCTCCTTCAGCAGCGCGGCGATCTCTGCAATGCCGAAACGCACCGGATCGGTCGCCGGTACGCCAAATTCTTCGCTGACCTGCTGGCAGTAGTCACGGGCTTCCTGCTCGGGGAAGTTGGAGGTATTGATGGCAAAGCCAGCCAGCTGCACGCTGTCGCTGGTGACGTGCGCGGCGCGCAGATTGGCCTCCACGCAGTCAGCCAGGCTGACCATCGGCTGATGCGGCAGGTGGCGCATATGCGGGCGATGCATTTCATGGCACATCACCAGCCAGTGCGGCTGCGCGCCATGGATCAGCCCCATGCTGACTCCCGCGTAAGAGGGGTGGAACAAGGAACCCTGGCCTTCCACGATGTCCCAGTGATCGGGCTCACCAGCCGGAGAGAGCGCTTCTGCTGCCCCGGCGATAAAGTCAGCGATTACGGCGTCAATGGCGATGCCTTCACCGGCTACCAGAATCCCGGTCTGGCCTGTCGCACGAAAATCAGCCTTCAGACCGATTTCACGCATGGCGGATTCCAGCGCCAGCGAGGTGTACATTTTACCCACCGAGCAGTCGGTGCCGACCGTCAACACGCGCTTACCGCTGCGTTTTTTGCCGCTGCCCACCTCCAGTTTCGGGCGCATGTGGCGGATGTCGAACAGCTCCACGCCCTGCTCTTTCGCCAGCGTCATCAGCTCTTCGTTATCCACCAGACGATAATGCAGGCCGCTGGCAACGTTCATGCCCGCTTTAATCGCGCCGCGCACGGTATCCAGCCAATGCTCCGGCAGATAGCCGCCAGCGTTAGCCGTGCCAAGCACCAGCGTTTTCGCGCCAGCCGCCACGGCCGCCTCTATAGTCAACTCCTCCAGCCCCAGCGAAACGCTGCAGCCTGGCAGACGGATCTGCCCTACGCACTGCTCTGGTCGCCAGACCTGAATACCTCGCGCGGTTTTCGCGGCCAGCGGGTCGGTCACATCGCCAAGGAATAACAAATAGGGTTGCGGGATCAGCATGAGGTCATCTCTTATCGGGTTGCAGGGTTTGCCTGATAAGACTATTTCATCGTTGTCTGACGCGGGATAATGCTTGTTTGTTGCCAGGGTATAGCCTGAGGCTATAGGGGTGAGGGGCGAGACAGTAAGATGTCCATTACACCTTATTCATCGGCATGCTTTCCCGGCGTCAGCAGGTTGCTCTGAACTTAGCCGTGCGTCTTATGCTCTGGAATTGATTAAATAACGAAGTGATAATCTTTGCGTACTTTTTACAGCAATCCCCGCTCTGGCGGCCATCCTGCCCGCGCCGCAGTGGAAGGTAATAAGAAAAATAGCAGGAATAACTCGGGATACTGCATATCCATTTCCTGCATCTGTTGCAGTGTATAAAACAGAAACTTCAGCAGAGTCAGTAAAGGGTCTTTTTAATGCGTTCCGGCAGCGCCCGATCATAAGCTTCGCCATCGACGGCAGAGTGGGAAACAGCCTTCAGAATGCTGCCGGTGCTGGGCAGCTGTGAACGCTGTAGCTGCGCGTCTGCCTCCCAGAGGCGGGAGCGGATAATGGCGCGGCTGCACTGGAAGAAAACGCTGTGGACGTGGATCCGCAACACTGTGCGGGGCTGGTTTCCCTCTACGGCGAAACGCGCCAACAGTGCAGGGTCCACGCTGATTTCTGCCTCGCCATTCACCCGTAGCGTTTCACCAATCCCAGGGATCAGAAAAAGCAGCGCCACCCTGGGATCGCCAAGAATATTTTTCAGGCTGTCGATGCGGTTGTTGCCACGCCTGTCGGGCAGCAGCAGGGTTTTCTCATCCTCTATCTGAATAAAACCAGCCGGGTCGCCGCGCGGGGAAACATCCAGATCGGCATCGCCGGAGGTCGCCAGCGCCACAAACGGCGAGGATTCAATAAAAGGACGATAGGCGGGGTGAATATGGTCAGCTACTTTCATCAGCGAGGGAGGTGCCACGTCGCCGTAAAGCTGTTCCAGCTGCGCTAACGTTTTGATCCTGTTCTGTTCGTCCCCGGTCATGGTGCCCTCTTTACGATAACTGAGCGTTATTACGAATGTAATAAAACTGCCGGATGCCTTTTCTCCGACATGCTCAGTATAGCCATGCTGTACAGAGAGAGTTGTTTCCGGCGCACACTTAATGAGACGGGAGTTCGCTTTTTCAGAGGGGGTATCTATGATTTTATAAACAGGCGAACGTGTGGGAGGCAGTATGCGTGAAGAGAACGTCACCACCGATAAAGATATGGCGGAAGCAAAAGCGATCTGTAATGAGATAGGTGGTGCAATACTGACCATACTGGGCGAGAAGCAGGCATTTACCCTTGAATCGCTGATCACCACGCTAAAACGCCTGAAAGCCACAGACTACGATTATGGAGAAGAACGGACTAAAGCCGCCGAAAGGGCGCTATTTATTCTGGGGACATTTTTATGAAAAAGAGCACTCTCCTGGCCTTAACAATCCTGCTGTTTTCGGGAACAGCCTGCTCCCAGCTTTCTCAGCTCCCTCTGACGCCGCCTAAGCAGGATATCCTCGCCACCCCGGTAGCGGCGAAATGTGATGTCAGCCTTTGTCAGCAACAGTGCTATGTGCAGAACAGCCAGTGCGACCGCAACGACAACAGCGGCTGTGGCGCGAAGATGCAGACCTGCCTGCAGGCCTGCACCTCACAGTGCCGCTAATCAGGGCTGATTGAGATCCTTAATCAGCGCCTGATTAAACTTTGCAGGTTCTTCCATCTGTGGCGCATGGCCCATTCCCGGAAATTCAATCAGGGTTGCCTGAGGGATCAGCGCGGCAACCTGTTTACCCAGCTCGTTGTAATGACCGATTTTCGCCTTAACATCTGGCGGCGCGATATCGCTGCCGATGGCCGTGGTGTCTGACGTGCCGATCATCAGCGTGGCAGGCATCTGAAGGTTTTTGAACTCGTAATAAACCGGCTGAGTGAAGATCATGTCGTATAACAAGGCAGAATTCCAGGCGACGATCTCATGGCCCGGACCGTTGTTCAGGCCAGCCAGCATGGTGACCCAGCGGTCGTATTCCGGTTTCCAGCGGCCGACATAGTAGGTATTCAACTCATATTTTTTGATGCTGGCAGCCGATGTCTTCAGCTCACGCTGATACCACTCATCCACGCTCCGCCACGGCACCCCTTTGGCTTTCCAGTCTTCCAGGCCGATAGGATTGACCAACACCAGTTTTTGCACCTCTTGCGGGTACATCAGTGCAAAGCGGGTGGCCAGCATACCGCCAGTGGAATGGCCCACCAGCGTTACTTTATCTATATGCAATTTCTTAAGCAGGTTCTGTGTGTTGAGCGCTAACTGCTGAAAACTGTACTGGTAATGTTCAGGTTTGCTGGAGGTACAAAACCCAATCTGATCCGGCGCTATGACCCGGTAGCCCGCGTGACTCAGGGCATCTATCGACGCCTGCCAGGTTACACCACAGAAGTTTTTTCCATGCATCAGCACCACCGTACGACCATTGGCACTGCCGCTGGGTTTCACATCAATGTAACCCATACTGAGCTGCTGCTGTTGGGAAGTGAAATCAAATTTTTGCATGGGATAAGGGAAATCAAAACCCTGCAACTGCGGACCATACTTTGGCGTACTGTCAGCGGCGAAAGCGTTAAAAACCGTGACCAGGCCTGAGAACACCAGACAAGAGATAAATTTTGGCACAAACGTTATCCTCAAGAGCAAGATGGAAAGTCAAAATAAACAACGCTTAACCATAGCGGATAAATAACAGTGTCAGTAAGCCGGGTGGGTAAAGAAGCGCAAAGCCGGGCTGTTCAGACAGAGGTTACAAAATGGGAAGATCGACGCATACTTTAACAAAAAAAGCGTTTTATCCCCTTTAATCTGGCGGAATTGCTTATTCAGATTACATTTACCTTTTCGGGCATCGTGTCCCAGGAGAGAAGTATGACAAGCCTGAGTTTTTGGTGGATTTCGCTGTTATGGCACAGCCTTTGCTGTCTGCTGGAACCGCAAGCCCCCGCCCGCTCCAGTTTTTATATGCAAGCCTGATAAGCGTTTTTAAAAGCAGGTAACTTTTTCCTCTACCAGTTGCGTCAGACAGGATAAACGAGAAACCAATTTAATAATAATGAAACGCCATTTTATTAAATTGGTGAGATCGGTCCCGGCTTTCTTTATTTACGTGTCACTCCTTCGTTTCTGTTGGCAAAATCGCAAAGGTTTTTGCCTCTGCCTGGTTCTACCTTAGCTCATCCCCGACAATCGCCGGGCGCTAAACAGGTAAATCAGGAAGGATGCGATGATGACACGTAAACCAGGAACGCTAAATTATTTAGCCTATGGGTCAGGTGATTTCCTCGGCGCTGGCACCATGGCGCTGACCTCTGCATGGCTGCTCTATTTTTATACCACCTTCTGCGGACTGAGTCCGATTAAAGCAACCTCTATCTTTGCGCTGGCCCGCGTGCTGGACGCCGTCGTCAGCCCACTGATGGGCTACCTGACCGATAGCTTCGGTTCAACCTGGCTGGGCAAACGCTTCGGCCGCCGCAAGTTTTTTATCCTCACCGGCATCCCGCTGGTGTTTACCTATAGTCTGATGTGGGTCGGCGATATGACCTACGTTTATTATCTGATGACCTACCTGCTCTTTGAGGTGGTCTATACCTCCATTCTGGTGCCCTACGAAACGCTGGTGCCGGAAATGACCGACGATTTTAAAGAGAAAACCAAATTCTCCGGCGCGCGTATTGCTCTTGCTCAGCTCTCGGCGATCCTTGCCGCCTTTCTGCCGGGCATACTGCTGAGCTATTTCGGTAAGGACAATGCAATCTCATTCTTCTATGCCAGTCTGGTTTTCTCGGTGATCTGCGCCATCGTGCTGACGCTGGTGTGGTTCTACACCTGGGAACGTCCGCCAGAGAAGAAGTCCAGCGCCGCCCTGCAGGCAGAGCAGCAAAAGCTGACGCTCAGGCAGAGCCTGAGCCGCCTGAAAACAGAACTGACCTCCACATTACGGGTGCGAATATTCCGTCAACATCTTGGCATGTATCTCGGTGGCTATATTGCTCAGGACATTTTCAACGCGGTCTTCACTTATTACGTGGTCTTTGTACTGATGCAGAGCGCCAGCCTGGCCTCAAATCTGATGGGTACGATGGCGATCATGCAGTTTGTGGCGGTGATCGGCATGATCCCGCTCTGTATCCGGTTTGGTCCCGCCCCTTCTTATCGCCTCGTGGTGGTGCTGTTTGGCCTCAGTACACTCTCTTATGGCCTGCTCTTTTACAGCGGATTAAGCGATATATTTTCTCTGCTGCTGCTGGTCTCTGCCTTTGCCGGACTGGGGCGCGGCGGCATCAATTATGTGCCCTGGAATATCTACACCTACATTTCCGACGTGGATGAAGCGATCACCGGGCAGCGCCGCGAGGGTATTTTTGCCGGGATCATGACGCTGACCCGCAAAGCTTCGCAGGCGGGAGCGGTGATGCTGGTAGGTATCCTGATGCAGCTCTCCGGCTTCGTCGCCGGAAGCAGTACGCAAGACCCGGCGGTCAGTCATGCCATTCTCACTATCCTTTGCGGCGGCACGCTGGTGATGCTCTGCATCGGCTTTTTCATCTCCCTGCGCTTCAGGCTCAACCTCACTACCCATCGGACATTACGAGAAGAGATTGAGAAGATGCGCGCGGCAGGCAATGTTGTTCCGGAAAATATCACGCCTCAGGCCAGAGCAACCGTGGAACTGCTGGCCGGCCTGCCTTATGAAGCGCTGTGGGGAAACAACAACATTGGCTATCTCAATCGCAATAAGCCAGCCGTGCAGCCTTTACCGGCAAAACCGGCGGTCTCCCCTGTCACCAGCCAGTTAACCCGTCCATGATCTGAGAGGAATATTTATGTTGGTTTATCCCGTAAAACAGAGCGCCCTGCTACGCCAGCCGGAGCGGTTCATCTCCTGCAAGGAGCTACATCAGCTGATCAACAAGCTGGTGGATAACCTGGTGAACATTACTGATGACACGGGTGAATTTCTACTGAGGCTGGATGATGGCCGGGTTATTGATACCAAAGGATGGGCGGGGTGGGAATGGACGCACGGCATCGGTCTGTATGGTATTCATCAATACTATCGCCATACCGGCGATGACCGGCTTCGGGCTATTGTAGATAACTGGTTTAGCGACCGGTTCAGCGAAGGCTCCCCTACCCGCAACGTGAATACCGTCTGTCCGTTTCTGACGCTCGCTTATCGCTATGAAGAGACCCGCGACCCACGCTGGCTGCCTTATCTTGAAAGCTGGGCCGACTGGATCATGCACAAAATGCCCCGCACCGAGTGCGGCGGTATGCAGCACATCACGCTGGCGGAAGAGAACCATCAGCAGCTGTGGGACGATACGCTGATGATGACCGTGCTGCCGCTGGCAAAAATCGGCCAGTTGCTGAACCGCCCGGATTATATTGAAGAGGCGAAATACCAGTTTCTGGTGCATACGCAGCATTTAATGGATCGGCAGACGGGATTATGGTTCCACGGTTGGACGTTTGAGGGCAGGCATAACTTTGCTAACGCCCGCTGGGCGCGCGGTAACAGCTGGCTCACCATCGTGATCCCGGAGTTCCTCAGTCTGCTGAACCTGCCGGAAAAGGACGCCACCCGGCGTTTTCTCCAGCAGGTCCTCGCCAGCCAGCTGGAGGCGCTGGAGCGATGCCAGCATGAAAGCGGCTTATGGCATACGCTGCTGGACGATCCTGACTCTTACCTTGAAGCCTCCGCTACTGCGGGCTTCGCGTTCGGCATGCTTAAAGCCGCGCGCTGCCATTATGCCGATCAGCGCTACGTCGCCGTGGCTGAAAAGGCGCTGAAAGGGCTGATCTCCCAGATTAATCCCGACGGCGAACTGACCCAGGTCTCTTTTGGGACGGCCATGGGTAAAGATCTCAATTATTACCGCCAGATCCCGCTGACGTCGATGCCTTACGGGCAGGCGATGGCGATTTTATGCCTGGTGGAGTACCTGCATGTCTATCTGTAAAACAAGGAAAACAGCATGATCCTGAATCATTTTTCTCTGCACGGAAAGGTGGCCATCGTCACCGGCTGCAATACCGGACTTGGGAAAAGTATGGCCGTAGGCCTGGCGCAGGCAGGGTGCGACATTGTGGCCATTAACCGCAGTGAGCCCACTGAAACCGCGAATGAGGTCATCGCCCTGGGACGGCGTTTTCTGAGTTTACACGCGGACCTCGGTCAGCAGGATCGCCTGCCGTCGCTGCTGACGCAGGCAGTGAGCGAGATGGGCCAGATAGATATTCTGGTCAACAATGCCGGCATTATACGCCGCAACGAGGCGCTGGACTTCAGCGAGCAGGATTGGGACGACGTGATGAATGTGAACATCAAGACGCTGTTCTTTTTGTCACAGCTGGTCGCGCAGCAGTTCATTAAGCAGGGGCGCGGCGGCAAAATCATCAATATCGCCTCCCTGCTCTCTTTCCAGGGAGGCGTTCGGGTGCCCTCTTACACCGCATCGAAAAGCGCCGTAATGGGGCTCACCCGCGAACTGGCCAATGAGTGGGCCAGACATGGCATCAATGTTAATGCGCTGGCGCCCGGCTATATCGCAACCAACAATACGCAACAGCTGCGCGACGACCAAAGCCGCAGTAATGAAATTCTTGCCCGTATTCCTGCCGGGCGCTGGGGAGAATCGCAGGATCTGATGGGGCCGGTGGTATTTCTCGCCTCCAGCGCCTCTGATTACGTCAATGGCTACACCCTTGCGGTGGATGGTGGCTGGCTCGCGCGCTAGCCCTTCGCCTTTATTAACCAACAAGCCTGCAAACCGGAGAAAATATGAATATTGCACTGATGATGGAAAACAGCCAGGCGGCAAAAAATGCCGTGGTTTTAGCCCAGTTGAAGGCTGTCGCAGCCGACAACAAGGATACCGTTTTTAACGTGGGAATGCAGGACGAAGGGGATCATCACCTGACCTATATTCACCTGGGCATTATGGCGAGCCTGTTGCTGAATGCGAAAGCCGTGGATTTTGTGGTAACGGGCTGCGGCACGGGTCAGGGCGCGTTACTCTCACTGAATATCCATCCTGGGGTGGTTTGTGGCTATTGTGTCGATCCGGCCGATGCCTTCCTGTTTGCGCAAATCAACAACGGCAACGCGCTCTCTCTGCCTTTCGCTAAAGGGTTCGGCTGGGGTGCAGAGCTTAACGTACGCTATATCTTTGAAAAGGCGTTCACCGGGCGCAAAGGTGAAGGCTATCCAGCCGATCGCAAAGAGCCTCAGGTACGTAACGCGGGCATTCTGAATCAGGTGAAAAGCGCGGTGATGAAAGAGAACTATCTGGATACATTGAGCGCTCTCGATCCTGAACTGGTGAAAACGGCTGTCGGCGGGGAGCGCTTCCGGCAGTGTCTGTTTGAACAGGGTAAGGATCAGGAGATCATCGCCTGGGTTAAACGCTTGATCCAGTAACGGTACCGGTAAACTTTCCGCGATCGGCACCGCCGGTCGCGGATCTTTTTTCAGCTTTTGCGTTAATTGGTCGCCGCCATAAAAAGGATCTTTTCGCCATTAAGTTCCCCTTCTGCTTCTGCCAGCCTGCGGTTATTTTGCTATTTCATTCACAACCACTCTTATCCGTATTGCTACTACTTTCCCACATTTGAGGATCGCTTTTTACAAGGAGCAGAGATATATGTTTCTGTATTTACTCTGCCTGGCGAAATTGCTGCCAGAACTCATGTGGCTGATTGCGTGGTTCAGACGCTGGCTGTAAGAAAAAAAGGAACCCGATCCCTCTTCCCGGCCACTCACCTGTTCCCAGCAATCTCTTTCAGGTGAGTTATCATGCGCGTTCTCCATTCACGAACCGGTCTGGCTGATTCCACCGGGCCGGCTCCTTCTGCCCAGCCAGCTCAGGAAAACCAACCCAATCCGGTGCTAAAAAAGGGTGCAGGAACTATTCAGTTTGGACAGCCGACCAGCCTGGCGGAGGCAGAGAAAGCCTGCACCGGCGCCAGGAACGATGCGCTGAAGGAGCTGGCTTCGTTGCTTGCCGGGCTGATGAAAAAAGCGGCTGAGATACAGAGCACGGCGGAAACAGGAGAAGCACCGCAAAGCGCAGAGAGCGGCAACGTCGGGCAATCTTCTGCAACCTCACCTGTAGCGGATACGGGGCAAACTCAGGCCAGCGGGAGCGAGGCAACGCCTGTTTCACCTGGCAGTGATGCCGCTTTCCTGGATAACTCCACTTATTCCTCCCCGGAAGAGCTGAAGAAATATGATTCGCTGGTATCAAACCTGCCGCCAGAGCAGCGGGAACAGGCAGCGAAAGAGATGAACCGTCCGATAGCAGCCGCAAAAATGGCTGCCGCAGGAGGCGCAGAAGGCGAGCAGGCCAGAGCGTTTATTGACGCTAACCCGGCGCTGAAAACGGCCATTGATGTCGGCAAACATGGTGGAAAACCGGACGGTAAAACCACCAACGGCGACTACAAATCCTTTGCCAAAAACATGGAAAAGGCCCGCGATGCAGCGAGCAAAGATGTTGATAATTACAAAAAGGAAAACCCCAACGCCGATCCTCAGTCGCTGCAAATGGTGATGTCGGCGGCCGCGCTGCGGGCCAGTGAACCGCTGGCAAAGGCCGGAGCATTGAATCAGGACGGCAAGGTCGATAAATATATCACCGCCGACGCGCTGAAAGGGCTACAGGAAAACAATCCTGGCCTGGCCTCTTCCCTCACCCAGTCGGCAAAAACGTTCTCTCAGCCAGGTCTGATGACAATGCTGGATCAGGGTGGTTTTGAAGGCAAAAGCCTGGCGCTGCACAACCCCGATCAGAAAATCAGCACGCACAACATCGACGACTGGATTAAAAAGCAGGCACCCACCAATGGCGGGGAATTTTCCAGCATGATGAGCGATGCCGCCACGCGAAATGCGGTCGCCAGTGTCGATATCAGCCAGCTCAATGAGGATGTGTTCAATAATCCGCAAAACTACAGCGGCGCACAGAAAGCAGCAGTAATGGTTAAGCTGCAACAGACGCTGGAGCAGGTCAACGGCGGCAGCTCGCTGCGTAAAGTTGATAAAACCTCGGCGGCTCTGGAAGAGAAGATTGGACAGTTGCAGCAAGACCAGGGGGTGAAGGATTACCTGAACAAGGCCGTGCCCGCGCAGGAAAAGAACATCATCAACAGCGATCCTGCACTCACTCAGGCGGTCAGCCAGCGTTATGAAGATCTGAAGTCCGGTAAGGCGCTTGGAGAGGATATGCAGGCCGCCAGGGATAAAGCGGATAAGGCGAATAAAGGCAAGAAAGAGGAAGAGAAGCAGCCTGCCGATTACAGCAGCGCTATTGGTAACCTGGATGCCGAGCTGAAGATGCAGGGCGACCTGAAGGGGGAAGCGGTAAAAGTCCCCACAACGCAGGAGGTAGTGAACAGCCAACCCGAGTTGAAGCAGGAGATCGAGCGTTCTTATAACGAGAACTTTACCCAGGGCAAGGCGGTAGAAAGCGGGCTGAAGAACAATAAAAAAACCGATGCCACAGAGGTGTTAAGCGATGTCGACCGGCAGAAGGCCGCCTATGAAGCGGCTATTCCGGAAAGCGTCACTACCGCCGCTCAGGATGGCTACGCTGAAGCCACGCTGAAAGCGCTGACCACTACCGGCAAAGGCATGAGCGTGCTCAAAGATTTGAAAGAGGCCGGGACGCTGCCAAAAGAGAGCGATCTGCAAAAAATGACCGGTAAAGAGATGCTTTCACAGCTGCGCGATAACGTGGAAAAACAGACCAGCGCCGCAGGGCTAAGTACCAGCGGGAAAAGTGTCGTTGCGGGTGGGGGCGCGCTGGGCGTGGCGGGCATGATTTCACTCTCAGACCAGCTGAAATCCGGCGATAAGGCAGCGGCAGCGAAAACGATTTACGACGGGGTGAAAGGCGCGTCGGAGCTGGGCAAACTTGGTTATAATGCTGTAGCTAACGCACTGGCGAAGGACGCCTCCGCAGGCCTGGGCAGAATGGCGGGCGCCGTGGCGGGCCGCGTGGTGGGGATGGTGGCAGGAGAAGCCGCTGGCCTGGCCGCTGCTGGCGCATTAGGTGCCGCTGCCGGGCCTGTGGGCTGGGCCATTGATGCCGTGATGGCAATAGGCTTTGGCATCAAGGCCATCATCGATGCGGTGCAAAAGCATAAAGATCAGAAGACTTTCGACCATAACGTCGATCCCACTCTGACGCAGTTTGGCATTCCCAAAGCGCACTAGCCCAGGCCGGGGAAACCGCGCCCGCAATAATCTTACCAGTGAAAGCATTTGTAAATGGAGACTGGCTGATGGAAGATAAAAGCCACTTTGCCTTTTATAAGGAGCAGGTATGAAAAAAGTTGTGATGCTGCTCGCCATTCTGGCAGCAACCGGTGCCGCGCAGGCCGCAGATGACGCTGAAGATCCTGCAGCGGGCTATATCGCTAATCTCTGTACAGTCGTGACGCAGGAAAAAACGACCGACTCAGCGGAGAGCTATATCGCTAAGCTGAAAGCGCTGAACGCACGGGGTCAGTCGCCTTCCGCCCAGCAAAAACCGGAGTTCGATGAAGATGAAGCCAGAACCGTTGTCGCGGCCTGGATGAACCTGAATGACCAGCAGAAAGCGCAGGCCCGCCAGAGTCCTGAGGCGTGCCAGAACGCCACGCTGGACGAGTATCAGAGTCAAGATTAACACGCCTGTGCAGGGTTCCAGGCAGACGCTTATTCGGCCCTGCCGGATTGGGGCCAGACCCTCTCTCCTGACCCTGCTCGCTTTCAGGCCGTGACTAACGTGGCAACGCGCGTTAAGTAGCCCTCTCAGGCCGGTAATTAACCGGCCTGTTTATTCAGCGTTTGAAAACCGTTCAGCCGCTGTGCAGCAACCGCTCCAACTGCCGCCTGAGCAGAAGATTTTCCTTTTCCAGCCGGTCTACTTTATCCAACAGCGTCAGTGCCAGGGCAATGCCTGACCACTCCAGATCCAGTTCAATCTGCAACCTTCTTGCCCGCCGCAACTGATGCACGGCGTAATAGTCAAAAACCCACTGCGGCTCGCTCTCAGTCGGCGTGATAACGCCCAACCCCACCACTTCCGTTAACTCCTCCGGGGAAATATCCACCGAACGGCAGATCTCAATAACGGTATACCTTACGTGTTCAGTCATGATGCGGACTCCCATGCTGCGCGCGGCTCAAACGCGGCTTTTTCCGCCAGCTCACGCCACAGCGCGGCACTCTGTTCATCGGCTTTAGCGGGCATGACCACTTTAAGAATGGCATAGAGATCGCCGCTGCTGGTTTTACCGGACAACCCCTTGCCCCTGACGCGAAGCCGCTGGCCGTTCTGGCTGCCGGGCGGGATTGTCAGCGATATTTTTCCGGTAAGGGTAGGCACCTGAACGGTAGCGCCCAGAGCAGCTTCCCACGGCGCCACCGGCACCACAATCTGCAGGTTTTGCCCATCAACTTCGAACAGCGGATGGGGCGCCAGTCGGATAACAAGGTAGAGATCGCCGTTAGCTGCGCCCTGGCTGCCCGCCACGCCCTGACCTTTCAGGCGGATACGTTCGCCATCTGTGACCCCAGCTGGTATTTTCACCTTCAGCGTTTTTTTCACCTCGTCGATCTGTCGGCCAGATTCATCCAGAACCGGTACGGTGAAGGAGACGGTCCGGCTTTCGCCTGCCAGCGTCTCTTCAAGGAACAGCGGCACTTCCATCTCCAGATCCTGACCACGTCTGGGGGGATGTCGTCGCGTTTGTCCCTGAAACCCGCTGGCATGGCGGCCAAAGACAGACTCAAAGAAGTCAGAATAGTCGCTTGCGCTGCCCTGCTCATGCTGCCAGTGGCCGTCGCCAGCGCCGGGAGGCGGCCCGGAAAAACGGGGATCGTCGCGATGCTGGCGGAGCAGGTCATACTCGGCCCGACGGTCGCTGTCTTTCAGCACCTCGTAAGCTTCCGCCATCTGTTTGAACTTGCGCTCGGCATCCGCCTCGGTACTGACGTCCGGATGATATTTTCGCGCCAGCCGTCGGTAAGCCGTTTTAATCGTTTTTAAATCGGCTGAAGGTTCAACCTCCAGCAGCGCATAATAGTCTTTAAATTCCATCTGATTACACCTTCTTTTCAGCACGTTGTGGGCGGTAAGCCAGGCTCAATCCATCGAAAATTCAGGCCCGTGAACAGGGCCTTAATCGGTGCACACAGTGAGTGTAAGGCGTAATGCAGCAACGTGAAGAAAAAATCAGACCATCCCGCCGTTGGCGCGGATAACCTGACCGTTTATCCAGCCGCTCTGGTCGCCCGCCAGGAAGGCCACCACGGCGGCAATATCATCCGGCTGACCCAGGCGCTGCATCGGGTTCAGGTTCGCCAGATTCTGGATCAGCTCTTCGCTTTTCCCGGTCAAAAACAGCTCCGTGGCAACCGGCCCCGGCGCAACGGCATTGACGGTTATCTGACGTCCGCGCAACTCTTTGGCGAAGGTGTGAGTAAAGGCTTCCACGGCGGCTTTAGTGCCGTTATAAATCGCGTAGCCAGGCATATTTAAGCCTATGGCGGAGCTGGAGAGATTAATAATCCTGCCGCCTTCCTCCAGCCGTTTCCCCGCTTCACGCAGTGTGTTAAATGTTCCCTGCACATTGATAGCAAAAGTCCGGGCGAACAATTCGTCTGAATGTTCCATCAGCGGCAACGTTTCCAACACGCCTGCGTTATTCACCAGCACGTCAATACGGCCAAAATGGTGCTGAGCGGCTTCGAACATTGCGGCCACATCATCAGATCGGGAGACATCGGCTTTCACCGCCAGTCCCTCCACGCCCATTGCTTTGAGCTGTGCTACCACCTCTTCGGCTTCGCCGGCGCTGCTGGCATAATTCACCACCACGTTGAAACCCTCTTCCCCAAGGCGAAGCGCGATCTGCGCCCCTATTCCCCGCGATGCACCGGTCACAATGGCAACTTTATTCGCTGTAATGGTCATGTTGAACTCCTCTGGTAAATGGTTATAAACAGCATGATTGCTATCGCATAAAAGATAATTAACCAATAATGAGTAACTTTATTTCATTTACTTTAACAATGAGGCTGCCGTGGACCGTTTTCAGGAAATGCAGGTGTTCGTGAGGATTGCCGAGCGCGGCAGTTTCACGCAGGCCGCAGAAGATTTGCAGATCCCACGCGCTACCGTCACCAATCTGATTAAAAGAATGGAAGAGCGACTCGGCACCCGGCTGCTGGAAAGAACCACACGCACGGTGACGCTGACTGATGATGGCCGACAATTTTACCGAAACTGCATCCGTTTACTGGCCGATATGGAAGAGGCTGAAAGTCAGTTCCGCAACGCCACCCCAAAAGGGCTGCTGCGGGTAAATATGCAGGGGACGCTGGCAAAAAACTTTGTGGTGCCCAGACTGGCAGAATTTATCACCCGTTATCCTGATATCCGCCTGCAGATCAGTGAGGATGACCGCTTTGTCGATTTAATCCGGGAAGGTATTCACTGCGTGTTGCGAGCGGGAAACTTGCAGGACAGCACGATGGTGGCGCGTCGCGTTGCCCTGCTGCAGCAAGTTACGGTCGCCAGTCCAGCTTATCTTGCGGCTTACGGCGAACCCAAAACGCTCGAAGCGTTAACGGGTCATCATGCGGTCAATTACCTCTCCAGCGCTATCGGGCGGGCGCTGCCGCTGGAATTTACCGTTAAGGATGAGGTAAAAACCGTGCAGCTTGATGACGTCATCTCGGTAAACGGCACGGAGCTTTATACCAGCGCGGCGCTGGCTGGTCTGGGGATCATTCAGGTGCCGCATTACCGGATAAAGCAGGAACTGGCAGAGAACAAACTGAAAATTATCCTTCCTGAGATGCCGCCTCCACCGATTCCGGTTTCGATGCTTTACCTGCAGAATCGCCAGCTGTCACAGCGGGTCAGGGTATTTATTAACTGGATTGGAGAAATCTTTCAGCGCGCGGAACAGTGAAGAGCACTGTTAATCAGTTCAGAACGGGTAAGGCAGGAAGTTTTAAGGCAGGTGATAACCATCGGTCAGTCCCTGACCGCGGCTATCGAGAGTTTCTGGCCAGCGCCATTAAGACATGGCACCCGGCGGCACATGTTTAAAGACTTCAACATAGCTGTGCAACACGCGTTTAAGGAATTTTTTCATTTCGATCGGCCTGCTTCAAATTTTGTTAGTAAAGTGCAAAAAAATTATACAAGACGCACCTTTTTCAGGCAAATAAATTTGAACCAGATCACATAAATGAGTTTTATCAGAAGAGGAAAAAGGTAAACAGAAGGCAAAGAGGCGGGCTCCTGCCCGCCAGATGCATCAGGAAATCTCTGCAAAATCAGGTAAAAAGATTCAGATGCTCGATAAGGATGCTGCTGCCAATAGCAATCAGCACTACGCCGCCAAAAATCTCTGCCCATTTGCCCATGACCGGACCAAGGAAGCGCCCCAGTAATATACCGGCAGTGGCCATAATCATGGTTGAGGCGCCAATCGCCAGCGCGGTAGCGACAATGTTGACCTGCAGGAAAGCCAGGCCTACACCTACAGCCATCGCATCCAGGCTGGTTGCTACCGCCGTAGCGGCCAGCAGCATAAAGCTGTGACTTTGCGGTGCTTCGTCCACGTTCTCTTTTTTACGGAAACCTTCCCGGATCATGCGGGCACCGAGCACAAAGAGCAAAATGAAGGCAACCCAGTGATCCCAGGCCATCACGTAACGGCTGGCGGCTATGCCGACACCCCAGCCAATCAGCGGGGTAAGCGCCTCAATAACACCAAAGATTAATCCCGTCCGCAGCGCCTCTTTCACCGAAGGACGGTGGAGACAGGCACCTTTACCAATAGCCGCCGCAAACGCGTCCATCGACATGCCAAAGGCCAGAATAAGAGTGGCGTACATGTTCATTGTGGTTATACCGGCTTGAGGCCCCCGGAGGCCCTCAACGCATCATAAAAACAGATCCCGCCGTAAAAATAAGCGGCAGCGGGTGAAAGTGTGACGCATCCTACCACGCGTTTTCTATAAAAAAAAGACAACAAAATCAGGGGTTTGAGTATAGCCTTGGCTATACTTTTTAACGAATGCTAATTCTGTGCGAAAAAAATCGCTAAAAAGCCTAAAAGAATTACTACCTTAAGGAGCACATCCCTGACGAGGCCGGGGGAATTCCAGGCAAAAAGAGGGGATTTATCTGCACTCAGATAAAAAAATATTTATTCATACGAGGCTTATTTAACGCAGAAATTGCTTTGAAAAACGCCAGGTCCGTACTTCAGATTGAACCTGAACCCCGATTGCCGGAAAATGGCCGCTTCTGACCAGAATGGAATAATGATGAAAAACCCGTTTCTGACCTTTTTAATGCCGATGAGCACCCTGATGCTGGGCATGCTCTCCGCTTTGTTACTGCCTGCGCCCTGGTTTGGCCTCAGCCTGACTTACCGACTGATGGCGATATTCCATCTCAGCGATATCGGCCAGCTCTATACGCTGGTCTTTTGTCTGTGGTTCCTGCTGCTGGGCGCCATTGAATATTTTATTATCCGTTTCTTTTATCTGCGCTTTGTAAAAGTCTGAGACGCAAAAATCAGGGCGGAAAATCATTCCGCCCTGAGAGCTATGCGTTAAAAATCATCAATAACGCGCTGGATAAAATCACTAGTCCGACAAAAAACAGGACGATCGCCGTGACGGCATCAGGAGATTTCATGCTGTCTCTCCTCAGAACCACTGGCCAAAGCGACGGATATAGAGACGCTTCATCCCCTGTGCGACGAAGCAGTAGCCCAACAGCGTGGCAACAAGCCACGGGAAATAAGACCAGGGCAGCGGCACCAGCCCCACGGCGCTCCCCAGCGGCGAGAACGGAATATAGATCCCCAGCGCCATGACCAGCCCGGTCGTCAGCATCACCGGCAGTGCAGCCCGGCTCTGAATAAACGGAATTTTTTGCGTGCGCAGCATATGCACTACCAGCGTTTGCGACAGCAAGCCTTCGATAAACCAGCCAGACTGAAACAGCGCCTGGTGTTCAACGCTGTTGGCCGCGAAAACATGCCACATAATAGCAAATGTGGTGATATCAAATAGTGAGGATGTCGGACCGATCCACAGCATAAAGCGGCGGATATTTTTCGCATCCCACTTGCGTGGTTTCCGTAAAAACTCTTTGTCCATTTTGTCCCACGGCAGCGCCAGCTGCGACAGGTCATACATCAGGTTCTGCAGCAAAAGATGGATCGCCAGCATAGGTAAAAATGGGATAAACGCGCTGGCAATCAGTACCGAGAAGACGTTGCCAAAGTTGGAGCTGGCGGTCATATTCAGGTATTTGATGATGTTGCCGAAGGTTTCGCGGCCTTTGATGACGCCCTGCTCCAGTACCATCAGGTTTTTTTCCAGCAGAATGATATCTGCCGATTCTTTGGCGATATCGGTCGCCGTATCTACCGAAATACCTATATCCGCATCCCGAAGCGCTGGCGCATCGTTGATGCCATCGCCCAGAAAACCAACCGTATGTCCGTTGTGTTGCAACGCCTGCAACACCCGTGATTTTTGCTGGGGAGTAAGGCGACAGAACAGCGTTTTTGCCTCCACCTGTTGGTACAGCTCATCGTCATTCAGCCGTGCGATCTCTGTGCCACACAGCGCTTCTCCTGGCTCCAGGCCCACTTCACGGCAGATTTTGCTGCTGATAATGGCGTTATCGCCGGTCAGAACTTTTATCGCCACGCCATTTTCATGCAGCGCTGCTATCGCCTCTTTTGCGCTCTCTTTGGGCGGATCGAGGAAGGTCAGCAGGCCGCAAATTGTCAGCCCACGTTCGTCCTCTTTGCTCAGGGGCATGGTCAGCGGGCATTCGCTTAAATCACGATTGCCAAGCAGCAGCACGCGGAAGCCTTGCTGATTCCACTCTTGTGCCTGTCGCTGCCACTGCCTGCGGGCGGCGGCATCCAGTGGACGACGCTTATCACCATCCAGCCACCATTGCGCCACGGACAGCATCTCATCTACCGCGCCTTTGCAAATCAGCTGCTGGCGGTTTTGCTCATCCGCTACCACCACGGAAAGACGACGGCGTTCAAAATCAAACGGCAGCTCATCCACTTTGCGATAGCGCCACAGGCCGCTGACCGCCAGTTTGCCCTGGCTGAAGCTGAGGATCGCTTTGTCCATCAGGTTCCTGATGCCGCTCTGGTGGCGGCTGTTCAGCCAGGCGAGCTGCAGTACTCTGTCGTTGTTGCGCCCACAGGCATCAAGATGCTGTGCCAGAATGATACGATCCTGGGTCAGCGTGCCGGTTTTATCAGTACAGAGCACATCCATTGCGCCAAAATTTTGTATGGCGTTGAGCCGCTTCACCACAACTTTGCGGCGTGACAGGGCAATAGCCCCTTTTGCCAGATTGGAACTGACAATCATTGGCAGCATTTCCGGCGTCAGACCCACGGCCACGGCCAGCGCAAACAGCAGTGCATCTGACCAGTCCCCTTTGGTAAATCCGTTAATAAACAGGACTACCGGCACCATCACCAGCATAAAGCGGATCAGCAGCCAGCTGACGCTGTTAACGCCACGGTCAAAAGCCGTTTGCGGACGGCTGCCGACCAGCGATTTCGCCAGCGAGCCAAACCAGGTTTTATTGCCTGTCGCCACCACCACGGCCGTAGCGGTACCGCTGGCGACAGTAGTGCCCATCAGGCAGATACCAGGCATACTGAGCAGATCGGCGTCATCAGTGAGCGGGCCTGGAGATTTTGCCGTCACGTTGGCCATCGCATCGTACTTTTCAACAGGAATCGCTTCACCACTGAGCGCGGCCTGGCTGACGAACAGATCACGTGAAGTGAGCAGGCGAATGTCAGCAGGGATCATATCGCCCGCCGAAAGGTAGATGATGTCTCCCGGCACCACCTCGTGAAGCGCAATTTCACTTCTGACGGGCTGAGCCGATACGCTGCTGCGTCGGATCACTGTGGCAGTGGTCCGCACCATTAACTTCAGCGCTTCTGCGGCTTTATTCGTGCGGTACTCCTGCCAGAAACGCAGCAGGCCGCTCAGCAGAACCATCATCAGCATGATCCCAACGCCGGTGAGATCGGTCTCTTCGCCTTTACGGCCTGGAAGGAGATAGTCGGTAAAAAAGCTGATGGCAGCCAGCACCATTAATACCCAGATAAAGGGATTATTGAAGGCCTGCACGAGTTGGCGTAACGCGTGAGGTGCTTTCTCGTTCGCCACTTCATTTTTACCATACTGGCTCAGGCGATCCGCAGCCTCTTGCTGAGTCAAACCGCTACGCTGGGTATGCAGCCGGGCAAGCGTGCTTTCAAGGCTCTGTTTCATTTCACTCGCAACGGCCAGATTGCGGGCGAGAATTAAGTTGGCATTATTCATTTTCATCTGCCAGATCCTTCTTTAGTGTTTATTCAGACGCGGGGAAGCTTTCCTGCGCGTGAGGAATTTTTTCAAAAGAGATCGGGCGAGAGCGGACGGGACGAGCAGAAAGGCTAGTGAGCGTTTACCCTCCTGTACTCATAGCGCCGCCTTCGCCCATGGCTGGTCGGAGGTTCTTTCATGATCGATTCCTTATTACTTTATTGCTGCGTAGCAAGGCAGAGAGGGCCAGATTACGCACCTGAGAAAGTGGCGGCGTCAGCGTTCCCGGAAGAAACAGAGAACGGCTTTTATGACGAGATGAAGTCATACACATAGTTAACCCTCGTCCAGACGCGGCTGGAGCGTAGTACAAGATAGAGGGGGATGTGACGACCTGAAGAGAAGGTGAAACATTGCCCGCCGGTTTTCGGCAAGCAAACAACGGTGTTGGCTTACCTTATTAAGTTGTTATTTAAGGGGTGACTGTCCAATTTACGGCTCCGTTGTGTGATCCGCGGCTACTATAGGTTGCCAGGCAAAAGAAGTAAACCCAGGCAACTACAAGGATAATTATGAGCGCATTGGTTTATTTTTTATTTTAAAACAATAAGTTAAAAAAATAACTGCAACAAAATCCCCTATTTTGTATATCAACGGATTATCAACAACTCATCATTCATTCTGATTAAAAGTTTTAATAGCACTCTGTACCGGGCAAACCGTGACGGAAATCAAAACGGGTTTCGGCTGATTATTTATGCTGACCAGCGTTTTCTTCTCTGAGACTTTTTTACCCACAGCAGGCAAAAAGCAGCATTGAGAAACGACCAATAAAACAATGTATTCTCAGCGTTGATATACCATGATTGGCTATGAGACAGGCAGGGTTGGCATGATAAAAGCGGTCTCTTTAAAGGTTGGCTAAATAACCAGACAGGAGAGGATTAGGATGCTACAGCGGACCAGAATCTGGTTAAAACGCACGGCTGTCGTGGCAATAATGGCGCTGATGATACTGTTGGGGTTGCGCGTGGTGCTGACGGAGCGTGGGCCGGATTTAGCGCTGTGGCACACTTGGGTACCGGAAGAGCTGAGTGAGAGCAAGCTGGATCGTACCGACTGGGCGGGCTACCTGCAAAATGAGCAAAAAATCTTTGCAGAAATGAAGCTTAACGTCAGCGATAAGCTACAGCAGTCCGATCCAGAAACCTATAACCGTTATGCAGAGCACAGCCCCGTCTATCCGGGTCATTTTGCAACGGACTGGAACCGCTCTTACATCATGATGCCGCAGGGTAAACCGCGCGGCGCGGTGGTGCTGCTGCATGGTCTCACTGATTCGCCCTACAGTTTGCGCCATTTTGCGGAAGATTACCGGCAGCATGGCTATGTAGCGGTTGCCATACGCCTGCCGGGGCATGGGACAGTGCCCGCTGCACTGACCAGCGTGGAGTGGGAAGATTGGATGGCGGCTACCCGGCTGGCAGTGCGGGAAGCCCGAAAACGTGCGCCTGACGGAACGCCGTTGCAGATCGTAGGTTTCTCTAACGGCGGCGCACTGGCGATGAAATATGCCCTGGACACGCTGCAGGACCCTGCCTTAGCGGCTCCCAGCCGGTTAATCCTGATTTCACCCATGATTGGCGTCAGCAGCTATGCCCGCTACGCCGGGCTGGCTGGCCTGCCCTCTGTTTTCCCCGCCTTTGCGCGTTCCGCATGGCTGAGCATCCTGCCGGAGTTTAATCCGTTCAAATACAACTCTTTCCCGGTGAAAGCGGCTCGTCAGTCCTGGCTGCTGACCAGCGCTTTGCAAACCCAGCTGCACCGCGATCGGGCCAGCCATCTGCTGGATAAACTCCCGCCGGTTCTGACCTTTCAGTCGGTAGCGGATGCCACGGTCAGCACGCCAGCCGTAGTAAGAGGATTGTACAATCTGCTGCCTGATAACGGCAGCGAGCTGGTGCTGTTTGATATCAATCAGTCGGTGCAGCTCTCTCCGTTAATGCGCAGCAGCGCCAGACATGCGGCAGAACATCTGCTGCCGCCTCCGCCTCGCCGCTATGCCACTACGCTGGTCACTAATGCCCCGGCAAAGAGCAATATTGAGGTCGCGAACAGTACGCCCGCAGGCAGCACGGAGACCCGGAGCACGCCGCTGGGGCTGAATTATCCCCCGGACGTCTATTCGCTCTCCCATGTGGCGCTGCCCTTCCCGTTGACCGATTCCCTTTATGGCAGGACGCCAACGCAGCCGGGTGAATTTGGGGTGAGCTTCGGCTCGCTGACGCCACGCGGAGAACGTGCAGTGCTGATGGTCACGCTGGATACGCTGATGCGTCAATCCTCCAACCCTTTCTTTCCCTGGATGCTTGAGCGCGTCAATGCCACCCTGAAATAAGCCGCAAATATGTCACATGACACGCTTTGTAACAGGCGAGGCCAGGGGAGAAGGCAGCGGTCACAGGCGGAAAACTCAGTCATAAATCTGGTTTACCGCGCAAACTTTGCGCAAAGGCCAGCATTTATCGCTGAGGCACTACTTTTTATTGCCCGTTTCTTAGTGGTTATTGCCATAAAAGTGACGTTTCACCCTGCCATCCCCCAGCAAATATCCGCTGTCACGCACGATCCTCTTTTCCACGCCGCAGGCCCGCGCCAGCGCGGTTTTCGCCATTGAATGCCGTCTCCGCAGTGCGTAAGATTCTTTTTCACGTTTTACAAATAAGAAACTGCTATGCAAGCCTCCATCGCACCATCTCCCGACGCCGAAAACGATGCCACGCCCGTTAACTCACGCAGTAAAGTGGTGGTTGCTTCGTTGGTCGGTACAGCTATCGAATTTTTCGATTTCTATATTTATGCTACCGCTGCGGTTATCGTCTTCCCGCATATTTTCTTTCCGCAGGGTGATGCCACGGTCGCCACGCTACAGTCGCTGGCGACCTTTGCCATTGCCTTTGTGGCGCGCCCCATTGGTTCTGCCCTCTTCGGCCACTTTGGTGACCGTGTCGGACGTAAAACCACGCTGGTCGCTTCGTTGCTGACCATGGGGATCTCCACGGTGGTGATCGGCCTGCTGCCGGGCTATGAAACCATCGGCGTCTTTGCTCCTCTGCTGCTGGCGCTGGCGCGCTTTGGTCAGGGTTTGGGTCTGGGTGGCGAGTGGGGCGGCGCAGCGCTGCTGGCAACGGAGAACGCACCGGCCAAAAAACGTGCGCTCTACGGCTCCTTTCCCCAGTTAGGCGCGCCGATTGGCTTCTTCTTTGCTAACGGCACCTTTCTGCTGCTCTCCTGGCTACTGACAGACCAACAGTTTATGGCGTGGGGCTGGCGCGTACCCTTTATTCTTTCTGCCGTACTGGTGCTGGTTGGGCTTTATGTTCGCGTGTCGCTGCACGAGTCCCCGGTCTTTGCCAAAGTGAAGAAAGAGAAGAAACAGGTCAAAATGCCAATCGGGACGCTGCTCTCTAAGCATATGAAGGCGACGATCCTCGGCACCTTTATCATGCTGGCTACCTATACCCTGTTCTACATCATGACCGTTTACTCCATGTCATACGGCACTACGCCAGCGCCTGGCGGGCTGGGCTTCCCACGCAATACCATGCTGTGGATGCTGATGCTGGCGGTGATTGGTTTTGGCGTGATGGTGCCGATTGCCGGTATGCTGGCGGACCGCTTTGGTCGCCGTAAGACGATGATTGTGATTACGCTGATGATTATCGCCTTCTCGCTGATTTTCCCGAGCATGTTAGGGTCTGGCAATCAGCTGCTGGTGATGGCGTTCCTGCTGTGCGGCCTGAGCATCATGGGACTGACGTTTGGCCCAATGGGTGCGCTGCTGCCGGAGCTGTTCCCGACGGAAGTGCGTTATACCGGCGCCTCATTCTCCTATAATCTGTCGTCGATACTGGGCGCTTCTGTCGCCCCCTATATCGCTACCTGGTTAGCGCACACCTACGGTCTGTTCTATGTGGGTATTTATCTGGCAGCAATGGCATGCCTGACGTTGGTTGCCCTGCTTCTCAGCAAGGAAACCCGTCACGAATCCCTTTTCGACTAACCCTCGTTAAGCAGAAAAACCGGCTCCGGCCGGTTTTTTTTCGTTCTGCCTTCCTGATTTGGCCCGACATGCCCGACAAAGTCGCCGTTTGATGCAGCCGCCGTTTCAGCGAGGGAACCCTCCCGTTCCCTCACAGGTTATTTTTTCTTCATCTGCTGCAGCACGTTCGTACACTGATTATCCTCGTTATCGCTTGGGGAAATCAGCGCCAGCAGGGCTGCCGCTGGGCCGACCACCGCGCCCAGCGCTACCGCCGCCGCGCCACGCGCGATCAGCGGGCCTGCCTTCACGCCCGCATCCGGGTTCTTGAAGGTGCCACGTACATAGAGCGGTGAGCGCAGCGTGACAATGCGGATGCCCTTACTTTCCGGATCAATCGACAGATCCATGCGTTCGTTGGCGAAATTGGTGGTACCGCTGATGTTGATAACCGCATTCTCCGTGTCAAAAACAAAGAGTTTGGTTGAGGCCAGGCCATTATTGATCTGAAGATCTGCCGCCGCGCAGTTGATGCGTACCTGATCGTCGCCGAACAGTTTGCCTACCACGTAGTTACCGACGTTCAGGCCGACAATCTCCATCAGGCTCCGGCTGATCACGCCGTCATTCATCAGCATTTTCAGGTCGCCATTGCTGGTCGCCAGAATGTCCGCCACCGAATTGCCGGTACCGCTCAGGGTGGCATCCCCGTTCATCTGCCCCATACTGCTTTGCATCGCTTCAACATCCGGGAAAAGCTGCTTCAGCTTCAGATTTCGCGCATGCAGATCGGCGCGCGCGCGCATCGGCGTACGATCCCCTTCCATGCGAATAGTTGAGTTCAGGTTGCCTCCGGCAATGCCAAAGCGCAGCGGATCCAGCAACAAATTGCCATTTTTCAGTACCAGATGAGTGTAGAGATCGCTGAGAGGGAGCGAGTTGCTGTGCTCGATACGCTTGCCGCTGAATTTAACGTCAGCATCCATTACGTCCCAGTTTTTGGTATCAAACTTGTCATGCGGTAACACGCGGTCTGCAGGCTGGCTGGCGTCCTCACCACGCCTGGTTTTCGCCTGCTCGGTTTTTTCGCTTCCTTTACCCGATTTCACGCCAATCAACGGCCCCAGGTCGGCCATTCGTAACTGTTTTGACTCCAGAGAGCCTTCAAGCTTAGGGCGTGGTTTGCTCTGGGTATAGGTCATGGAGCCGTGAATATCACTGTCACCGATATGGCCGTTGAAATTCTCATAACGGAATACCGGGCCTCCTTTCTGCTGGAAACGGGCAATCAGATGGCCATCCGTTTCATAAGGAGGAGTGTCAGGCAGCAGAATACCGGTCAAACCGTAGAGGTTGGCCAGCGTATCGCCAGAGAAACGTAAGCGGATATTCAGCCCACCAAGGTTTAACGGGTCCTGCAATGTACCGCCAACCTGTACCCGCGTGGTGCCGTTGCGTACGTCCGCCTCCAGCGGGAAAGGATTAGTTTTGCTGCGCAGCGAGAGCATACCGCCGATTTTACCGTCACCGGTCAGCTTCTCATTGTTATAGGTCCCGGCGGCTTTCCAGCCAAAGACAAAATCAGAGGCGCCCTTCTGGCTTTTATCATCTTTGCTGCCTGCCACCTGCACATAGGGCACAGGTTTACCCAGCGGATTCACGGTAACCTGCACATCAGCCTTGTTTATCGCATCGCGATAAGCAATCTGCCCCCGATCAAACATGATGTTGTCGAGGCGGAAGGTCCAGGCGGAAGGCGGCTGATTCTGGTCCGGCGTGTCGCTGCCAGCAAGATTGAAGGTCCAGTTGTTCTTTTTGTCCGCCGTCTGGATCAAGCGGGCATCAGGCTGCGTCAGCTTAATCCACGGGATATAGACTTCCTTACTTATCAGCGCCAGCGGGGCCAGGGTCGCATCCGCACGCTGCAGATGAACCATAGTGACCTCCGGGATCTCAGGAGGATTGCCAAGCAGAATATCTTCCGCGTGTACGTGCGGCCACGGCACCCAACTGCGCCAGCCTGGTTCGTCACGATTACGTTCCCAGGTAATACCTAAATCGCCACGAATGGCGAAAGGACGGTTAAGTTCCGTCGAGACTTTCTGATTAATGGTAGGTTTAAGGCGGTTCCAGTCAAACGTAGCGATGATCACCACCACTACGATAACCAGCAACAAAAAAATCCCGACAACCCAACTAATTATTTTTCCCGCACGCGACATATCCTTTCTCCTTGCTCGCTTCGGCCTTCTGTAAAGATAGTCGAGAGAACAGGATACGGCATCAGTTCAGTTGCAGAGGCAACGACGCCAGCCGATCAAAAGGCATGGGACGGGCAAAAAAGTAGCCCTGAGCGGCAAAAGCAGGCGAATTCTGCACCTGTTTCCACTCCTCCAGGGTTTCCACACCCTCAACAATGACACCTTTGCTATAACGGTTTATCAGCGCCAGCAGCATATTAAACAAATTGCGCCCCTCATCTGATTTTCTCAGCATAAGAAACAGCTCGCGTGCCATTTTGATGTAGTCATATTTCAGTTGGGTCAGCGCAGAGAAGTTAGCCATGCCGCAGCCGAAATCATCCAGCCACAGCGGCCCAAGCTCAGGCATTTGTGCAACAATTTCTTCCTGCGGCAGAACATGATGCTCTACCAGTTCAAAGCGAATCCAGGGAGAGCGGGCAATCAAGTGCCGGATGGCAGCTTTATGCTGGATGGCCAGCAGTGTCGGCCCGTCAATATTAACTGAAACTACTATCCCCGTTTCGGTAAATGTCTCTTTCCAGTGTGCCAGCAGCTCAAGCTGCTCGGTCAGGATATGCAGACGATGATCGATCTCAAGCGCGGCAAAGTAACACTCCGGCGATAACGGCTGGTCCGGTGCGGAAGGGTGAAACATCGCAGTAAGCAACTCAATTGCCATCAGGCTTCCGGTTACCCGGTAGATAGGCTGAAACGTATAGGTGCGCTGGCACTCCTGCCAATACAGAGGCTCTTCTTGTTGTTTTTTAACAACATCTGAGGGAGGAAGCCGGTGGCTGATCTTTTTCAGCACCATTAAGTTGATCCTTTTATGATGAGACCGTCCAGAGAACGGATCTCCCGCCAGACAGATATCGGCACCAGCTCTGATAACTTTATCGGGGGATCTTCCGCATTCAGCCAGTTTATTCTCTCTTATCCTCTCTGAACCTACCCCAAACACAGAACCCTGTTGTGGTGGTTAATTGCCTGCTGCAGCCCATTATTAAAAGTAAAACACTGTTTTAAAATATTGACTCTGCCCGTCACGGCGGCGAAACTGAGTCAACTTTGAGTGAGGAGCAGACTCCTATGACGCAGAAAAAAATCGCCGTATTGGGCGAGTGCATGATTGAACTGTCGCAAAAAGAGCATGATTTGAGTCGGGGGTTCGGGGGCGATACCCTGAACACGGCGGTATATATCGCCCGCCAGGTTGATCCGGCGCATCTTGCCGTAGAGTACGTTACCGCGCTCGGCACGGACAGCTTCAGTAGTGAGATGATCGCCGCATGGCAGCAGGAGAAGGTTGGCACCTCGCTTATTCAGCGAATGGAAAATAAGCTTCCCGGCCTCTATGTGATAGAAACTGATTCTCAGGGTGAGCGTACGTTTTACTACTGGCGTAACGATGCCGCCGCACGTTTCTGGCTGGAAAGCGAGCAGGCAGAGGCAATTTGCCAGCAGCTGGCGGAGTATGATTATCTCTATCTCAGCGGCATCAGTCTGGCCATTCTCAGCCCGCAGAGCCGGGAAAAACTGATGGCGTTGCTCGCGACCTGTCGGCTGAATGGCGGGAAAGTTATCTTTGATAATAACTATCGCCCACGCTTATGGCCTTCAGTTGAAGTGACCAGGGCTGCATACCGGCTGATGCTGGCCTCTACCGATATCGCTTTCCTGACGCTGGATGATGAAACGCTGCTGTGGGGAGAATCTCCGGTTGAAGAGGTGATTGCCCGCACTCACGCCGCAGGCGTCAGCGAGGTGGTCATTAAACGGGGCGCAGAGTCCTGTCTTGTTTGCCTGCAGAACCAGCCGCTGCTGGAGATCCCTGCCGTCACGCTGCCTGCCAGCAGCGTGGTGGATACCACCGCCGCAGGTGATTCATTCAGTGCAGGCTATCTGGCGGTCCGTCTGAGTGGCGGCAGCGCGAGCGATGCGGCACGTCGCGGTCATCTCACAGCCAGTACGGTTATTCAGCATCGTGGGGCGATTATTCCGCTGGCGGCAATGCCTGAGTGACTGCTCCAGTGTGCATAAATCGGCAGAGGTCAAGCTTTCAGCCTCCTGTCTGATGTAAATTATCCGGCATAAAGTCAAATAACCAGCACAAGCTGACTCTTATTTTGCTTTATGCTTTTTATTATCAGATTGAAAATAAAATTCAGCGAATAACTCACCCTGATAAAAGTAATGCCTGCAGCTATTAACAATAAAACAAGCAACGCACCTCCTCATAAACAGTTAAGCAGCTGAATGAGTTAAATCTTAATTCAGTACCACCTCTCTGCGGATAAACTCATAATAAGCTGAATATATTGGGAAAGTGAAAAAATCGTTTTAACCGCTTTTGTTTATCTGCAGCGTGGTTTAGCAATTTCTTTTTAAAACAGCCGGGTAGCTAAGCGAAAAACGGAAATAAATCTTTTCTGGGCATAGTCTGAAACTGGTGGCTTTGCATCGGGAATGCTGGACGACTTAATAATAAATTGGCAATGTTTGTTTTAATGCAGCCAGACGAACTGATAAAAAATATTTTCGGCCAGGCTCGCCTATACTTAATTAATGCAAGACAGGAGCGCCTATGAAAACCGAAATAATAAATATCTGGCCTCATGGTGATGCCCCCGGCGCCAGCGACTCCAGGGTCAGCCCACAAATTATCGACTTAGCCAAAGAATATGAACCCTACGATCGGGCTGCCAGCGGCGTGCGCTGTCCTGAGCTTGCCTTCTGGTATCCGGAAGAGAACAAATCCAACGGTGTCACGCTGCTGGTTGCGCCAGGCGGCGGCTTTGAAAAAATCATGATTGATAAAGAGGGCAGCGCGCTGGCGATGTTCTTTACGGCAATGGGCTATACGCTGGCGGTAATGACCTACCGTTTTCCACAGGATGGACACCATGAAGCTGCCGATGCGCCGCTGGCGGATGCACAGCGGGCAATACGCGTTCTGCGCCATCGTGCAGCGCGTGGTCTGAACGGCAAACGTATTGTCATGATGGGCTTCTCCGCCGGGGGCTACGTCGCCGCCAGCGTTGGAACGCGTTTCGGCGAGAAGCTCTATCCGGTGCAGGACATCGCCGACTCGCTCGCCGCCCGTCCGGATGCCATGGTATTGATCTACCCGGTTATCAGCATGCGTGAAGGGCTGGCGCATCAGGGATCGCGCCTGCGCCTGCTGGGGGAACATCCTACCCAGAGTGAAATTGACGCCTATTCGCTGGAAACCCGCGTAACGGAGCAGACCCCGCAAACTCTGCTGATCCATGCCGTGAATGATGAGTCCGTACCAATCAACAACAGCATGGTGATGTTCAGCGCACTTCGGGAACACAAGGTCTCCAGTGAGCTGCATTTTTATGAAAAAGGCGGTCACGGCTTCGGCATTCGCAATGTAGCCGATCTGCCGCTGGCCAGCTGGCCGATGCTGGTTAACGAGTGGCTGCGCGCGCGGACGTGGGGATAATTGCGTATACGAATGGAAAATAAATGGCTAAGGAGAACCAGAAAGAATGCTGAAGAGGCTGCCTGATTCAACCTGAAGAAAACCCCGTCCCACTGGTAAACGGGGTTTACAGCCCTTTGCCGTCAGTTCTGTGAAGCGGGGATATCAGTGACCTCTGGCTTGGTATCGTCAACCGCAGCCGCTGCGGCATCCGGTGCCGGGGCCATGATCTTCTTCCAGCTCTCTTCCAGCGACTGCACGTTAGTTTCCGGTTCGCCCTGCGGCTGCATCAGCATCATCGTCAGGTCCTGCGACAGCTGTTGACGCAGCTCCTGATTCATCATTTGCAGCGTCAGGCCAGAAAGGAAGCTCTGCCGCAACTTCTGATACTGCTCAGGCGCGATATCCACCACGGCATTCTGCTGGGAACGTAAGCGCTGGCTCATCAGTACGTCGGTATCGGTACGGGCATAGGTGGCAAACAGCTTATTCAGCTCGGCGGTCTTCTGCGCCATCAGCGCGTCAAACTCCTCCTGCGGCAGACCGTTGTCGCGAATATTCGCCATCTCACGCGCCACCAGATTCAGGTTATTTTGCAACGTGGTGTTATCCGCATCCAGGTTGATGGCACACTGGGCGCGCTGGTAGAGCACACGGCAGTCAAAACCGACCTGAACCTTCTGCGCTTTGCTGGCGCTGAGTACGCGCTGAACATGCCAGAACAACGCTTCACGGGCCAGATCGCTCTGCCAGTAGCGCTGCAGATTTTGCGAATCCCGAATCGGCTGCCACGGCGTATCCCACACCAGAGAGAGACGATCCTGATGCAGATTATTATTCACCAGGCTTATCGGCTGCGGGGGCAGCGGCGAAAGGGTCGGCACCGGTGAAGGAACATCCCGCTTGCCTTGCAGCAAAGAGAACGTTTTGTTGATCTGCTCTGCCAGGCCACGGCTTTCAACATTGCCCACCACCATCAGCGTCATCGCATCTGGCGTGTACCACTGCTTATAAAAGTCGCTGAGCTTTTTGATATCAACCGGCGCGGCGGTTGGCGTTGCCGGGTCGTGCCCCAGCAGCGTTGAGCCTTTCAGCCGGTAGCGCCACCAGACATCCTGCGGGTTGGCGGGCCAGGTGGCAATCGGGTCATCCGCCCCGAGAGCGGCATTCACCGTCTGCTCATTGATGGTCATGTCGCCTGCGGTGGCAGCCAGCCAGTTCAGCGCCTCTTTCACCATCTCAGGCCGGTTATTGGGCAGGCTGAGGGAATAAAGCGTGAAATCATAAGAGGTGATAGCAGGCGGCTGAGGGCGATCGGGATCGATACTTTGCTGCCACAGTGAGCGCTGCTGGGCAGGATCGAGCTTCGCGTTATGCACCAGGGCCATACGCGGTAATAAATGGCTGTACCCTGCCTGCTGGGTATTTTCGAGTAATGAACCCGTATTAATCAGTAAACGAACTTCAACGCGGTCACTGGGACGCTGTGGCGTTGTTAAAACCTGCCAGCTAAAACCGTTATCCAGTTTTCCCTGCTGCCAGGCGGGATCGGGTTGGAGTGTTTCAGCCTGCACAGTGCTGCTGGCAGCAGCCAGCAATATTCCACCAACCAAAAGACGAATTCTGGTGCCCTGCATGTGAACCCCTACTCAATCACAAACCAAAAAAAAATCACTGGCGATCTACGGCCTGGGGCTATCTACGGGAAGGATAACTCAGGGAAGCCGCTGTTTTTTAACGGAACAGCTTCTTAGACCACGTATTGGAGAGGATGTCCCACCCCGGAGTGAAAAATGATAAAAATCTCTGGGGGGTTATTATGCAAATGCCCGCCGCGAGGGCAAGTCGCGGTGGCCATTTGAGGGGATATTTAGTGAATTAAGCGCTTACATCGGCGCATCGGGCAACTTTTTAGCCTTATTTCCCTTGGTGAGCGTCTCTGTCAGCTGCTTCTCATCCAACTGACCAACCCATTTAGCCACAAACACCGTTGCGACACCGTTCCCTACCAGATTGGTCAGCGCACGCGCTTCCGACATAAAGCGGTCTATACCGAGGATCAATGCCAGGCCTGCTACCGGCAGATGGCCGACGGCGGAGAGCGTTGCAGCGAGCACGATAAAGCCGCTTCCGGTGACCCCTGCCGCCCCTTTGGAAGAGAGCAGCAGCACCACCAGCAGGGTAATCTGATGCCAGATATCCATATGCGCATTGGTCGCCTGGGCGATAAATACCGCCGCCATGGTCAGGTAAATTGAAGTCCCATCGAGGTTAAACGAATAGCCGGTCGGGATAACCAGCCCCACCACCGACTTCTTACAACCCAGTTTTTCCATCTTATCCAGCATGCGCGGCAACGCGGATTCGGAAGAGGAGGTTCCCAGCACAATCAGCAGCTCTTCTTTGATGTAGGCGATGAACCTGAAGATATTAAAGCCGGTAAAGCGCGCAATCAGCCCCAGCACCACAATCACAAACAGCAGGCAGGTAATGTAGAAGCAGATAATCAGCTGACCGAGCTGAACCAGCGATCCCACGCCATATTTACCGATAGTGAATGCCATCGCCCCGAAGGCCCCAATCGGTGCCAGGCGCATAATCATGTTGATGATGCCGAAAATAACCCTGGAAAAACCTTCGATAAAGTTAAAGACCAGCGTGCCTTTATCGCCCAGACGATGCAGGGCAAAACCGAACATAATAGCAAACAGCAGCACCTGCAGGATGTTCCCGCTGGCGAACGCGCCAATCACGCTGTTGGGGATAACGTCCAGCAGGAAAGCGACCACGCCCTGCTGTTCTGCCTGCTGAGCATAAACCGCCACCGCTTTAGCATCCAGCGTAGCCGGGTCGATATTCATGCCGGCGCCAGGCTGCAACACGTTGACCACCACCAGCCCGATAATCAGCGCGATAGTACTGACAATTTCGAAATAGAGCAGCGCCACGGCGCCGGTGCGGCCTACGGCTTTCATGCTCTCCATACCGGCAATCCCTGTGACCACGGTACAGAAAATCACGGGCGCGATGATCATCTTGATCAGCTTCACAAACGCATCGCCCAGGGGTTTCATCTGAGCACCTAACTCGGGGTAGAAGTGCCCTAACAGCACGCCGATGACGATGGCTGTTATCACCTGAAAATAGAGGCTTTTAAAAAGGGAAGTTTTCATAAAATGTCCGTTAACGGCTGGATGGCAGGTAAATTCGCTGTAGTTATACGTAACCTTCTGCGCGAAAATAACACTCTGTTAACGGGATTGATATAAGTTGGCCTGCTTTGCGCCGCAGCAGCGCGCCGTTTTATGAGCTGAATCACGTCAGCAAAAGCAGGTTTGTCTTAAGGATTGATACCACAGGGGATTATTGCGTCCGGAAAGGAATCAATCAGCCTGAAACCCGAGGTATTTCTTATTGAAAACGGCCAGCGGCAGCGCCCCGGAATAGAGGTAGCCCTGAGCAATATTAATGCCACGCGCCAGCAGCCAGTCGCGCTGCTGGCTGGTTTCCACCCCTTCGGCAATGACATCCAGCCTGATGATGTCAGCGATCGCCGCCACGATGCGTACCATGGTGTCATCATCCGGCAGAATGCAGACGAAGCTGCGATCCATCTTCAGCTTGCTGATTGGTAACGCTTTAAACTGGCTCAGCCAGTTAAGATTGGCATAACCCATGCCAAAATCATCCAGCGCCACGGAAATCCCCACCTTCTGCAGTTCGCTTAACAGCCGCAACGCCTGCTCCGGTTCGCCCACCTGTGCCGTCTCGGTAATCTCCAGTATCAGGCTGCCGGGAGTGATTTGATGCCGGCGAATCAACTCCTGAAGATGCGTCACCATATCTGGTTCACGCAGCTGCACCGCAGAAAGATTGACGCTGAGCGGCAGGGTAATGCCGTGCTTTTGCCAGGCAGCAAGTACCCGACAGGACTCTTCAAAGACCCAGCGGCCCAGCGCGCCAATCACGCCAATCTCTTCCGCATTGACGATAAAATCTTCCGGCAAGGCCCAGTTACCGTCCGGCTGGCGCATGCGCAGCAAGGCTTCCGCCCCAACCAGCTTGCCGTTGCGCATATCAATCTGCGGCTGCAGGAACAGCGAAAATTGCCCCTCTTCCAACCCCTGCAAAATGTCATGCTCCTGCGTCATGCGCTTGTGCGCGCGCTCCATCATAAGCGGGTCAAAGAACAGAATCTGATTTTTGCCCTGATGGCGGGCAGACATCATTGCGGAAGCGGCCCGGCTGAGGAAATCGGACGCGGTAAGGGTGCTCGCCTCGCGCTGCGCCAGCCCGATACTGACGTTGGGGCGCAGATGCATCTCCTGTAACGATACGGGCTGATTCAGCCGCATCAACAGCAGCCTGGCAAGCCGCATCGCCCGGAACGGTTTATTGGCCCGCTTAACCAACAGCACAAAATCGCTGCTGGAGAGCTGGCCCAGTACGGTCTGGTCATCAATGCAGTGGCGAATTTTTTCCAGCAGGGTCAGCAGCAGCGTATCACGCTGCTCATCCAGCACCACGCCATTCGCCTCCAGCAGCGTTTCAATACGCAGCACCATAACGGTGAACGACTCATCACTGGGGACGGAAGCAAGATGCTGCTCCAGCAGTGCCAGGAACAGCGTTTTGTTGGGCAGATTTGTCAGCGCAAACCGCGTGGTGAGGCGGCTCATCTCATCGTGCACCGCTTCCGCCACCTGCTGGTTGCGGTTGTAGCTGCGGATCAGCATTCCCAGTTCATCATCCCGATGGCGGTCGGGCAGCGCGAGCTGATGGGAAATGGCCTCCTGCGGCGGCAGATCCTGCAGCTCGTTGGCAATTCTGCGCAGCGGGCGAACGATCAGTTTGTTGATACACCAGCTGATGGCGACAGAGAGGATCAGCGCCAGCAGCAGATAGGTGGTGACCATAGTCGATAAAGCGCTGAGGATAAACTGATAGACTCGCCAGGAGTCAGCCTGCAGGACCAGCAGCGCCAGCGGTTTGGGATTGGCTGGCTCCAGAGAATAGAGCGGCACGGTGATCTTCACCGGCAGTTCAAAGAGCGTGGCGATAAATTCAGGCACCGGTTTTTCAGGCTGGAAATCACTGTGCAGCGCCTGCAATCCGTTCGGCAATACCACCTCTGCGCGCGCCAGGATACCGGCCGGTTTTAACGAATTGAGGATCTGTTCAGCCTGCGGAATATCAGCCTTTAACACGGCCTGAGAAAGCGGTTCACGTACGGTATGGGCAACGTTTTCCATCTGCTGGGCGTAGTCAATCCTGCGCTGCTGCACAAAATGGAAAAGCTGAATGACAATAAAAACAGAGATGGTCACGGCAGCCACGCCGGATACCGTCGCCATCTGTTTTATTGTTAATGAACGACTGACTCGCAAGCCTGATCTCCGAATTGCTGGATGCTGCCACCTGGGGCAGCAAAAACTGTCCCGAGTATATCGTAAGGGAGCCGCATGTTAAGCCCTGCTGTCGGGCAAGCTGCTGATTAGGCGTTTTCTTAGCATGATTAGCTGAATTGAGCCGGTTAAAACGGCTGTGTGCCGATCAGCTTTCGTAACTTTCGACAAAAATGAATGGCAACACTTCATGGTAACAGCGCTAAAGTTTCGCGCTTAAATATCGCTATCGACAAAGTTAAATGCTGCTGAGCTGATGAAGTGCCAGCCACAACGCGCAAGCCATGATGTCAGAAAGCGTGAGCTGAAAGTTAAAAAAGCCGGGCTGAATTACAGAAAGCCCAGCAGGAACCTGGTGAAATTAAAGCAGACGGAGATGTGGGTAAGGTCGCCCAAAAAACCCATCAAAATTGAAGAGAGAAAGCTTAAACCTGAGTCAGTCAAAACGGATCTGAAAGAGGCACAGGAAGAGGCTGACAGAGTGAAATAATATCGTCCACATAATGGTAAGGCTCATCTTTATGAGCCTTACCATAAAATTCTGAATCAGGAGAGGATTAGTGATGGATCAGTTCCAGTTCGTCTTCTGACAGGCCGGTCATTTTCATGACGGTATTACGGTCAATGCCGTTCTGCAGTATGGTACGGGCAATTTTCAGCGTTGCTTCGCGCTCGCCTTTCTCAATACCACGCTGTTCACCAAGCTGAATACCTTGCTGAATACCCTTCTCGATGCCCTTCTGTTCCAGCTGCTGTGCGATGGTCATAAGTGCGTCTCCGTGTTGCGGCACACGCTGTGCCAGTTCGCCAGAAAGCGCTTCGGAGTCAGCTGAGCCATCTGCCTGTAGTCAAATCGATTAATGACGGATTAGTGCCAGTTCGTCTTCTGACAGGCCGGTCATTTTCATGACGGTGTTACGGTCAATGCCGTTCTGCAGCATGGTTCGGGCAATTTTCAGCGTTGCTTCACGCTCGCCTTTTTCAATACCACGCTGTTCACCAAGCTGAATACCCTTCTCAATGCCCTTCTGCTCCAGCTGCTGTGCGATGGTCATAAGTGCGTCTCCGTGTTGCGGCACACGCTGTGCCAGTTCGCGAACGAAGGCTTCGGAGTCAGCTGACTCGCCCGCCTGCAGTAAATAGTGTATCAGCGCTGTTACCTGGGGTGAAGAAAGATAATCCGCCATCAGTAACGTGGCCAGACGATCGGTAAGCGTAGCGATATCACGCTGATGAATATGCTTCTGTAACAGCGTCAGCGCTGCCATGCTGCGGTGCCCCATAATCTCCTCGTCCGGAATGACCGTAACATCAACCAGGGGAAGGCACTCCCGTAGAGTTTTCCCGCCAGCGCCGGGTCATCGAACTCGTCGAGCCATCGCGTTGGGTAGGGATAGGGGCTGCGTTTGCCGGTATAGAACAGCACCGGGATCACCAGCGGCAGCGTTTTATGCCCAGCCTCAAGGTGCCGCTGCATGGCGGCCACCGCGTACCGCATAAGCCTGAACGCCATGTGTTTATCCGGAGTGGACTGATGCTCAATCAGTACATGTATGTACCCGTCACCGGCGGTGGTCTTCAGGCTGTAGAGAACGTCGCTGAAATACTGGCGCAGGTCGTCTTCAACGAACGAGCCGGATTCCAGTTTCAGGGTGCTGAGGTCACAGACAGAACGCAGCTCTGCAGGGAGGTGCAGCTCCATGAAGTCGCGGGCAATATCAGGCTGCGTGAGAAACTGCCTGAATGTCGCATCGTGGGGAGTAGGGGTACTGTTCTTTTTTTTCATCGGATCTGACTCTGACAATCACACGCGCATGGTATCACAGGCGGAAAGTGATAAAAAAACGCCACAGCCACATAACCCTGGCAGTTACCAAGTTGGTTAATCAAAGTCGGCATAGGGGGTAAGCGGTTCGGGCGGCATATTCAGATCGCCTTCCCAGCCCGCCAGGGAGTAGCGGGCATAGATGAGTGCATGACTGGGCGTATAATCCTTAGCCTGCTGAATATCGATGCCTGCCCCCAGCGTCCAGTGCGAGGTCAGCCTGCGTTCTATCAGCGCCCGCAGCGTGTAGCCAAAGCCGCTGCTGCTGCTGTCGTTGCCTGCAGGGTTATCGCGGGTCAGGGCTGCAAAATCGAGCGGATAACGCGACTCTGCATGGGTTTCTGAGTGAGACCAGGAAACGGAGCCTGCCAAATCATAAGACCAGTTCTCCGTGCGCTGCCGCCAGGTGACCGGCACGGAGAGCGAGTTATAGCGCTGCGGGCTGTAGTAGCCTCCCTGCCCCAGTGCGTAATCACTTAAATCGCGGGCGTAATGCCACACCATGCCGTTCAGGCCTATCGTTGCCCGCCGGTTATCTTCATTGATCAGCTTGTAGTAGTACCCCGCCATAACCCGCTCACGGGAGTTATCCGCTACGTTTTCGCCGGTGATTTGATGCGCGCTGAGAGAGGCCCAGACGCCGTTGGCGTTGCCCTGGTCATAGTTCAGGCCAATCGCTCCGCCGGTTGCTATCACCCCGCCCCAGGTCTTGCCACTGGCCAGATTCGGGTCCTGCGCGCCAGCGTAAGAGAGTAAGGAGCTGGAAATGGGCCGTCTGGACACTGTCAACGATACTCCCAGATCCTGCACATCGGTATTCCATGTCAGCCCGCCGACCCAGTTAGTGACGGCAAACCCCAGCGGCGTGCTGCCAAGGTCTGCCGACCATTGCTCGCTCCTGTAGCCCAGGCCGACGCTGGTCCCGTTCTGATGCTGCCGGAAATTGCGGTTACAAACGGCGGTGTCACTGGCGCAGGTGCCAAAGTTTTCATCAATAGTGCCCGTGCTGCTGCGCGAGAACGATCCCGCAGAGAGATCGACGTTATCAATCCGCAGAAAACCTTTCCCGACAGAAAACGGCGCTTCGGCTTCAATCATGGTGGTATGGGCAGTGAAGTCCGAAATGCCGCCCGTACCCTTGTTACGCGAATAGTCCTCCTCCAGCGTCAGCGTGACCTCCTGCTGACGATAGAGATCGGCAGCGTCGCGACGAATACCGCGTTTAAGCCAGTCATCGTGCTGGTCGTTGCGGGTCAGCCGGGTGTAATCATCATTATTATCCGGCTGAGCGGGGCTGATGCCGCTGGCAACCATTGCCCGGGCGTAATCAGCCCTGGCGGCCTGGGGCTGTTGTTGAAGGGCTTCAACCCTGGCCGCATCGCGGTATAGCAGCGCGCTGCTTTGTGAAGGGCCTTCTCTGGCGGCCAATGGCTTCAGGCGCTGATAGAGTGCAGCGGCCCGCTGCGGTTCTCCTGCAGCCAGCCAGGCGTTTGCCTCTCTTCGTCCGCTGTTCAGGCTCTGAACAGAGAAATCTGCTGGCAAGGCGCTGAGCTGCGTGCGGGCCTCCTTCAGTTGCTTCAGCGCCACCAGCGCTTCGATCTTATCCAGCCGGGCCTCCGCTTGTGCCAGCTGGCGATCTCTCTCCAGACGATCCGCGAGATCCTGCAGGCTCCGATCCCATTTCGCCTTCGGCAGGAGATGGAGCTGTGCCAGCGCTGCGTCGGCACGATCGCTGCCGGAAAGATAGAGCGCATAGGCATAGACCTGCGCGGGCACCTCAGGCTGCTGTCGGGCCATGGCCTGCATCAGCCCATCGGCAGCCTGAGGCTGAGCGGCGTGGCGCAACGCGCCTGCCAGCCGGTAATTCAGCCAGATATCCTCTGGAGCAGCCTGCTGTGCCAGACGATACTTCTCTGCCGCCTGCTGCCAGTTGCCAGCCTCTGCCAGCCGATCCCCTTCTGCGCTAAGCGCATTGCTGCGCAGGCTGGCGAGGGTATCACTCACCGCGCGTTTCTGCGCCGCCGACAGCCCGTTAATAAACGCCAGCGCCTGCTGCGGTGACTGCTGCTGATAAAGCGCGGCAAGCCGCCGAACGACAGTGGCGTTATCAGGATCGCTGCGCAGGGCCTGCCTGTAGAGTGCTTCTGCCGCAGACGGACTTTTGCGCGCCTGCGCCACATCGCCCTGCCCAATCAGCGCATAGCCATCGCGGTTATCCAGACTGCGGGCCAGCTGGTAATAACGGCTTGCCTGAGTCAGCTCGCCCACCGCCAGCGCTTTGTCTCCCTGAGCAATCGCCAGCCAGTACTGGTTTGACTGCAACAGGCTCTGCCATTTACCGATATCAGTACCCCTGGCATCTGCGGCTATCGCCCGCTGGAAATAGCCGTTGGCCGCTTCACGGTTATTTGCCCGGACCAGCGCCTGGCCCATAGCGCCCAGCAGATCGGGGTCGTCTGGCGCCGCTTTTAACGCCGCGCGTAATGCGGGAATAGCGGCGGTGCCCTCACCCTGCTCAATCATCGCCAGTCCACGCAGGCGCTGCTGATAAGCGGGATCGGCCAACATTTTTTGCTGACGGGAAAGCTCAGCCACGCCGTCAGATTGCGGTTTGTCGTGGGTAAAGGTGTCGAGGTAGACCTTCAGCTGCGCCACGCTTTGCGCCGTAACCGGCTGGGATTTGATACTGCTGAGCCACAGTTCGGCGGCCTGCATCTCTCCTGCAGGATCGGCTGCCACCGCCTGAAGCTGCTTTACCGCTGCCGTCGGGTTATTGCGGCTCAGCTCCATCTGGGCTATCGCCATGCGGACATTGATGCTGCCTGGCGCCTCCTGGTCCAGCGCAGAGAGCTCAGCCAGCGCACGCGTCTCTTCTCCCGGCAGCCGCGCCACTAACCGCCAGTACTCAAGGGCAATGTCACTGGAAGGAAATATGCCGTTGAACTGCCGATCGTAGACCGCTCGCGCTTCTGCAAGATGTCCGGCAGTGGCGAGCAGCCTTGCCTGCTGCAGCTGTTGCCGCCCCGCATCTGACAGTAAAAGCAGGCTGGCTTCAGCCTGACGTGTCACCAGCGAATCCGGGGAAACGGCCTTCAGCGTTACCATCAGCTGGCGGGCTTTCTCCTGCTGCCCCTGACGCAGCGCCAGGCGGATTTGCGCCGCCAGCACCTGCGGATCTTCCGGCGCAATCTTCTCCAGCCGGTAGAGCGACGCGCTGACCAGATCGTATTTATTGGTGGCTTCGCCAATCCTGACCTGTTGCAACAGCCACTCAATCGGTTGCACCTGCTCCGCAGCTGTTACGGTGCTGCTTAAAGGCAGCAGCAGTACCGGCAGGATCAGGCTTAGCAGCGAGCGTTTCACTCCCGGTCATCCTCATCACCCAGACGATGACGGCTTACGCGGCGCATCACGCGCCACACCAGCAGCGCAAACACCACCACCACCACGGCGGCAAAGAGCGCCAGCAGGATCGGATGCGTAGCCAGCGCATTCCACAGCCGTTCATACCAGGGAAGATGGCCGATCCAATAGGTCTCGCCAACCTGCAGGCTGTTGACGCCGGAGTCGCGTATAATCGAAGCGGAACCAAAGATAGCGGCCCGTTTGCCGCTGTCGATCAGCGCCCCGTTCAGCAGTGACCAGGCCTGTGGGCTGTCGGCCAGCAGAGCAACAACGCTGCGCTGGGCAGCGAACGGAGACTGGAAACCGACCAGCGCCGCCACCGGGCCGGTTGAGCTGATAGTGGTCTGGCTTTCTGCCTGGCGATCTTCAGGAGAGGAGAGGCCGCCTGAGAAGGCGGTCTGGCGGTTTGGCTTGTTCACCCAGCTTTTCGCCGCATCCACCAGCAGGTTCACGTCGCCTTTCATATCCGCAGGCAAGGTGCCGATCATCAGCAGGTCAGCGTCGTACGATTTCGCCTTGTTCCAGTCATCGGTAATCTGAACCTTCAGCGCCGGATAGCCGGTCTGGGCAGAGATGTTACCTAGCGCATTCAGCAACGCGCTGACTTTTTCCGGCTCTGGCCGGCCACTGACCAGCACCAGCGTTTGCGCCAGATCGGCGCTGCGGCTGAACGGAAAGCCCGCATTGGCAAAAGCGCCCAGCGAAGGCATCTCCATGTAATGGCGATAGCCGGAGAAGTCGACCGTGGAGTTGGGGTCAATCACCACGTGATTGGTAACAGGGGTGATGGTCTCGCAGCGGCCTTCACTGGTGGTGTTGTTATAGCTTCCGCCGATAAAGGTACTGGCGTAATCGAAGTCAAACCGCAGCTGATTGACCTCGCCCAGTTGCAGCGCCGGAATGGTGAGCCGCGTACCGTTGTCCAGCAAGCCCTGTACCAGCGGGATGCGCAGCAGCTGTTTGCCCTCTTCCCGTTTGGTGGTTAGCGCATAATCCTGCACAAACTGATCGTTCAGGTTCACCGCCAGCCGCGAGCCATCATCCTGCACCGGTGAGGTATAGCGATATTTGATATCCACATCGATGCCACGCGCGCGCACCAGAAACAGATCCGGCGGCAGCTTCAGGGTCAGGGCTATGGGGCCGGGCTGCATGCCATCGGCCTGGAGTTGGCCCTGGAACTGTTGCAGCTCGCCAAAGGTGGTGGCGCGATCGGTACGCACCCAGTTTGGCGCATCGTAAGGCTGCCGTGCTGCCAGCGCTTTCACGCTGTCGATGGTGGAGGCTTGTCCGCGCAGCAATATTTCGCCCTGCGCGATCCCCTGCACCGCTGTCAGCAAATCGTTGTCGTCACGGCCCAAAATCAGCAGCAACTTCTGGTACGGATTACCCGGCCTGTCGATCATCTCTACCGTTGGTTTGTCTACCGGCGGCAGCGTTTTCAGGAAATCTGGCCGTTTGCTGTTTGTGGCAAAAACCACAGCATGCTGCTTTTCCGGTAACGCGTTATAGAGCACCGGGAAAGTCTGCCCACGCCAGTCAGCTTTGGTACCGAACCAGGAGGCGAGCACCGCCGCCGCACGCTGTTCGCCTACATCAGGCGCAGCGGCGAAAATCATCGGCAGCGACAGGGGACGGCTCTCCCGCGCATCAAAGAACGGTTCCGGGAAGTGGGAAAGATCGTTTTTGACCGGCAGCTTCTGCAGCGCCAGCTCCAGCGTGCTTGCCTTGCCGATCTCCAGCCAGATAGCGCTGTTTGCCGGATTTTCGCAGATGTTAGCGTAATGCCCTACCAGCTCCAGGCGGATGCGGTTAAAGTCGCCAATAAAACGTGGATCGATTGGCACCTGAACCTGACTGGTTTTTCCCAACTCTTCGGCGGTTATCGGAACCAGGCCTGCCAGCTCATCATTCAGATAAACTTTAAGATGCGAAAGTGAAGGGATCAGCGAGGGTGAAGGGCGGAAAGTAAGATTCAGCACCGCTTTAGTCACTACCTCATCACTGCGCACGCCAAACTCAATCTGCCCCTGGGTGCGGGTCCCCAGCAGTGTAAAGTTGCCCGGTGGAGGCGCAATCTCAGAGAACCTCGTCAGCGCATTGCGCACCGGAGCGGCCGGCGCAGTGCCCGGCTCAGCGCCTGGCGAAGAGGTACTCGATACCGGCTGAGAAAGGGTCTCCGGCGCGGCCTGCACCACCGAAGTCATACCCAGCAATAATGCCGCGAACCAACCTGGTTTTATCGTCATCTTCTCTTCATCTGTAATGGCGAGCCTGTTCTGCTCACGATCCTCGGGAAAAAAGAGGCTATCCAGCCTGCCAGCCGCGTCAGCAGCGTAAATAACCCGCGCAACGGAGCCGGACCATGTTCGGCAAGCCGTAAATACCCCCTGAAGCCCAGCACCACAATATCGGCCAGGCTCTGAACAGGTTTATCTTCAGGGAAACTGTCCTGCCACAGCGCCCAGGTATCGGCGCGGGCAAAGGTACACTGAATAAATTCGACGTGCTGTTCCGTTGTCAGCTCATGCAAACGGATGCCGGCACGGCGGCCAAACGTCCGCTGAACCACACAGGGGAAGCTGAACTCCTGCTGACCGCGGCGCAGCAGCAGATAAACTTTATCGTGCTCGCTGAGCTGGTTTTCTTCTCTCATCTCCACACCCACGCCGCCGTCTGAGTAATCCCGTAGCGTACAGGGCAGCATATGCCCGTCAGCCCGGGCCAGCGCTGCGGGCATCGCAATTTCAACGCGATGGGCTTCACGGATCTGCCTGGCCTCTACCGATACGGCGACCGCGCCGCCCAGAATAATCATGTTGTAGAACACCCAGAGCAGGCTGACCAGGATCGTCAGCACCTCTTGCGGTGGCCCATAATGCAGGCGCCAGATGGCTGCGGCCACGCCCGCCAGATTAATCAGCACCAGGCACATGTAAGGTCGGGTAATGACCCAGTCCAGATGCTGCTCTTCCACCAGACCGCCCTTGGCGGTGACGTTGAACTTGCCCTTATGCGGATTGAACAACGCTACGGTAGTGGGCCTGGCGATATACCAGGCCAGCACCGTCTCATAGACTTCACTCCAGAACGAGTGTCGCCAGCGCCCCTGAATGCGTGAGTTGGTCAGACTGGTGTGGATCATGTGCGGCAGCACGAAAATGGCGATGACCAGCGCCGGCGCAAAGATAATAAAGGCGTGGAAGAGCAGAAAGCCCAGCGGCGCCAGCAGAAATATCAGCCGGGGAATGCCGGACAAAAAGTGCAGCATGGCGTTGGCATAACAGAGCCGTTGCACCAGCTTCAGCCCCCGACCCGTCAGCGGATTATCCAGCCGGAAAATCTGCACCATTCCCCTTGCCCAGCGAATACGCTGCCCGATGTGGGCGGAGAGACTTTCTGTGGCCAGTCCGGCGGCCTGCGGAATACGGATATAAGCTGAGGTGTAGCCCCTGCGGTGCAGGCGCAGCGAGGTATGCGCATCTTCGGTCACCGTTTCGACGGCGATACCGCCAATCTCATCCAGCGCGGAACGGCGGAGCACAGCGCACGAACCGCAAAAGAACGCGGCATCCCAGATATCGTTGCCATCCTGCACCAGACCATAAAACAGCGTGCCCTCGTTTGGCGTGCGGCGGAACCGGCCAAGGTTGCGTTCAAACGGGTCGGGCGAGAAGAAGTGGTGCGGCGTCTGAAGCATCGCCAGCTTCGGATCCTTCAGGAACCAGCCAAGGGAGACCTGCAGGAAAGAGCGGGTGGGCACATGGTCACAGTCAAAAATCGCAACATACTCGCTGCGACAGACGGTTTTCAGCGCATGGTTAATGTTACCCGCTTTGGCATGTTCATGGCTGGTTCGCGCCACATACTGCACGCCAATTTCCTGCGCGAATTCACGGAACTCAGGTCGGTTACCATCATCCAGCAGGTAAATTGTCAGCTTCTCTTTTGGCCAGTCAATGCCCAGCGCAGCATACAGCGTCGGTTTCACCACGCTTAACGCTTCATTATAGGTGGGCACTAATAAATCCACGGTGGGCCAGCTTGCCGTCTCTTCCGGCATCGACACGGGCTGACGTTGCAGCGGCCACAGCGTCTGGAAATAGCCCAGCACCAGCACCACCCACGCGTAGGTTTCTGCCGCAACCAGCAGCACTCCAAAGGTCAGACTGACCGGGTCATCCCAGTTCAGCGTGGAGGTGTAGCGCCACCAGAGGTAGCGGCAGGAGATGGTCAGCGAGAGCACGATCAGCATCATGGTGGGCAGCCTTCCCGGAATACCCCGCACCACCATCGCCACGCCCCACAGCAGCAGCACAAATATCAGTTGGGTAACAAGGTCAAACGGCTGAGAGATACAGAGCAGGGCCAGCCCGGTGGCGACGAGGATCGCGCCACCAAGCAATACCTGACGTAGCCAGGAGGGCAGCCTTTTCAGGTGGCGATCCGCTTTACGGGCAATTCCCCGCTCTTCGATCCGCTGGGGCAGTTTATCCAGCCAGAGAAAGGCACGTTGTCGCCAGCTTCGTAGCGGAATAACAGGCGAGCGTTCGCTGCGGCTGACGCTATCCAGCGGCAGCACCAGCAGCAGCCAGAGGCTTTGCAGGCCATAACGCAAACAGTCTGCAGGGCGCGGTCTTTCCGGCGAAATATGGGGGTAGAACCGGCGGCGGTTAGCGTTAATTTTTTGCCAGCCGGGCTGTTCAAACCTCAACAATGCCCAGGCCAGCATCAGCCAGAAGCAGTGCAGCCCGGCAGTCAGAGCCGGAGATCCCTGCTGACGAAATCCGCTGTAGCGCTGCTGCAGTCCAGGGAAGACCGACGGGGTCAGAAGCCAGCGCAGCAGCATCATGCCGGTAACCCACGCAGATTGATCAGCGCCCAGCTGGCAAACGTCATCATCTCTTCTGCCGCCAGACTCTGCGGGCGATATTCCGTAAACGGCTGTTTGTTCAGCAGCGCTTCGGCTACCGCTTCGTCGCGGTGAACAGAGAGCGGGATCAGGTTGTCCAACGTGCTTAGCCAGAGCTGATGCAGATCCTGCTGGGAATTAATGAGCGGGGAATATTGATTCAGCAGAAAGAGATTACCGGCGGCGAAGCGCTGCTGGTGGAGCCGGATATGGCAATTGGCATCCGGTACCACCACGCTGATAACCCGATCGGCCAGCGTCAGCAGGGAGCGCGTCCAGGGCGTTGTGCCTGCGGGAACGTCCAGTAAAATCCAGCGGTATGCCTGGCGTAGCTCTGCCAGATGGGCAGCCCAGTGATCGCTATGCGCCAGCGGCTGACTGACAAACATCAACAGTTCCCGATCGTTGATCTGGCCGAACGGGATAAAATCCAGGCCAGCCGCATAGCGCAAAGCGCTTTGTTGCCAGGGCTGGTCGTCGAGCGCGGCACGCAGCCAGCCGCGGGGATGCGTGGCCGGGGTATTAAAGTGAAGGCGCAGCTGATTATCCGGCGAGAGATCCACGACAACCACCGATTCTCCCTGCGTTTGCAACGCCCAGGCAAAAGCCGCCGTCAACGAAGTTGTCCCTGCGCCGCCGCGCACGCCCTGAAGAGCAATAACCGGCACTACCGATCCTCAGTAGAGGCGGCGGTGGACAGCTCGGCAAGCAGCGGCCAGCGGGCCACTATTCCGTCAAGGCGCTCCTGCCGGGAAATATCCACATAGCGCCAGCCTTGTAGAGAAAAGGCGGCGGCTAACGCACGAATATCATCCTGTGCCTCACCAGGCGCCGCTATCACCGGCAAATGCTTTTCACTCATCATAGAACCCCTTTTGCGACAGAAAAGAGCGCCAAAATAGTGTGACTGGCTTAAGATTTATCTTATCTGAAGTTTAAATCTGATTGGTATAAGTTGTAATGTATATTTAGTGAAAGATCCTCTCAAAATAACTTTTATCTGGTCTACATTTAACCCATGTAACAGGACGTGTTGCGGAAAAAACTATGGCTTCTTCATTCACATTGGGTTTCGAACAGGTCCGGGATGAACTCATGCTGATGCAGCCTGCTGGTTGTTATTGGGTGACCGCTGACCGGGAAGAAGATGCGCGTTTGCTGGCTCGCCAGTGCATCAGCGTGCAGCGTTCGGTTGCCTTAATCACCTCCGGCAGCAAACCTGAAGCGCTGCTTACGCCGGCGCCTCAGGGAGGGCCGAATGCCATTCCTCTTTTTTCCCTGCCGGAAAACCGTCAGGCCCTGTTGAATCTGACCGATGACCTGGCGCGGGTTTTACCGGAGAAGCCCCGGCTGATAATATTTTTTACCTCCTCACTGTTGTGGGAAAAAATAACGGCAGAGGAGATAAAAAGCTGGCTGAAGCGCTTACAGAGCTGGTTAAGCGGCAAACAAATTTCGCTGCTGATCGTGACCTCGGGATCGGGCATAAATAACGTTCGTCATCATCTGCAGGTATTTTATCGTCACCTTGAAGGCCTCTCGCAACTTGACTGGCAGCAGGACAGCTGGCATTACCGCATTAACTGGTGGGCAAACGGCGATGGCATGCTGGCTGACCGGGCAATGCGCCTCTCTGCCAGTGAGCACTGTTTCAGGCTTATCGATCGGGATGAGCAGAATACGCCGCTGACCCTGAATGATGAGCAGCTCTGTATTGCTGAAAAATCGGTACTTGAAGGCGCTCCCCCCCTCTCCAGCCTGTGGCTTTTATTCGATGATAACAGAGCGGTTTACGATCGCGCCCTGCAGGCCAGTGCCGCCACTGTGGTTTTTGCCCTGCAGCACAGCGACGCTATTGCCGACATGGCGAGCCAGATTCACAGCCTGCGTATCTCCCGCGGGAGCGGGCTGAAAATCGTGGTACGCGAGATGCAAACGGCGCTGCGCTACAGCGATGAGCGCCTGCTGCTGGCCTGCGGCGTCAATGCCATCGTCCCGTTCAGCGCGCCCCTCTCCCGGTTCCTGACCACCCTTGAAGGTATTCAGGGCCAGTTATTTAACCGCCACGTACCGGCTGACCTTTCCGCTCTGCTGAAATCGATGCAGCCCTTGCAGGAGAGGGGCTATCTTTCACCGGAAGCGTTCTCTCAGTCGGTGATGCTGCTGGTGAACAACACGCTGCTACCTGAAAACGGCAAAGGGTTACTGGTCGCGCTGCGCACAGTGCCTGAACTGAAACCAGAACAGGCGCTGACGCTCTGCAAGCCACGGCGATATGGCGATCTGGTCACGCTGGCGAGCGATCGGCTTTACGTGTTCCTCTCTTCCTGTCGTTTTAACGATCTGGATACCGCACTGAAATTTATCTTCCGCCTGCCGCATGATGAAATTTTTACTAACCGGCTGGTCTGGTATGAAGATTTGCAAATTTTATCGGAGGTGCGCCAGATGGCGGGAAAGGTGAAAACGGCATGGCACGCGACCCCTGCGGCTTCGGCGCCTGAGCAGGCTGCACCAGCGCCGAAAGTGGAGAAATCTCGTCATCAGCCGCAAGATATTATCCTCGGCCAACGACCGGAAGAGGACTTATGACGCTGATGGATGGGGTACAGATCCTGCTGCTGCTGGTGCTGTTACTGCTGTTACTTAAACCTTTTTATGCCCGCTGGCTGCCGAAAAAGTGGCACGGGCTGCTCTTGCGTTTCACGCCGCCCCGCTCATTAAAATATGAAGGGACCTGGCGACGTAAATCTTCAACATCGGACAAGCAATGAGCCCTCTTGATGAAGCTAAATCCCCTGTACGCTGGCGCGGACTGGGCGGCTGGAACCTCTATTTTCTGCTTAAATTTGGCCTGCTGTGGTTTGGTTATCTGAACTTTCATGCGCTGACTAACCTGGTGTTTCTTGCCTGGCTGGTTTTGCCGGTGCGCTCTGACGGCCTGCACCGCCTGCGCAACTGGATCTCCCTGCCGATCGGCATCGGGCTGTTCTGGCACGACACCTGGCTGCCGGGACCGGAGAGCATTCTGAGCCAGGGCAGCCAGCTCACCGGCTTTTCCGCTGCTTATCTGCTGGACCTTGCCAACCGCTTTATCAACTGGCAAATGGTAGGAACCGCTTTTGTGATGCTGGTGCTCTACCTGTTCATCGCCCAGTGGATAAGGGTGACGGTGCTGGTGTCACTGATGCTGCTGTGGATCAACGTAGTGAATATTGCCGGTCCTTCCTTTGCGCTGTTACCGGGTAAAGAGGCCACGCCGCCGGTGACGTTAAATAGTGCACCGCAGCCGGCCCCCGCTGACGGGTTGGATCAATCGGCACCGCCCACCAACACCAATCTGACCGCATATCTGAATACCTTTTACGCTAACCAGAAACAGCAGATCACTCATTTTCCTGACGCGTTACCGGCAGATTCGGCCCCGTTCGATATCCTGGTGATCAATATCTGTTCGCTGGCCTGGTCCGATATGGAGGCGGCTCAGCTGAGCGATCATCCGCTGTGGAAGCATTTCGATATCATGATGACCAATTACAATTCGGCGACAGGCTACAGCGGTCCGGCCGGTATCCGTTTGTTAAGGGCAAGCTGCGGACAGAGCTCGCACAGCGATCTCTATAAACCCGCCGACCAGCGCTGCTATCTTTTTGATAATCTTGCAAAGCTTGGCTTTAAGCAGCAGCTGATGATGGACCATACAGGGGTATTTGGTAACTATCTGCAGGAGCTACGTGAACAGGGGAATCTGAGCGCGCCGCTGATGTCGCAGGCCGGGATCAGGCCGGAACTCACCTCTTTTGACAGCTCACCGGTGCTGAACGATGCGGAGGTGATGCAACGCTGGCTGGACGATCGGCAGAAAAGCAGCGACGCCCGCAGCGCCACCTTCTACAACCTGATCCCGCTGCATGACGGCACGAGAGAGCTGGGCAGCAGCAAAACCGACGCCTGGCAGCCACGGGCGAAACTGCTGTTCGATCAGCTGGATGCGTTTCTGACCAACCTTGATAAATCAGGCCGCCGGGTAATGGTGATGGTGGTGCCGGAACACGGCGCAGCGCTGCAGGGCGACAAAATGCAGATGTCCGGCCTGCGCGATATTCCCAGTCCGGGCATTACTCATGTGCCGGTTGGCATTAAGTTTGTCGGCATGAAGGCGCCGCATCAGGGGCCGCTAAACGTTTCAACCCCGCTCAGTTTGCAGGCCCTGTCAGCTCTGGTCTCCCGCGTGGTGGATGGTCAGGTCTTCAACGCCGCCAATGTGAATATGTCGGTGCTCACGGAAAACCTGCCGCAGACGCCGGTTATTTCCGAGAACGACAATGCCGTGGTGATGATGTACCAGGGCAAACCCTGGATACGGCTCAACGGCGGAGAGTGGGTAGCTTATCCGAACTGAGAGGGCTCCGTTTGGGAAACGGAGCCCTGGAATGTCTTTCAGGGCCTTCACCGGATTTTAGCCGCTAAAATCCCGGCCAGGCACTTCTGTGCATAGCCATGCACCGGGTTAAAACTTATCAAGGCGTTTTTCAGGAATTTTGACAAGGTAAAGATGCATCTTTTGATCCGAAGGCGGCAGATAAGCGCGGAGGGGCGCAACGGATATTATGGTAAATCCGCCCGCGTGGCGGGTACAAAAAAAGCCCCGGAGGGCTTCTGAGCGATTCATGTTGCAGTGATTATTTTTTTGATGACTTACTGGGTTTTAACTCTGGAGTATTCCCCGGAGTGTTTTTGTTATCACGTTGACGTTGATCCGGTTTCCCAGTTGATTCAGCAATTCTTTTAGGACCAGGTTTAAGAGCCATGACAGATATCCTTTTAACGTTTAGGAGAAAAGCCCTCTAACTGTATATCTCGACAGTAAGCAGGTTATCAAGAGGTATGGGTAGACTATTTTTTGCCCTCTAATTGGAGCTGTTGTATAGTGCGATATACATGTATAGCGGTTGTAATTCAGGAGGTCTGCATGCTGGCTATTCGATTATCTGATGAGATTGAGGCACGTCTGGACTCGCTGGCGAAGCAAACCGGGCGAACAAAGACATTCTATGCGCGGGAAGCAATACTGACGCATTTAGAAGACCTGGAAGATTATTATCTTTCTGCAGAAACAGCAGCACGTGTTCGCCGTGGTGATGAAGAGGTGCATTCGTCTGATGACGTGAGGAAGTCACTTGGTCTGGACGATTAACTATTCCGACCGGGCTCTGAAATCGTTACGTAAGATGGATAAACAGAACGCGCGACGGATTGTGGATTTTATGGATTTACGCATTGCTGTTGCCGCCGATCCTCGTCAGTCAGGGAAGCCGCTCAAAGGTGAGCTGGGCGAGTTCTGGCGTTATCGGGTCGGTGATTATCGTATTCTGTGTGAGATCAGGGACGACGAGCTGGTTATTCTGGCGGCCATCATCGGCCATCGACGTGAAGTCTACGACTGAAGCCCGCTATGCGGGCTTTTTTATGCGCGGCGTACAACAGATGTTATGTTCAATCCGGCACATTGGCGGCTACGGATCAAAAAAGGCCGCCACGTGGGCGACCTCTTCCGGCACTTCCTTTTGCAACCATCCGTTATTTGTACAGTTCTGCGGTCATGTACACGCCGTTATTGGTATAGGCGCTGGTGATTTTGTACTGGTCACCGTGCTGCTGCGCCTGTGCGGCGATTTTGGCTTCGGCACCGTCCAGTGTTGATGCGGTGGCAGACACGCTCTGGGCGAAGCTACCGAATGAGATCAGAGACAGGGCGGCTACAGCGGCAAGTGACAGTGTTTTCATGGTTTTCATGGTCATAATCCTTCATTTGTATGGTGTGGAGACTGTTTGCCTCCGATGAAAAGATTATAACTGATGTTACTATTACTGCGCTAACTATTGGTGCCATAGGATGCGCCAATCAATCTTTTTAGATTTCTGCCAGACAGTCTGGCAGAAATGATGCTCTGATTAAAATCGTCCGCCCACTGATTCAGCGATCTTTCAGCGCCAGCCAGGCCAGCAGTTGCAGGCTGGAGGAGAAGTAATCTTCATTGTTATCCAGCTGGTCACTGAGATAGCCGGTCTGATTCAGCGTTAAATCACGCACCGCCAACAGGCCGCCTGCCATGTTGTAAGGAGCTTTATCGTTGCTCATCACATCAATCCAGGCGGGCGTTTGCAGTCTTGAGAAGCCCATCCAGTAGCGCTGGAACGGCACCAGCTGCAGGCTTTGTGCGTCATACCAGTAGAGATAAAGCGGCACGCGGATAGCGTCATAGCTGAAGCGCGGCGGCCAGGCTGTCGCGGGCGCTACGCTGCCATCGGCATTCAGCGCTACCCAGTCAACCGGCAAACCGGCATCGCCAAAGCGCATCTTCGACAGCAAATCCATGCCGCTGTCGATCAGGTTATTCCAGACCTTCAGGTGACTGCGGGCGGCAAAGTCGCGCCAGGCAGGAAACAGGAAATAGGAAGGGTTCAGAACGACGTAGCTGGTTTTGTTGAAACCCTGATTGCCCGGCAGCATCACGGTCTGGCCGCCGAAAGCGATCACGTCACGGTCTACAATCGCTTTCTGAATACGGTCGGAAGCCTGCAGATAAGCGGGGTTCTGCCATTTCTGGCCCGCCTTCAGCAGCGCCCAGGCGATCAGCACATCCCCGTCTGAGGCATTATTTTTGTCAGCCACCGGGTCCGCCGCCGCGGGGTTATACTTCCAGTAAAACAGGCCGGTTTGCGGGTTCTTCAGGTGCTGCTGGGTCCAGCGCCACAGGCTATCAAAGCTGCTGCGGTCGTTGTACCAGACGGCCATCAGCATCCCATAGCCCTGCCCTTCGGTATGGCTGACGTTGTTGTTGCCCGTATCCTGAATGCGCCCGTCGCTGGTCATAAAGCGGCTTTTAAAGCTGCTCCAGCCCTCTGCCGCCGTCGCCTGCGCGCAACCCAGCAGCATCGCAATAACGATAACGCTCGCCCTTAGCAGAGACATTTTTATCTTCCTCATAGCTGATAACGGAAGTTCAGCGTGGCGTCACTCTCCGTCTCTTCACAAACCAATGACACGGCAGGATTGCCACCCTGATCGCGCAGCCAGCGCGCATAGAGGCCCAGCAGCACCGCCCCTAATGCCTGGCGCCACTGACGGGCATCCATCAGGCCGTCACCCGGCGGTAGCGCCATATGGGAGATCACTATTGCGCTCTCACGCGGCTGCAGATCGACAAATCCCCAGTTGAACTGCGCCAGCACCGCGTTGATCTGCGTCTCCAGATCCGCCACGGTTTGTAAGGCGCCCAGCGGGTAGCGGGTCGCTAACGTCTCGCCCATCTGCTGCAGAAAAGCGTGGCTCTCCCGCTCGCCTGCGTTGCGCAGCATGCCGTTAATCATCACGCTCAGTAAATCAAACCAGCCTGGCTGATACTGCTGCTGACGATAGTAATCCAGCGTACGCTGTGTAAGTTCACTCATGCTTATTTGTCCCCGAGCATATAGCGGAAATAGAGTTTCGCGGTGCTTTCGTTGTAATCACCAAAGGTGTCGTAGCCCAACTGACCGCCGATGGTCACGTCTCTGTTCACCTTGTAGTCCGCGCCCGCGTGCAGATTATAACCAATGCCGTTTTTACTGCCGCCAGCGTAGTAAGCCTCGGTGGCGTAACCGCCATTGTAATAGCTTTCCAGCTGCGCCTGTTTGTCCGGATCGGTTGGGAAGTAGGCGCTGCGATCCTGTGAATAGGACTGATAGCCCACCGAGCCGCCCACCTTCACGTTCAGATCGTCGTAATTCTTGCTCCAGTCCACCGGGAACGAGACGGCAACAAAGTTCTGCGGGCTGAAGTAACCGCCCTGGCCGTAAGTGTAGTAGCTGAGGTTTTTCGAGAAATCCATCCAGCTCATGCTGATCCCTGTTTTCAGCTCGCTGCTGTCATCATGGAACGGACGGACATACGCCCCTGCCGAACCCATAACGCTCTGGTTGCTCTCCACATTCTCGCCCAGGTAGCTGTAGCCGCCCGCGCCAAAGTAGAAGCCAGCATCGCCGTTATCGTAACTTAACAGCGCGTTACCGCCGTTTTTGGTCACGCGGCCCCAGCGTTTACCGCTCAGCTTATCTTCCACACCCACATAGGAGAGCAGGCTGTCGGTGACGGCGCGGCGTTCACCAGTCAGGATCAGCGTCAGGTAATCCGTCAGCTTAGGCGACCACTGGATGCCGCCCACCAGCGTGCTGAGATCCTGCCCCAGCGGCGTCGAACCCAGATCAATTTTGAATTTATCGTTAGTCAGGCCCAGATTCACTTCCACGCCAGAAGCGTTTTGCGAACCGGGTGAATTGAGCTTCACTTCTGACGGCAGAATATTATTAGCCTGGGCGCTGCGGCCCTGTTCCAGCGCCTGCGTACCAAAACGCGGCGTCGCCGAACTGGAAGCGCTGCCTGCGCTCAGGGTTACCGGCGTCAGGGTGAAGTCAAAACGCGTGTCGCCATACGGCACGGTAGACCAGGTAAGTGGCGCTTTCGCTTCTGTCAGCTTGCTGAGGCCCGACTCGCCATCGCGCCCTCTGACCTGTACGCCACCCTGTGCCCAGGTTCCGGTCCGCTCCTGTAGATCGTCCATCATGGTATCGATCTGATGCAGCGTGCGGCTCTGCCGGGAAGGCACCTCCACGCTGGTGGTCTGTAACGCTGCATCGCTGCCTGCGGGAGCCTGCTGCCACGGCATCACAGCGCCGTAGGCAGAAGGGGAGCGGCGCTGGGAAGGGGTGGTGCGGTTAATAAACGGGTTGTCTGCCAGTGACAGCCCGCCAATAGCTGGACTGGTGCCGGTGGCCGCGCCTTCCAGGCCGATCATTTTACCGCGCGCGGTGCGCAGATAAGCCAGCGCCTGCTGGTGATCGCCATCGGCTTCCGCCACGCGCGCCATTAACAGCAGGCGCTCCGGCGTTTGCTCACCGCGCAGCCCGGCTACCAGGCCTTTCGCTTTCGGCAGGTCGTTGTTAGCCAGCGCCACGTCGATTGCGCCCACACGAGCATCCTGAGTTGGCGTGTCGCGGGTCATCAGATAGTCATAAACAACGCCAGCATCTTTATTCATTTTGCCGGACTGATAGAGGCGCGCCATGGCGAACATTAAGTCGGTGTTTTGCGGGTCGTGCTGCAACGCGCCAATCAGCTTGTCGTAAGCGGCGGCATACTGCTTCTGCTCGCGCAGACGGTCAGCTTCCTGAATGAGATAGCCATTTTGAATGCCTGCCAGCTGGGTTGGCGTGCTGCGGGATTGCAGTTCCGGGTTGCTGAGGAAGCTCTGCGCCTCTCCACTGAGACCGGCCTGATTCAGCACCGCGACCTGGGCTGCATAGTCGCCAGCGTTACCCTGCACGCCGCGCTGCATATTGGTGCGCACCACGGAGACTGCCGTGGACAAATCGCCCGCATCGGCCAGGCCTTTCGCCAGATTACCCGCATCTGCCGGGTTCTCCGGTGGGTTCACCGCCAGCGCCTTCAGCGTGTTTGCCGCAGCAGCGTTTGCGCCCTGCGCCAGATACTGCTGCGCCACAGCCATTTGCAGGTTGAAGTTCGCACGGCGCGACAGTTCACGCATCTGGCTGCTCTGACTGCGGGCAGGAATACGGGCAATCAGTGACTGTGCCTGCTGCCAGGCACCGCTTTCGCTGGCGAACAGCGCTGCGGCGTAAATCTCATTGTTGCTGGCGCCGCTACGGAAAGCAGGCTGCATGATACCGGCAGCCAGGGAACTATTTCCCTGCTGTTGATAAAGGCGGGCCAGATCCAGACGCACCCAGGGATCGGAGGGGAAACGCTGAATACCCTGCTGGAGAATGGCGATAGCCTGCTGCGTATTGCCTGCTGCCAGCGCCTGTTTAGCCTGACGCCGTACCGGATCGCTGGTGACGGCGGGACGTGGCGTCACGCTTTCGCGCACGCTGTCCGGCAGGGATGACAACAGGGTGCTGGCTTCAGCGCCACGGTTTTGCTGGCGCAGTACATAAAACAGCCCCTCTTTCGCCGGACGGTTATCGGCGTCGCTTTGCAGGACGGAGCGGTAAGTCTGCTCTGCCGCCTCCGGCTGATTGCTGCGCCGCTGAACGTCCGCGCGGAACAGCTTCGCGGAGATTCCTTTTTCGCCCTCGGCCTGGGTTAAGGGTTCGCTTAAGCTCAGCGCCTGAGCGGTATTGCCCGCTTTCACCGCCTGCTGCGCGGCAGCCAGCTGCGCATAGAAGCGGGCGTCTGCCGCCTGCTGCTGACGCTGCTGGCTGTTTTCCCCGCCCTGCTTCGCCGCACGCTCCAGATAGTCGGCTGCGGCCGCATAGTTACCGTTGCGCTGGGCAACGTAGCCCAGCCCGGCTAACGCATCCGCATCCTGCGGATTAGCCTGAAGCACCTGGCTAAAGGCCGACTGCGCGCCGCTCACGTCGCCGCTGTTCAGCGCGGTAAAGCCCTGGCCTTTCTCGGCACCGCCCGCATTCTTACGGTAATACTCCATCACCGTGCGATCCTGCGGATGGCGCTGCTGGTAGTTCTGGTAGAGCGGTGCATCGCCCGGCTGCGGGCCTAACCACATCAGCGCCTGACGCAGAGAACGGTCCGCATCCGGATTGCCGTCAGCCATGCTTTCCAGCATCTGCAACCCTTCACGGCGGGTCGATTCCTGGTAGGTCAGCGCCTTACCCAGCGCCAGTTTTGCGCCGGTATCCTGAGGATTCTGCGCGGCGAACTGACGGAGATTATCGACGGCCTGCGGCAGCAGCGTGCGGTCGCCCGCCATCGTCAGGTAATATTCCGCCGCAACGCTGGCAGGCGGCTCATTGCCGCTGAAGGTGTTGCGCCAGGTTTGCAGAGAAGCGGAAATGTTACCGCTGCGCGCCTGCTGGCGGGCCAACGCAAGCTGCGCTGTCGGCACAGACTGCAACTGGCGGGCCTGGTCCAGCTCCACCAGGCGCGGATCGTTGGGTGAGGCTTCGCTCAGGCGGGTGCGCCATGTAGCGGCCGTTGCCGAGTCGCCGCTCTGCTGCGCCCAAAGCGCCATCAAATAGAGCGCCTGCGTGTTGCCGCGATCCACCATCAGCACCTTGTTGAGCGCATCGCGAGCCAGCTCATCATGCGCCTTCTGGTGCCAGTAGTTGGCCTGATCGAACAGCGCCTGAATGGCCGGATTACTCTCTGCTGCCAGCGCCGGGAAAACCAGCGCAGAAGCGACTAAGGTGATGCCTGGCACCCAATGCTGACGAACTCTGGCGGTAAGCGTTTTTATTTTCATCATGGTCATTACTTCTTCTCGCCAGGGGACGGATCATGCTGCGGGTTCAGGCGCTTCCAGGCGTGACGCTTCAGCAGCACTACGGTGCTCAGCCCCACCAGTACAGAGAACAGCAGCGCCAGCAATGCCAGCACAACGGCATGCTGGCTGGCATACCAGATAACCATCATGTACCACGGCATCTGTCCGCTCGGGAACTGCGCGCCAACCCGGAAACTGCGAATGCCGTTTTCATCGGTAATAATCGCGGTGTCGCCACGGATACCGGCGTTAATACGCGGTGAGGTCAGATCGTGGTGCAGACGGGAAAGCTGCACATCATCGGTTGCCACGGTCATCACCACCAGCCGTTCATTGTTCCACGGCGAACCGTAGCTGATGAAGCCACGCCAGTCTTCGTTGGAAGATAAGTAGCGATCGGCATCAACGGCCTGACGATACCAGTCGCCGGTCAGCCAGCCGCGCAGGTTATCCAGCAGTGTTGGCTCCTTAACGCCCAACGTATGCCCGTTCAACTCGTAAGGGGTGCCCTGCAACATAGCCTGGTTAAAGGCGGTCTGAGAAAGTGTGGAAACGGCCAGCACGTCGCTGTGCCGCAAACGATCCAGCGAGGTGCCGCCCGCAGGGATGCCAAACATCACGCTGTTATGGCTCAGCGCTACGCCGGTGGCATTACCTGAACGACCTGCCATCTCCAGCAGCGTACTGATTTCAGCATTACCTGGCATGGAGGGCAGCAACAGCACCGTCTGCGAATAGTCCGCCAGCCGGGTGAACGGGAAAGAGGCACCCACAAAGTAAGAGAGGTTTGGCAACAGCGTAAAGTGACGCGTATTGCTCAGGTCAATATAGGAGTTGTCTTCGATGCGGCTCTTGATGTTGTTATTGGTCAGCACGCTGCAGGGCGCATCCTCTTTGGGTTTGATGTTGAAATAGAGCTGCAACTGGTTATCGCCATAAATCAGATAAGGATCGAGCTTCAGGGTGTAATTTTCCTGACGTGCATCGCCGCCCAGACGGTGCCAGATATTCTCCAGCAGGCCCACTTTGTTCACCGACAAATTGCGCAGAAAAGTGCCGTTCAGAGTGACGTTGAGGAAGGATTTGTCTTCATCGATCCAGGTTTCAGAGGGAAAACGGTAGTTCAGCTCCACCGGTAGGGTGTCGCCATCCCACAGGAAGAGATCCGGCGCGGCGCGGAAATTCACCCGCAGCGCATCGTGCCAGATCCCGGTAGTGGTCATGCTTTGATCTTTACGCAGCAGATCGTTGAGGCGAACCGGACGATCGGTGTTGATCCAGCGAGGAGCGTCATAGGGCTTGCTGACCGGGATATTTTGCATGGCAACGGCCAGGGAGGGAACATCCACGCTCAACGGCTGAGTCAGACGCCAGGCGGCCTGCCGGAGCTGATCGTCTGTTTTGCCGATCACCAGCATCAGCTTATAAACCGGGTTTACCGGGTTATCAATAATTTGCAGAACCGGACCGGTAACATTCGGTATGGCGATGCCAGCAACCATTTGCCCAGGGCGCGCAAACACAATACCGTTTTTCTCCGGTAGCTCATTACGCAGCACCGGGAAGCTGATGCCACGGTAGTCGGTCTGAATGCCCAACCAGGAGGAGACGATGGCCGCCGCGCTGACTTCGCCCGGCGAAACGGCCTGACCAAAGACCATCGTCACCACTGATGGCGTCATACGCAGCGGATCGATAAACGGACGCGGGAAATTACGCAGCACGTTGCCAATATTGAGCTGCTGCCCTTCCAGCGACAGCGTGGTTTTTGGCAGGATGGTGACCTGATACTGGCTGGCACTGTCGCGCTCACACAGCAGTTGGTCAGCATCGTTAATTTTAAAGCTCAGGTTGTTGTTGGAGACCACCATCGCGGCGGGAATATCGAGCTGATAATCTTCGCTGGCATTGTCTGAAGCACTCAGCGGCAGGGTGCCCAGCGGCTGGCCATTCAGCATTAATTGCAGTGAGGTATTACGGGCGGCGAGCGCCGGCGACACTTTAAGCGACAGGTTGAGGCGCGCGTTAGTGATCACTTCATCCGTTGGCAGCGTGAAGACAATCCCGGACTGCAACTGACCGCCGGTAAGTAAGATACCGTTAGTCTGCCCCATCTGGCCGACCGAAACGGTGCTGGAAAGCGGCTGGTTCAGCATGGTGGTGCTGGCAGCAGGTGCGCTGGCTACAGGCGCAGGCAGCGGCGGCAGGCCCGCAGGCAGGCCGGTCGCTGGATCTGGCTGCGCGGTTGCTCCGGCCGGGGCGTATTGCTCTACTGCTGGCGAACCCGGTCCCATCGCTGGTGAATTTTGCTCTGCTGAGGACGAGTCCTGCCCCATTACTGGCGAGCCTTGCTCTGCTGAGGACGAGTCCTGCCCCATCACTGGTGAGCTTTGCTCTGCTGAAGGCGAGCCTTGTCCCATCACTGGTGAGCTTTGCTCTGCTGAGAACGAACCCTGCCCTGTCGCTGGCGAACCTTGCCCGGCCGACGGCGCAGACGTGCCTGCAGCCGGATCGGCTGGCTGGCGCCACGGCATGGCCGCAGCGTTGCTGTTTGCCTGATTCATCTGAGCAGAATAATCACCAGGCGTGGTGGCTTGCGCCGCGGAAGGCTCGCCGACGCCCGCCGGCGGCGGGATCTGTGACAGCGCGCTGCTGTCCTGAGTTACCCCTTCAGCCGCGGCCCAGACGCTGCCCAGCGTCAGTACGCCGGTAAAACAGAGCGCAGGTAATATCAGTCGCTTCATGCCACGCCATCCTCTTCAGCCTTCACGGCCTGACGCTGACGCTTAGCGCGGCGGTCTTTCCAGGTCAGCCAGAACAATTCAAATACAGTACGAATAATGGTTATCAGGGAACGGAAAGGTTTGTCTTTCGGCCCTTCCGGTTTAATCCAGGCATCGGCGCGGGAAAGCACCACGCGCACCAGTTCACGGCGGCGCGAGAGCGGCATCTCGTCAAACTTAAGCCGGATCACGCCATCTTCAGCGCCGATAATGCCCACCGGAATAGAGATCGTGCCGGATTGCAGCATCACATCAATGGCTTCAATTGCATCCGCTTCATGACGGTCATCCGGTGCCACAACCTGCGCGCCGCCCATCGACAGATTCACGGTGGTGGTGCGTGAAGAGATACCGCTGGCGTAATGCAGCACCACAGGAAGGCTGACTTCAACGCGGATAGTTTTACGTGTCTGCCTGGTCTCACGCGCAACGGCAATCGCCGCCATCAGAATGATCAGGCTGAATATCGCCCAGCCGACGTTCAGCGCAATCACGTAAGGATCCACGCCAAAGTAGTCATGCGCCACGGCGCGTACAATGCCGCTCACCACGCCAATCAGCAGCAGCGAGGCGCAGATAACGTGAGGACGCACGATGTTGAAGTCAAAGAAGCCCACGTCCAGCAGACCGCCCTTATCCGTTACGTTGAATTTGCCGTGCTTCGGAGAAATCATGGTCAGGATCGTCGGGATAACCAGATGGAAGGCCATCACCGTTTCGTAAATCTCGCCCCAGAAGGTGGCGCGGAAGCGGCCATTCATACGGGAGTTTACGTACAGCGACATCACCAGGTGCGGCAGCACATAGGCAAAAATCAAGCTGGCCGAAGAGTGAATAATGTTCAGGTTAAACAGCAGGTAGGCCAGCGGTGCAGTCAGGAAGATCACCCGCGGCAGGCCAAACTGGAAGTGCAGCATGGCGTTCAGGTAGCAGAGACGCTGCTGCCATTTCAGGCCACGGCCAAACAAGGGGTTATCCACGCGGAAAATCTGCGTCATGCCACGCGCCCAGCGGGTACGCTGAATGATATGCAGACCCAGACGCTCCGTTGCCAGACCAGCGGCCAGCGGCAGCGCCAGGAAGGCAGACTTCCAGCCGCGACGCTGCATTTTCAGCGCCGTGTGGGCATCTTCGGTCACGGTTTCCGTGGCGAAGCCGCCAATCTCTTCCAGCGCTGAACGGCGAATAACCGCACAGGAGCCGCAGAAGAAGGTCGCGTTCCAGTTATCGTTACCCTGCTGCACCGGGCCGTAGAACAGCGCGCCTTCATTCGGGATTTCACGTGCGGCCTTCAGGTTACGTTCAAATGGGTCCGGGGAATAGAAGTAGTGTGGCGTCTGTAACAGGGCCAGTTTGGGATCGCGCAGGAACGGCGCAACCGTCGCCTGCAGGAAGGCACGGGTGGCAACATGATCACAGTCAAAAACGGTAATCAGCTCACCTTTGGTGATACGCATGGCGTGGTTAAGATTACCCGCTTTCGCATGGCGGTTATCATCACGTGTGATGTAGCCCACGCCCGCATCGGCAGCGAACACCGCAAACTCGCTACGCTTGCCGTCATCCAGCAGGTAGATTTTGATTTTGTCGCGCGGATAGTCAATACACTGCGCGGCAAGCACGGTGTCACGCACCACATCAAGGCTTTCGTTATAGCTCGGCACGTAGATATCCACGGTCGGCCATAAGTTAATGTCTTCCGGCATCGGCTCGATAGTTCTCTTAAGCGGCCATGATGTTTGCAGGTAGCCCAGGATCAGGATCAGCCAGACATAGACCTCGGCAATAAATAGTCCGATGCCGAGAATGGCTTCTACTTCAGAATTAAACGAGAGCGTTTCGGTAGCGCGCCAGAAAATATAACGCGTCGACATTAATGCCGAGAGGAACACCATTACCATAGAGATTTTGCGGCTTTTACTGAAGCCGAGAAGAATAAGAATGGCAATGGAGACCAGGCCAAAAATATACTGCTTTTGGCTGTCCATAGGCGTGATAACAATCACTGCGGCGAGTGGGAATAATACCAACAGCAGCAGGTAGTACAGGACTTTTTTCATGAGTCATCCTGAAAAACGGAACTATTATTTTACCGCAGCGAACGCACCACGGTGTTTCAGGCATCCTTACCCGACGGCACCGCCCTCGATTAACGCGATCTCAGCGGAGCCTGCATCTCACCGTCGCCTACGGTGATGTTGAGCAGGGCGGCAATACGCTTGCCGACAATCTCAATATCAAAAGCGGCAGCGGAAACCGGGCTGAAATCAAAGACAGACTGCTGCGAGGCATTGGCTTCCGCCACGCTCTCATCGCGATTTACCACGCCGAGCAACCGGTCGCCCAGTCGCTGCTGCATAAAGGCGGTCACGTCACGACTGATATTGCGGCGGCTGTCGCTCTGGTTCAGCACAAAAAAGTGTCCTGAACGGTGATTAAGCGCGCCGCCAATCATTTTGTCGTTTTCGATCTGCGGCAACAGTGACAGCGAAGCGGTATCCGCCAGCATCACTACAAGGTGTAAATCGGCAAGATCGGTCATAGCCTTTAGGGCGGGTCCAGGCCCTGGCGGGAAATCAGCCACAATCACCAGGCCAGGATAGTTGAGAACGGTATGCAGGCCGCGGGTAAGGAAGTTGGGATCGCGGGATAAATTATTTTCAAACTCAACCCGCTGCTCTTCCGTTACGTCACCATAAGGCATCACAAAAATGTTGCCGCCGGTGGTTAAAATTGACTGGCTCCAGTCCGGCGATTCTGCCGATTTAGCCACGTAACCGCGGCCATCAGAGAGCGGAACACCAAAGTGCAGACGCAGGGCGTTTTGCACATCAAAGTCGATAGCCAGCACTTTGCTGCCGCCACGGGCAAGGGTGTAAGCCAGGTTGGCAGCCATAGTGGTTTTACCCACGCCACCTTTGGGAGAACAAACGCAAACTAACGGCATGAGGCAATTCTCTCCAGCAGAGGTTGCAGCAAAGTGTCTTTAGAAATCGCGACTGACGCAGGCTTCGCACTGAACAGCTGCCTGAAGCGCGGCAGCTGTTCCGCTGTTGGTTGCACAGGCGCGCCTTGTGCAGTCGCAACCGGCTGCGGAGTAGCCGCTGCAAAAGGCGTTGTGGGGGCAGAAGGTGCCGCTGCCAGCGAAGCCAGCAGAGACGAAGCCGGCGCTGGCCCGGTGGCCTGCGTTGCGGCCAACGGATTTACCGCCTGAGCCGGTTGCGCTGCCGCCAGCGGACTGGCTGGCTGCGCTGCGGCTGATGTATTTACCGTCTGAGCCAGCCGTGCTGCCAGCGGATTAAATGCCTGCGCTGCGGCTAACGGATTTGTCGTCGACAGGAACTCTGCGGCGGCAGTTGCAGGCTCTGCTGGCGCGGGTTCCTCTGCGGGAACAGGCTTCAGCGAAGCAGCAATGCTTTCCAGCAGTGAAGCCCCAACCTGCACGGCAGCCGGTTTTGCCACAAAGGCCGCAACGCTGTGCGGCTGCGCGGAAGCCTGTGCCACAGGCTGTGGCCTCAGCGAGTGAGGCTGCGTCGGCAGCGCCTGTGAAGAGGCATGCTCTGCCGTAAAAGTGTCGTTGGTAATGGGCTGGGGCGCAGCGATATCTGTCAGCTGACCGTTACCCAATGCCGCTTCCGCCCCCTCGTTCATCAGCTGTTTGATGATCGCCCAGTTGGCACCGTCTGAATTCTTCGTCTGTTCAGACATATCCTTGAATTCGATATGGTTTGTTTGCGTTTTTTCTTTAAAACGCTGCAGATCATCATAACTTTTCATGGGAGCGATCGCGAGGAGTGGGGGATTTTGCGGCAATATAGCATATAAACATTATTTGCATCAGATTATTCTTATCGCCAGTTAAGCGTCTGTGGAGTGAATAATTAACTTTTCATTACAGATAAAATAAATGACTACGCAGACTATCAATCAACTTTGTTATTATTTTCCTTAATTAAGTAATTTCGTCGGGTTAATTAAATATTTTTGCGATGTGATGAGTGCGACCAGAGAAAGGGAATACCCTTCTTTTTTTAAGTTTAGAAATACTTTAGAAGAAGTTATCCAGGAATGTGCTGGCAGAGGTAAATATTTGACATAAGTCACTTTTCGTTGGCCCTGGCTCACTACTTTATCCGGTGGTCCTGAAACAAAGTGAAGCCAGTAGAAAGAAACGGTCCTGAGTGCAACAGGCGAAGTCAGCTGATAACCCTCTCTTTTTGTTATAATTTTAACCCATAAAAAAGGGCGGACTCTGGGTCCGCCCTTCTGCCCTGCCGGTCCGCTTTAGTTGCCGACCGGCTGACCTTCATCCTGGTCAACGGCAAAACAGGCAATCTGCTGCTCGCCATACTGCTTAAGCTGAGGCTGAAGCTGGGTACAAGGTCCGAAACGACGGCGACAGCGGGCGTTAAACGCACAGCCTGGCGGCGGGCTTAACGGACTTGGCAGCTCCCCGGTCAGCTTAATGCGTTCACGACGCTCATCCGGATTCAGACGTGGCGTGGCAGAGAGCAGCGCCTGCGTGTATGGGTGACGCGGGTTCGCAAAGATCGCCTCTTTGGTGCCCCGCTCCACGCAGCGCCCCAGATACATCACCATCACTTCGTCCGCAATGTGCTCCACCACTGACAGATCGTGCGAGATAAAGACGTATGAAAGTCCCAGCTCCTGCTGTAAATCCATCATCAGGTTAAGCACCTGAGCACGCACCGAGACGTCCAGCGCCGACACGGGTTCATCGGCAATCAGCACGTCCGGATCCAGCATCAGGCCGCGTGCAATAGCAATACGCTGGCGCTGGCCGCCAGAAAACATGTGCGGATAGCGATCGTAATGCTCGCTCTTCAGGCCCACTTTCGCCATCATCGCCAGCGTTTTTTCGCGGCGCTCTGCTTTGCTGAGAGAGGTATTAATCAGCAGCGGCTCTTCCAGGATCTGGCTGACCTTTTTACGCGGGTTCAGCGAGCCATACGGGTTCTGAAACACAATCTGGATTTTCTGACGACGCAGCTTTTGCGCCGCCGGATCGTGCTTAAGCAGATCCTGTCCCTGGTAGAAAAGCTGGCCTTCGGTCGGGGTTTCAATCATGGTCAGCAGGCGACCCAGCGTGGATTTACCACAGCCTGACTCGCCGACTACTGCCAGCGTTTTACCACGCTCCAGGTTAAAGGAGACGCCATCCAGCGCCTTCACCAACCGCTCCTGACCAAACATCCCTTTCTTCACCGGGTAATGCTTTTTCAGATCGATCGCCTGCATCAGCAGCGCGGAGTTTTGTTCAGGATTCATAAGTTGGTCTCCCGGCATCATCCAGAGGATAATGGCATTTGGACTGACGCCCCGGAATATCACGGAGTTCAGGTTCTTCAACACGACAACGGTCAGTCGCATAGGGGCAGCGCGGGTTCAGCAGGCAGCCGTTCGGACGGTCATATTTACCCGGCACAACGCCCGGCAGCGACGCGAGCCGCGCTTTGTCAGCGGCAAACTCAGGCAACGCACGCAGCAGAGCCTGCGTATAGGGATGACGCGGCGCCTTAAAGATATCAACCGCTTTACCGGTTTCTACTACCTGTCCGGCATACATCACGATGATATGTTGGGCAGCTTCGGCCACCAACGCCAGGTCGTGAGTAATCAGGATCAGCGCCATGTTCTCCTGGCGTTGCAGATCGAGCAGCAGCTCAATAATCTGCGCCTGAATGGTCACATCCAGCGCGGTAGTAGGTTCATCAGCAATCAGCAGCTTTGGCCGACAGGCAATCGCCATGGCGATCATCACGCGCTGGCTCATGCCGCCGGAGAGCTGATGCGGATAAACATCAAGACGGGAAGCGGGGTCTGGAATACCCACCTGGTTCAGCAGATCGATTGCACGCTGGTAGCGGGTTTTCTTGTTGCCGCCCTGATGGACCTTGATCGCTTCCATAATCTGGAAACCTACGGTATAGCAGGGATTAAGGCTGGTCATCGGGTCCTGGAAAATCATCGCCACTTCCGAGCCTACCAGCTGGCGGCGCTCTTTTTCAGAGATGCGTTTCAAATCCCGCTGATTGAACTCCAGCTTTTCTGCCATCACTTTGCCGGGGAAATCAATCAGCCCCATAATCGCCAGCGAGCTGACCGATTTACCGGAGCCAGACTCCCCCACAATGCCCACTACCTGGCCCTGTTCAACCTGGTAGCTGATGCGGTCTACCGCACGAAACGGTGCCTTCTCGTCGCCGAAATGCACCGACAGTTTGTCTACATTTAATAGTGCCATCTGGTGCCTCTTTACTGCTTGAGTTTCGGGTCGAGCGCGTCGCGTAAGCCGTCGCCCATCAGGTTAAATGCCAGTACGGTCAGCAGGATCGCCACCCCAGGGAAGGTGACTACCCACCAGGCACTTTGCGCATACTGCAACACGTCGGAGAGCATCGTGCCCCACTCCGGCGTTGGCGGTTGCGCACCCATACCCAGGAAGCCCAGCGCAGCCATATCGAGGATTGCGTTGGAGAAGCCCAGAGAAGCCTGCACGATCAGCGGTGCCAGGCAGTTTGGTAAAATATTGATGAACATCTGACGCAGCGCGCCCGCACCGGCCACGTTGGAGGCGGTGACGTAATCGCGGTTCACCTCTACCAGCACCGCTGCACGCGTCAGGCGGATATAGTGCGGCAGGGCGACAAAGGTCAGCGCTATGGAGGCGTTGACGATAGAAGGTCCGAAGATGGCCACCAGCACCAGTGCCAGCAGCAGGCTTGGCAGCGCCAGCATGATATCTACCAGACGCATAATCACGGCATCCGTTGCGCCGCCCACGTAACCAGCGATCAGGCCAAAGACCACGCCTAAGATCAGCGACAGCACCACCACCAGACAGCCAACCAACAGCGACAGCCGCGCGCCATACATCAGGCGGGAAAGCACATCACGGCCCACGTCATCCGTACCGAAGATAAACTTCCAGCTACCGCCATCCTGCCAGACCGGCGGGTGCAGCAGCGCATCACGGAACTGCTCGGAAGGCGCATGTGGCGCGACGAAGTTAGCAAAAATCGCGATAAGGAACATTAAAACCACGTAAACCAGCCCGATAACCGCGCCTTTATTACGTTTAAAATAGTGCCAGAACTCCTGCAGAGGGGTCATGGGCTTGGGTGCAGCGCTCACGCTGCCTGGATCGACTAAAGACATCCTGGCCCCCTTATTTCTTGTGGCGAATGCGCGGGTTAACCACGCCGTAGAGCACATCAACCAGCAGGTTGACGGCGATAATCAGAATGGCCACCATCAGCACGCCGCCCTGCACCACCGGATAGTCACGACGCTGAAGCGCATCGATCAGCCAGCGGCCCAGACCCGGCCAGGAGAAGATGGTTTCGGTCAGAATGGCTCCGGCCAGCAACGTACCGACCTGCAGACCGATCACGGTCACTACAGGCAGCATGGCGTTGCGCAGCGCATGAACCACAATAACGCGCATTCTCGTCAGCCCCTTGGCACGCGCGGTACGAATGTAGTCTTCGCCCAGCACTTCCAGCATCGCGGAACGGGTCATACGCACGATAACGGCCAGCGGGATCGTGCCCAGCACGATGGCAGGCAGGATCATATGCATCACCGCATCTTTGAAGTCGCCCGGCTCGCCCCAGAACAGGGTATCGATCAGCATAAAGCCGGTCAGCGGCTGGCTGTCATCAAGGAAGACCGTATCGCCTATTCGCCCCGAAACCGGCGTCAGGTTCAGCTGCACGGAGACCAGCATGATCAGCATCATTCCCCACCAGAAAATCGGCATGGAATAGCCGGTCAGCGAGATGCCAACGGCAGTGTGATCAAAGATGGAACCGCGCTTCACCGCAGCCAGAACCCCAACCGGGATGCCCACCGCAACGGCGAAAATCATGGCGCAGAAACCGAGTTCCAGCGTCGCTTTAAAGCGGGGAACAAATTCCTGCCAGACCGGGATGCGGCTTTTCAGTGAGATGCCCAAATCGCCATGGAGCACGCCATAGACGTAGGAGACATATTGTTGCCACAGCGGCTTGTCCAGACCCATCTGGGCCAGCAACTGCGCGTGACGTTCTGGAGAGATACCGCGTTCGCCAGCCATAATCAGCACTGGGTCGCCCGGGATCATATGCACAAACGCGAAAGTTAACAGGGTGATGCCAATAAACGTCGGGATGACAAGTCCCAGACGTCGGAGTATGAACTGCAACATATTCCGGATTCTCTTTTAGTTCCCGCAGACTCATGGCCTGAAGGATTATATTTGCTCACATCTTGCGACGGATATTCTCCCCCGCGACGCCCCGGAGGGCGCACAGACAATTCTTTTGCTTCCGAGCGGTACGACTTAGAGAGGGGCCGGAAAAGACCGGCCCGACAGGGGGGCAAGAGGGGGCCGACCGGCCCCGACTGTTATTCCTGAATATCAACGTTCTCGAAGTGATGTTTACCTAATGGATCAACCACATAGCCGGTTACTTTTTTGCTGACTGGCTCGTACACCGTGGAGTGCGCGATAATCAGCGCAGGCGCCTGGTCATGCATCACAACCTGAGCCTGTTTGTAGTATTCAATCCGTTTGTTGTGATCGGCCTCAGCACGGGCTGGCTGAATCTGATCTTCAAACGGCTTGTAGCACCAGCGAGAGTAGTTGGAACCATCTTTAGCCGCGGCACAGCTGAACAGGGTGGCGAAGAAGTTATCCGGATCCCCATTATCACCGGTCCAGCCCATCATAACGGTCTGGTGTTCACCCGCTTTAGCACGCTTCAGGTATTCGCCCCACTCGTAGGTGACGATTTTGGCCTTCACGCCAATTTTCGCCCAGTCGCTCTGGATCATTTCAGCCATACGACGCGCGTTAGGGTTGTAAGGACGCTGTACCGGCATCGCCCAGAGGTCGATAGAGAAACCGTCTGCCATGCCCGCTTCTTTCAGCAGCTCTTTCGCTTTCGCCGTGTCGTAAGGGTAATCCTGCACCGAGTCGTTGTAGCCCCACATGGTTGGTGGGATCAGGTTTTTAGCCGCCTGGCCAGCACCCTGATAAACTGCCTCGATGATCGCCTTCTTGTTGACCGCCATGGTCAGCGCCTGACGCACTTTCAGGTTATCCAGCGGTTTCTTCTCGGTGTTGAAGGAGAGGTAGCCGACGTTCAGGCCTGGCATCTGCATCAGGTTGATATTTTTATCTTCCTTCATGCGGGCGATATCAGCCGGGTTCGGGTACGGCATCACCTGACATTCGCCTTTCTGCAGCTTGGCGTAACGCACAGAGGCGTCCGGGGTGATGGAGAAGACCAGACGATCGATTTTTGGCTTGGTGCCCCAGAACTGGTCAAACGCTTTGTAGAGAATGCGTGAGTCTTTCTGGTATTGCAGCAGCTGGAACGGGCCGGTACCGACCGGGTTCAGGTCGATTTTTTCCGGGGTGCCCGCTTTTAGCATGTTATCCGCATATTCTGCAGAGAGGATTGAAGCGAAGTCCATACCCAGGTCGGCCAGGAAAGGAGCCTCCGGACGCGTCAGCACAAAGCGTACGGTGTTCTCGTCCACTTTCTCAATTTTGCTGATAAGCTTCGGCATATCCATGCCTTCGAAGTACTCATAGCTGCCGCCAGAGACGCCGTGATATTTATTTTTGGTATCCAGCTGACGCTCGAAAGAGAACACCACGTCATCCGCGTTGAAGTCACGCGTCGGCTTAAAATCTTTGGTGGTCTGCCATTTCACGCCTTTGCGCAGATGGAAGGTGTAGGTCTTGCCATCTTCGCTCACTTCCCATTTTTCCGCCAGGCCAGGCTGCAGTTCGGTGGTGCCGATTTTGAATTCAACCAGACGGTTATAGATCGGTACAGAGCTGGCATCGTAAGTGGTGCCGGAAGTGAAGAGCTGTGGGTTAAAGCCTTCAGGCGACCCTTCTGAACAATAAACAAGGGTCTTAGCCTGGACGCCAGCGGCAACGGTCAGAGCGATCAGGCTCAGACCTACCTTCAGCATCCCTGTTTTAGAAATACGCATGCTTCTGCTCCAATTGTGATGTGGTGTTGTGTGCACTTCCGCAAGACCCTGTATTTTTTTAAGTGCGGTCTTTGCGCGTTGCCTTTCGGCAGTCGAGGAGAGCGCGAGCCTGAAAAGTTACCATCAGACTAATCCGCATCCCTTCTCGTCGAGGCATCAATTTGTCAACAGTTGCAAGCAACGTCAATACAACTGTGAGGTATTTACACAGAGTGTGAGAAACAGCAAGCAAACATAAAAAAAACCAATCCATAACAATTCCAGAGGAAACGTTTATTTCATGCGCAGAATGCCAGACAAACATAATGCCCTTACCTTCAATCATGGCAATTTGCTCTGAAAAAAAACGATTAAATTAGTCCGCCAGGTGCCTTTTTTATGAACGATACGCTTTGCTTATGTCATCTTATCCAGCTAAATATGCTGCAACAGTGGCATAAGAAATCATCAACAACCCGATAACGGTCATAAGCGTAACGCGATGCGAATTAAGCGGCTGAAGCCAGGCGGCAGAAGGGTTTGCAGCGAGAATCGCTACCGGAAAATGGACTTTTTTGCGTAAGAGTCATCTTTAAGCGACAGAATATTATGCTGCCCCTGTTCTCGGGCGAACAGCAGGCATAAAAAAGCCCGGAAAGATCCGGGCTGCGAAAGCGGTTTTAACAGCCGGTCACGCTTTGTTATCCGCAGGCGCTGTGGCCTTTTTAGGGTCGGCACACCAGTTGTTGCTCTCTTTGATCCCGCCATCGGGTGAGGTATACCCCAGGCAGCCCAGAATGGTGTCGAACAGCTCAACATGACGATGGGTTTCGCCCACGCGCTGCTGGGCTTTCAGCCGGTCAAAGGCGTCCAGATGCGTCGGGTCAGCCAGGTACTTATCCGAAGCCCAGACAATCATCGGTACGCGGAACTGCTCCGGTGGTGCCATATGGCGCGGCGTGCCGTGAAGATGCATATTGTCACTGATCGATTCGCCGTGATCAGCCGCATAAAACACGATGGCTTTTTTATCCCGCAGCTGGTCGAACACGCTATCCAGCACCGTATCCGTATAGAGCACCGAGTTATCAAACGCGTTGATTAGCATCTCTTTGCTGCACTTGTCATCCACACCCATGCACTCTGGCTGATAGCGGGCAAAGTCACGCGGATAGCGCTGAGAATAAAGGTAGTGAGAGCCTTTGGTATGCAGCACCACCAGGTGTTTACCCTGAGGATGACGATCCAGTGACTTTTTCAGCTCCGGTATCAACAACATATCATCAACAGATTTGCCCTGATTCTCTTTTTCAGAGCCGATCTGCTCGCGGAAGGCGAAGTTATCAGCATTGGTATTGTTGTAGAACCAGACTTCGCTCTGCATGGCGAACAGCTCAGAACTGAAGCCCAGCTCTTTCATTACCGAAAATACATTCTGCTCTTTCAGCGTACGGCCCGGCCCTTCATCCGTTCCTCCTTCACGCACAAACATGCAGCGTAAAGAGAGCTTGGTGGCGGTGTCACAGGATTCCCCGCGGAAAGCGACCAGGTTCTTCTCTTTTGAGAGTTTTGGCGTGGTATCCCGCTCATAACCCAGCATCCCCATATGATCCCAGCGCGTGGTTTCGCCAATTACAAACACCACATAGGTATCATCCAGCCCGGCAGCCGGTGCCGTGTAGGTGAACTGCTTTGCCGGGTCCAGCAGATCTTTACTGTCCATCTTCTCGTCGTAGCTGGTATAAGCAAACAGGCCGAGCGCAGAGAGCCAGTTAGAGGGCAGATAGGAGTGAGCAACTACTCCGCCATAGCTTGGCAGATCGACGTTGGTGAGTTTCTCGTTAATATTCTGTTGTTTGTCGAAGAAACGGATCGGCAGCCAGACCAGCGCCACCGCCAGCAGCAGCACCAACAGAGGTTTGATGCGCTGGCCCGGCGTTTTCAGCTGTTCAATCAGCGTCAGGCGCAGCGAGTTGCGCCAGATCAGCAGTAACGGGATGGCGCTGACCAGCACCATCCACAAAACGAAGTGATAACCAATGACCTCTTTCGACAGGTCAGTATCGGTGGTCATCACCGACGCAACGATGCCGTAGCCAATCACCACATTGAAGAAACTCATATAGTAGCTTGCCGCAACGGAAATCAGCACCAGCGCCGTGGCGCTGACACGCCAGAACACTTTGCCACCCAGCGACAACAGACGCATCAGGAAGAAGGTCAGCAGGACTATAGCCACCACTTCAGCCACAGCAGAAACCCACTGTAACGCGTTAAAATGGCTCAGAAAGGGGTCAAATCGGCGGTAAAAAACCGGTATATTCAGGAAGATACCGATGTAAAATGCCAGCATAAGCGACAGCTTTTGCTGAGTCAGTGATTTTATGTAGTTCATGCAACCTTTTTCCCGGCGTAACTTAAACGGATCTTAAACGCTAATCAGACCGTACCGTTGCGCCAGAGTTCGGAAAGCAGGTCGATTATCCTCCAGCAGCAAGGCTGCGAAAGGAGGCGTGAGCGAAGGAGGTGCCCTCACACAAGCGGCGTAGTTAATCACATTACGCGCAATTTTTCAGATCAATCGACGGAATAAGCGCAAAAAAGGTTAAAAAATAAGCTTAATCAGATGCCGCTGAAGCCGTTATAGCCCTGATCTTCCCAGTAACCGCCGGGGTTCTGGTTAGTGACAAAGATTTCACGAATGTGCTTGGCGTTCTTGAAGCCCAGTTTGGTGGGAATGCGCAGGCGCAGCGGATAGCCGAAATCGGGCGGCAGCGGTTTTTTGTCGAAATCCAGCGCCAGGAGGGTTTGTGGATGCAGCGCGGAAGGCATATCCAGACTGCTGTAATAACGGTCATCACACTTAAAGCCGACATATTTAGCGGTGAGATCGGCCCCCACATGTTGTAAAAACGTTTTCAACGGCACGCCGCTCCACTGGCCAATGGCGCTCCAGCCCTCAATGCAGATCAGCCGGGTGATTTGCTCACTCTGCGGCAGGCGCTGCAACTGCTCCAGCGTCCACGGCGTTTTCTTCTCAACGCTGCCGGAAACCTCCAGACGGTAATCAGCCAGATCGATCTCCGGCACGTTATATTCGGGATAAAAGGCGTTAAAACGAAAGGGCCGGGTGATTTGTGACTCGTTATAGGTTTGCGCCAGCTTGCTGCCGCTGAACAGCCATGCCTGTACCCGATCGTTCCAGCGGGACATTGCCCACAGCACTTTATCGACCTCATCGCCATCCTGCAGATTGCAGCCCGTCAGCATCGACACTGCGCCCAGCGTCAGCCCGGAGCGCAACAGTAAACGGCGCTCCAGGTTCACCAGCTTTTTACGCTGGTCCGGCTCCAGGATGATTTTCGTTTTTTTACTCATCGGCAGGCTCCCTGATTTTTCCACCCGTCACCATCGCAGGCAGCGTTTTTGGCACCAATAGCACCATCGCCACATGCAGCACCACAAACAGCATCAGGCCGCTCATGGCAAAAAAATGGACGTAGCGGGCGATGTCAAAACCACCAAACAGCGCGACCAGCGCATCCAGCTGTACCGGTTTCCAGATGGCCAGCCCGGAGAGAACCAGCAGCGCCCCCAGCAGCAGCACCACTACATAGAGCAGCTTTTGTACCGCGTTATAGTCATTATGCTGATGGGGTAACCGGAAGCGAAGCGCAAGAGCCGTGTCTCTGATAACCGTGCCCGCGCTGAAGGGGAAGAAACGGCGGCGGAAATGTCCGCTGAGCACGCCCCACACTATATAGAGCAGCGCGTTGACGAACAGCAGCCACATCACCGCCAGGTGCCAGGCGAGATTACCGCCAAGCCAGCCGCCAAGCGTCAGAAATTGGGGAAAGGTAAAGGAAAAGAGCGGAGAGGCGTTATAGATGCCCCACCCGCTCATCACCATGCCGGCCATCACCAGCACGTTCAGCCAGTGACAGAGCCGGACGGGCCAGGGATGAACCCGTTTTTTTGCAGAAGCCGACATGGTTACGCTCCGGATTACATCGGTGGGGTCAGGCCATCTTTACCTACCGCCACGCCGCGTGCGGTCAGATTACCCTGCTCATCTTTTGCCCCAAACAGCACCACTTTGGTGCCAGCTTTCAGCAGGCTGCGATCGCCCGGCTCCAGCAACACCACCGGAACATCATCAGGCACGATCACGGTTTTTTCCATATCTTTCACTTTCACCGTGAGAGTACGGCCATTGGAGTGAACCAGTTTACCCACGGTGCCGTTGGTCATGGTATTCACTTTACCGTCGGCGGACTCAAACGGGTTGAATCCTTCACCGCTCCCACGCAGGCTTGGCGCAAAGACATGCACTTCCAGCGCTTTCAGCTCGCCGTTTGCCATCGGCACCGCCGCCGTACCGATATAGCTGTCTGGCTTGATATCGCTCATTTTGGCTTTACTGACGCTGTTCACCTTGGTCTGATCGGTTATTTTCACATTCATCTTGTCGCCCTGCCGGGTGGTGATCTGCATGGCAGAGTCGCTAACCGAGTCAATGGTGCCACGGGTAGGTTTGATGGTGGTATCTGCAGCAAAAGTGCTGCCGCTGACCAGCAGCGTGCCGAGCAGCAGGGCTGCAATGCGGGATTTGAGCATGTTTCTCTCCTGAGAAAGTTGTCTGGGCTGGGTCGGTAGTTAGTTTGCTAAGTAAGCGTAATCGCCTGCGGTGAATATACGAGGTGAAATAGGGATTTATTATGTTCGCAAACGTAACGATTCCGTGATGAAACGAAGTGCTGCGCGGCGGAGCAGATCCTGCATTTTGAAGACAGAACGTTATCTGCGGGCGTTGGGATCAGGCTCTGCATTTTCGGTGCAGAAGGGTGAGTACAGCCACCTCCAGCCGCCAAACTGAACGGTGGCTGAAGGTGCTCGTGCTCTTTTCTTACAGAAGAGAAAAAGAGACTTAATTAATGATGTTCAGCGTAACGTCGATGTTGCCGCGGGTCGCGTTGGAGTATGGGCAGACAATATGTGCCGCATCGACCAATTTTTTCGCTTCTGCCGGGTCCATGCCTTCCAGATGGATATTCAGTTTCGCTTCGATACCAAAACCGGTAGGGATTGGGCCAATACCCACTTCGCCTTCAATAAACGCCTCTTTTGGCAGAGAGATTTTGTCGCGGCCCGCCACAAACTTCATCGCGCCCAGGAAGCAGGCTGAATAACCTGCGGCAAACAGCTGCTCCGGGTTAGTGGCTTCGCCGCCTGCGCCGCCCATCTCTTTTGGCACGCCCAGCTTGACGTCCAGCACGCTGTCGGAAGAGGTTGCACGACCATCACGGCCGCCGGTGGCTTTGGCTTTTGCGGTATAAACAACTTTTTCTAATGACATAATGGCACTCCTGATTGGGTTATTGTGCGATTTAATCGCGCGCTACTTATCGGATCAACTTAACTCTCGTAATTTCGCAGCCTGCGCTTAACCGTTCAGGTTATCGCGCAGGCTTTCCAGATTCGTTTTCAGCGAGTTCAGCGTCTCGCTGTCACAGGCTGTGGCACAGAATACCGTATCGGGGATATTAACGGCTTTACTACGTAACTCACGGCCCTGTTCTGTCAGGGTGACCATCACCTGCCGCTCATCTTTGCGTGAGCGCTGGCGATGAAGCAGCCCTGCCGATTCCAGCCTTTTTAACAGCGGCGTCAGCGTGGCGGAGTCCAGAAAAAGACGTTCGCCAATATCAGAAACGGTGACGTCATCCCGCTCCCACAGCACCAGCATCACCAGATATTGTGGGTAGGTGATCTCAAGCTGCGTTAACAGCTGGCGGTAGAGCTTGTGCAATGCCAGGTTGGCTGAATAGAGCGCAAAACAGAGCTGTTGATCAAGCAACAGTGGCGCGTCCTGGGCTTTTTTGTCATCTTTAACGGTAGTCATGACTAAAAATATAAATAGCACACGATACAATTGCAAGCGAAATTTTATCTGCGGGAGAAGGCGAATGCTTACACTGGAAGAACAGGCACGACATTATGCCACTAAAGTCCACGCCGAAGCGGGGCAGCGTCGGAAATATACCGATGAGCCTTATATTGTGCATCCGGCGGCGGTAGTCGAGCTGGTGCGCAGCGTTACCGATAATGAGGTGATGCTGGCCGCCGCCTGGCTGCACGACACGGTAGAAGATACCTCCAGCACGCTGAATGATATCACCAGCCTCTTTGGCGCGGAGGTGGCAGCGCTGGTGGAGATGCTGACCGACAGCCATCCTGCGGAAGCCAGAAACCGCGCCGCGCGCAAAGTTGCCCATTTCCGGCACTCTGCGCTGGCCTCGCCGGATGCCCAGACCATCAAGCTGGCGGATATCATTGATAATACGCGCTCTATCATCCCTTTCGACCCGCATTTTGCCCGCGTCTATCTGGTAGAGAAGCGCATCCAGATTGCGTTGCTTACCGAAGGCAACCGTGAACTGTGGCAGCAGGCATCGGTGATTATTGAAAACGGCATCGACCAGTTAACGCAAGCGCCCCATCGGGTTCCTGCGGTCTGGTTCACAAAGCAACAGCAAAAATATCCCGTCGCGCTGTGATTAAGCGGGCGGGCCGCTGCCGATCCGTCCGCTAAACCCGCAAAATGATCTCTCTGTGCTGTCAGCGTGTTACTGGCATGAATTGGCAAGACCTCACCCCCCTCGTTCCTATAATCGCCCCCCTAATCATAATAAGGGGGCTGCTGTGCATTCTGATTTACTTTTTATCCGAAACAGGGCGTTAGCTTTTCTGGGCTGTGCTGCTTTTCTCAGCGCCATGATGGGGCTGGTATTTATTGATGTGCGCTGGATGAACGATGCTGTACATGAAACCTCTTTCACAGAAATCGCCCAGGAAGGCATGCTGCTGCTTATCGCCCTACTCTATTTTGCCAGAGCCTGGCGTCAGGCCCCTCTCCGGCCAGTCTATGTGCTGGTTGGCGGGTTCTTCAGCTGCATGCTGATCCGTGAGCTGGATTTTCTGTTTGATGAGATTTTCCATGGCAGCTGGGTCTGGTTTGCGTTAGCGATAACGCTGCTCTGCGTGGGGATAGCCCTGCGCCATCCGCGCCGGATACTTTCTGGCCTTGCAGCTTATCTCCGTCACCCCGGCTGGGGAATGATGTGCGCGGGCATGCTAACCACCCTGATCTTCTCACGCCTGTTTGGGCAGCACGAGCTCTGGCAGCATCTGATGCTGGATGGCTATAACCGTACGGTAAAAAACATGGCGGAAGAGGGCTGCGAACTGCTGGGCTACAGCCTCTGCCTGTTCTCCACCTGTCGCTATCTTTTTGGGGCGGGTAAACTGACTCCGGCCGCTTAAGGCGGGTAGGACAGGAGACTGACGGGGAAGTAAAAAACGGAAACCAGCGAGCGCGGTTTCCGTTTTTTTTATTACTGGTGGTAGAAAATGTCGCCAGATTCCGCCTGCAAAATTTTGCCGTCTGCTTTAGAGATCAGCACGTAGTTGCCGCCCATATAGGTCCAGTTGGTGCCTTCAGCCGGTTTTGGCAGGTTACGGGTTTTCCAGTCAACGATTTCATATTTCTTGGTGCGGTAGCGGTCGGGAACCACGCTGCCAATATTGAAGCGCTGGAAATCCGCGAAGAAGGTTTTAATCGCGTAGGGGTGAGCCGGATCGGGCTTCTCGGGCACATCCAGTTTCTTTTCCGCTGGCGACTGCACGTCCGGCGTCTGGCCTGGTGTGGTTACGCCCTGCGTGGTGGCGTCCGGAGCTTCACCGGTTGGATCCGCATCCGGTGCTGGCGCGGCCTGCTCTTGTGCTGCCGGGTCCTGCCCTTCGGTAGTCTGAACTTGCGGAGCCTGCTCGCCTTCTGCGTAAGCAGTGGACATCGCTGGCAGGGCACTCAACAATACTGCTGATAACAACACGATCTTCGACTTACTCATAATTTCTCCAGATTGAACACCGTCAGCCCTGAGGCGTACTGAGCGAATTCTACAAAATAAATCGCTGCAGTTTTGACTTTTTTACGCGCAACGGAGCGGTTTACACGCCTTTACGCTTATTAGCCCCGATCAGCGGGCAGTGAGCCACCTTATAATTGCCTCTTCCCTGCTGTTACCTCACTGGCGGCACTGCTAAATTATCCTTCTGCACCGGGCCACTGAAGTGGCGCATTCCGGCAAACTTTATGAACCCGCTCACAGTTAACGCTAAAAGAATAATTTATTCCTTTATAATTAACTTTGAACAATTAAATATTCCATCCAGCGTTTGCGCCGCTTCCGGGGCAATCCAACCAGCGAGTAAGTTATGAAAATCGATCTCTCCGTCCTGACCACCGAAGGCCGCAACGCCGTAAGCGAAAACATCGATATGCTTTCCACCGAAGAGATGTTGCAGGTTATCAACGGTGAAGACCAGAAAGTTGCGCTGGCGGTAGAGAAAGTTATCCCGGCGATTGCGCAAACCGTAGACGCCATTGTGGCAGCCTTCAGTAAAGGCGGACGCCTGATCTACTGCGGAGCAGGAACCTCCGGCAGACTGGGGATCCTTGATGCAAGTGAGTGCCCGCCAACTTTCGGCACCCCACGCGGGCAGGTTGTGGGGCTGATTGCGGGTGGTCATCAGGCAATTTTGCAGGCCGTGGAGAATGCGGAAGACAGCCTGACGCTGGGCGTGGAAGACCTGAAAAATCTCGGCTTTAACGACAAGGATGTGCTGGTGGGTATTGCCGCCAGTGGACGCACACCTTACGTCATTGCGGCGCTGAACTATGCCAAAAGCCTGGGCGCGACCACGGCCGCTCTGACCTGTAACGCGGGCAGCGAAATGACGCAGATTGCCGATATCGCTATCGTGCCGGTTGTCGGCCCGGAAGTGGTGACTGGCTCTTCACGCATGAAGGCGGGCACCGCGCAAAAACTGGTGCTGAATATGCTCACTACCGGCGCGATGATCCGCAGCGGCAAGGTTTACGGCAACCTGATGGTGGATGTGGAAGCAACGAACAAGAAGCTGGTGCAGCGACAGATAAATATTGTGCAGGAAGCCACCGATTGCGATCCACAGACTGCCAGCCGGGCGCTGAGCGCCTGCGGCAACCACTGTAAAACCGCCATCGTCATGGTGCTGGGAAACCTTGAGGCTGAGCAGGCGCGGCAGCTTTTAAAGGATAACGGCGGGTTTATCCGTCAGGCGCTACATAACGCCGGGAGCTAGCGATGGCGAAAATCACGGAACAGCTGATCGCCTCGATTCTGCAAAGGGTCGGTGGTCACAGCAATATTGCAACCTGCGGGCACTGTATGACCCGTCTGCGTCTGACGCTGAGAGATAAAAGTCTTACGGACAGCGCCAGCCTGAAAGCGTTGCCGGGGGTACTGGGCGTGGTGAACAGCGAGGATCAGCTACAGATTATCCTCGGCCCCGGCAAAGCGCAGAGTGGTGCCGAGATAATGAACCGGCTGCTGGCACAGGAGGCTTCTGACGCGCCCGCGCAGGCGGCAACGGCCAGCGACACCAGACAGAAGATGAAGGCGAAGCAAACCAGCGCGGTTCATCAGTTCCTCGCCAGATTTGCCACCATTTTCACCCCGCTGATCCCCGGCTTTATCGCCGCCGGGATGCTGCTGGGCTTTGCCACATTAACAGAGCAAACGCTGATCGCTAACGCGGCGGAGAAGAACGCCACGCTGGTGCATATCGTCGGCTATATGAAACTCTTTGGCAAAGGCCTCTTCACCTTCCTGCCGATCCTGATTGGCTATAACGCGCAAAAAGCGTTTGGCGGCTCCGGCGTCAACGGTGCCATCATCGCCTCGCTGTTTTTGCTGGGCTATAACCCGGCAGCCACCACGGGCTACTTCTCCGGCATTGAGACCTTCTTTGGCATGGGCATCGATCCGCGCGGCAATATCATTGGTGTGCTGCTGGCCTCGATCCTTGGTGCCTGGATTGAGCGGCAGATCCGCAGGATCGTCCCCGATAATCTGGATATGATCCTCACTTCGCTGCTGACGCTGCTGGTTACCGGCGCGCTGACCTTTACGGTGATTATGCCCCTTGGCGGCGAGCTGTTTAAGGGGATGTCCTGGCTGTTCCTGCACCTGAACGGCAACCCGTTTGGCACGGCGATCCTGGCTGGGTTATTCCTGATTGCGGTGGTCTTTGGCGTGCATCAGGGGTTTATTCCGGTCTATTTTGCGCTGATGGATGTGCAGGGCTTTAATTCGCTGTTCCCGATTCTGGCGATGGCTGGCGGCGGCCAGGTCGGTGCCGCGCTGGCGCTTTACTACCGCTCTGCCAGACATTCCATGACGCGTAATCAGGTGAAAGGCGCGATTATCCCCGGCCTGCTCGGCGTGGGTGAACCGCTGATCTATGCCGTGACGTTGCCGCGCGTTAAACCATTCGTTACGGCCTGTATCGGCGGAGCGTGCGGCGGCTTCTTTATTGGTCTGGTTGCCTGGCTGGGATTGCCTGTGGGGCTGAACACCGTGTTTGGTCCTTCGGGCCTGGTGGCGCTGCCGCTGATGACCTCGAAACTTGGGATCTACGCCGGGATGGCGGTCTATGCGGCGGGCGTGGTGATCTCTTATATCGCCGGTTTTGTGGTCACCTGGTTCTTTGGGTATAAGGATGTGGATTTGAGCTGAGGGCTGAACAGTTTGTTTGGGGAATCAGGAAGTTCCTTTTATGCTCATCTCTGTACTCTTCATAACAGATAATGTTCCATCGCCCGGATAAGCACACCGCTCCACTTAGTGTAGATTGAGCACTCCTGTTTGCCATTTCCGGAAGTTTTACCATGACAGAATTAGCATCTCTTCTCGCTTCAGGCTCAGCACGGGCAATCGGAGCGGCAATCGCGACCGGTAAATTGACCTCCACCGAAGCCACCAGCTGGTATCTGCATCGTATTGAGCAGTTCAATACCGGTGCTCAGGGAATAAACTGCGTCCGAAGCATTTCCCGTCTTGCTCTGGAAGAAGCGGCACGCGCAGATGCTGAGTTGGCTGCAGGCCATCACAAGGGACCGCTGCATGGCGTACCCTATCTCGTCAAAGATAACGTTTTTACTCTGGATGGCAGCTTTGCCTCTGCCGGTTCCAGAGCGCTGGCAGAGTTTATTCCGCCCTATGAGGCCAGATTAGTTGAGCGCCTGCGAGAGGCCGGTGCTGTACTGTTGGGCAAAACTAATCTCACAGAATTTGCGGACTTTGTGGCAGATACCATGCCCTCAGAGTTCAGCGGTACCGGCGGCGTTGTCCGGCACCCACTGGGATTTCGCTATGAACGAGGTCAGGGATCGAGTATTGGCTCAGCGGCGGCCGTTGCTGCCGGTTTTTGTGCCTTTGCTATTGGTTCAGAAACACAAAATTCCATCCAGGCACCGGCCATCCACAGCTCCATTACCGGCTTTAAGCCAACAGTAGGCCGGGTCAGTCGTCATGGACTGATCCCGCTGGTTCCCAGTCAGGATTCTCCTGGCCCACTGACGCGCACGGTAGAAGATGCTCTCCTTGTCTTTCAGGCGATAGCAGGTGCGGACATGAAAGACACCGCGACACTTGCCGATTTCCCTGACAAAGCCAGCGTCAGGCAATCAGCAGAGGGGTTGCGGATAGGCATTCCACGTCGCTTTATCGCCGACAGCGTTCTTACCGATACCAGAAAAGAAGCCTTTGAACAGGCGCTGGCGTTACTGACTAGGGCTGGTGCCGTGATCGTTGACCCCTGCGATTTGCCAGCCGCAGAACAGTTGAATGAAGTCCGCTCCTGCGTTTTTCGCACTGAATTCAGGGAGAGTCTTAACAGCCTGCTCGCTACGCTTCAGCCATGCGGCATAACGTCAATGCAGGACATTATTAGCTGGAATAACGCTCATCCGGAGGCAATCCCTTACGGTCAGTCTCTTCTTGAAGCGGCAAACGCATCGCCCGATCTCCTTTCAGCGCAATATATCAGCGATCGACGGCATGACGTTGCGCTGAGTCTTGATGCTGGCATCCTTGCCGCGCTGAAGTCTGGCAACGTGGATGTGCTTCTGTCGCCAATGGCTGCGGCAGCAAAATGCACAGGGAAAGCAGGTGCTCCCGTTGTGGCGATCCCTGCCGGGCAGGATGAAGATGGCCTGCCCTTTGGGATAACCCTGTTCGCCGCACCCGGAGATGACTATCTGGTGCTACAGGCAGCGAAAGCCGTTGAGAGCGTTATTGGTAAACGTCTTGAGCCTGATATTCGGTAACAAATGATTCTGGAGGATTGCCCAGGCGGCACTGTAATTCGGGCTTACAGGCTGCTGGTTTAAGCTCACCTTATGGGATGGGTTAATATCATTTTTTATGAACCAGTACGCCATCAACCGGAAGATAGAGAGATGTGCTTAAAGCGGATGAACCAAATCCATCCGCCCTGCTCTCTGTTAATGAATTTCCGACGGTTTAAGCAGCCCGTCTGTGGTGCGGACAAATCGTGGTGCTTTCAGATCCTCATTCAGCACGCCGATCAACTCATACAGTACACCGGCGATCTGCTCTTCCTGTTCTGGCGGCTGCTGATGCTGTAATAGCAGCAGGGTTAACGCCGCGCAATATTCCCGCAGGGTTTCAGAATCTGCTGAGAGCGGGCAGCAATAATCCTCTGCTTCCGCTACGTCTGCCGTTAAACGCTCAATCAGAGAGGCAGGCAGCGGTGCCTTCAGCACAACTTCTGATACCTTCAGCGCAGCATACAAACGGCCACAAAGCGCCATGCGGTTATTATTATCGTCGGTTTCAATAAGCGCATCGACAAGGCTCTGGCAGCAGTCGAGTATCTGGAAGAGATCCATCGTCGTACCAATGGGCATTTTCAGAAGCGTGTCGAAAGTTGGCTTACATTCTGGCGTCGGGCAGATGATTTCAGTGCAGGAGGTTGTGGTACTATCGGGAATAGCCATTGCGTTAACTCCTTTAACGTTTTGGTTAGCCCTCGTCTGGTACTCGCAATACCTTTCGGGGGCGATTTTCAGGTAAAAACTTTATTCGGGTACGTACCCGGTAGTTCAACGATAATCCTGTAGGTTCATACATGTCAACGGTCAAGCATGACGTAAAGCGGTCCAAATCCGGTAAATCTCCGACTTTTCAGATCCGGATCGCACCTGAGCTGAAAGCGCAATTTGAAGTTGCAGCGAAAGAGGCGGGAATGAGTTTGGGTAACTGGTTTAAGACGCTTGGACGAAAGGAACTGGAACGTTTGAGGACTGAAGTTAAGGAATAGATTTTATTCGTCCAGCCTGGAGTGATGGGTTGAGTGATCCTTGCAAACCTGTATTGATTGTCCGCTTTGTGCCAGAAACTGACACTGATGACCTTAAACGGTGCTAATCAATAACAACCCAGTCAGGCCTACCCATTCATTTTTCAGAGTAGGAAATGCGGTATCCACTGCCCTCCCTGAGAACGCTGGCAAACCCAGCCTGACTTAAGTGCATGCCGGCAATGATCAGTTTTTCGCTGGCAGCTTTTTCCATAATTTTCTTTCTTGTTTCCTCGGCCTGAGCGGGATCGGTGTCGAATAAAATAGAAACAGCCGGTTGCGCTGACTGAATATGAGGATAATGGACAATGTCTCCCCATATTAATAAGCATTTATCATCCGCATCGATGCGAAAACCGGTATGCCCAGGCGTATGACCCGGTAGCCATACCGGCAGAATGCCTTCTGCTATTTTGTCGCCGTTAAAAAAACGCACCTTCCGGGCATAAGCGTCTAAGGTTTGGCGGACCAGCCAAAAATTACGTTGCCCGCGCTCATTCGCTATGTTGAGTTTTTCATCATCCTGCCAGTATTCCGCTTCGAGAGGATGAAGAATAATTTCAGCGTGTTTAAAAACCGGCTGTTTCTCAGAATCCAGCAGGCCTCCAATATGATCCGGATGGCAGTGTGTCATTAAAACGGTATCGACGTTGTCAGGACTGATACCCGCTGCGGCAAGGTTTGCGTTGAGTTGTCCCGCAATGTTGTTCAGCGGGCCTGTGCCAGCATCAACCAAAATGATCCGACCCAGACCGCGGATAAGGTAACAGTTTATATGGATATCGCCGGGCTCACCGATTCCGGCACGGCATTGAATAACGTCCGCATCAGCTTTTTCAATGCCTGACAGCAAATCCAGACTCGCTGACATATTGCCGTCACTCAGCGCAGTTATCTGAAAATCGCCAATCTGACGGAACGGAAGGGGATGGCTCATCACTACCTCGAGATTAGTTGCGGGCGAATAGGTGTTCTGCTGGGGAGCCAAAACAGCGAATACGGGTCATCAGACCAGAGGCCTGTTGAGTGGCAAAATCCAGTTCACGCATAAAGTTCTCCATCACTTCATGGGTTCGCAATGTTGTCAGACGATAAAAGAGCTCGGCATAGACCGGTTGCCCGCATCCCGGCTTTACATCGACAAAAATGATATGAACGTTTTTTGGTTCTGCATCAAGGATGTCACAGCAGAGGGCGCTGCATTTATGGGTAAAATCAACAAGGTTTTTAAACTTGTCAGAGTGATTTTCGGAAATATAAAAAGTCAGATTAGGCATGATGTTATGGCTTCCCTTTTGCAGCACTCTGCAACTGAGGTGTCAGAGGCTCGTAGAGATACACACCAGACATATCTGTAAACAGCGGGGCCATCTCAACAGGCAAGACATATGCAGCGCGATAGTCAGGAGATTTATCCAGCCCCACCGCATGCATTTCCAGACCCCGATATCCCAGTTCTGTCTCTAAAAAGTCTATTGGCTTTGCGCTCAATAGCAGAATTTCATCGGAAGAGATGGATGGAGCAAGGCCTTCACCTTCATAGAGGTTACGATGCCAGTCAGTAATGCAGACCTGCCAACGAGAGAAATTACCGCCTCCTTTTAAACGGTAATCCTCACTGCTGAGAATATCCGCATCATTAATCGTATGAATGGCTAGGTAAACAGGGCAGCCGGATTTGACGGCGCGAAAGCGTTGAGAGGTAGTGAAGCCAGCAACAGATATCAATGCGGGTAGTTTTTGCTGGCTGTAAAAGGCATTCCATTCTGCCTCGCTTTCAGGAGCGTTATACGAGCATTCCACGGTATAGAACATCAGCCCATCTCTACATGAGTTATAAACGCAAGCAAATACATCTGCTCAGTGATTTTTCATCATGCTACAGGCTGGTTATGCCGCTTAAAAACGATAATATGTCACGGGTTAGTGACATTAAGTCAATGAAAGAACGTTGTAAGCCCTGAGCAAGGAACAGGTTTTATGCGCAGAAAAATACCCAGTAGTGCGTCCCTGCAGGCTTTTGATGCCGCCGCAAGGCACGGTAATTTTGCCCGGGCTGCAGAGGAGTTATCGTTAACGGAAGGGGCGATTAGCCGTCAGATTGCGCGTCTTGAAGCGTTGCTGAACTGTAAACTGTTTGACCGTATGGGAAGCCGGGTAAAGCTTAACCCTGTCGGCGCGCGCTATGCACATCACGTGCGTGAAACGCTCGATCGGCTCGAAAGAGATACGCAGGACATAATGGGAATGCCTGAGGGCAGTAAGAGTCTGGATATCGCCGTCCTGCCAACCTTTTCCAGCCGTTGGCTTATTCCCCGCCTGAGCGGCTTTAACTCTTTGTTCCCGGAAATAACGTTAAATATTGCGGCGAGAACGGATCCGTTCATTTTGCCTGGAAGTGGCTTTGACGCGGTCATTCATTTTGAACATTCCGCATGGGCAGGCATGCGTATGCAGTTTCTGTTTCAGGAAAATCTGCTGCCTGTTTGCAATCCCGCACTGTTAACAAATAATGACGTCAATCGACAGTTAAACGAACTACCGCGCATTCACCGTCGACAGAATCCTGATGCATGGCATCATTATGCCCGGGAAAGTGGAATACGCCTCGATAATCCGGCTCAGGGTGTGCGGTACGATCTTCATGAAATGGCTATCGCTGCCGTCATCGCAGGACACGGCGTAGCATTGGTTCCGCGTATGTATGTCGAGAATGAATTGAGTTGCGGCATGCTTGTTTCGCCCTGGCAAGCCTCAGACTGCCTGAACAAAAGATTCTGTTTAGTAAAACCGACGGAAACGGGAATCAATGAGGCTGCGCTGGAAAGTTTTGAACGCTGGTTGCTTGCTGAAATGAATACGCTAATCAGCCTTAATGCTGAACGATGACGTTACGGCCGCTCATTGCTCATAGCGGACCTGACCTCGCCAACGTCCGCGTTGTGCCAAGGGCGGACGTTGTCGCTTTAGGTCATTTTGATGGATATGCTTTAGAACCCTTATGGTAAATGTAAGGTGTTAGCAGATGAAAACGCACAAGGGAAAGCTATGAAGATCAGACTTGCTATGCCTGTTGAGGCAGAAGAATGCTGGTACATCCGAAACCAGGCCATACGTGACGGATGTAAGAACAGCTATGACGATGCGGTTATTGCTGTCTGGACACCGGAAAGCATGCCTGAAAGCTACAGGGACGTTATTGTGGCGAATCCTTTTTTTGTTGTTGATGGCCCAGATAACAGGCCGGTAGCGACAGGCTTTCTCGATCTTTCTTCAGGCAGTATTGAGGCTGTATTTACGTTACCTCAATATACAGGTAAAGGGTTTGGTAGTCGGATTATTGAAGCCATCAAAAGTGAAGCTCGTGAGCGTGGATTTGAACAATTAACTTTATCCTCAACCCCGAACGCCCAATCTTTTTATGAGAAGCATGGTTTCATAATTGTGCGTGAAAGCATGTATCCATCCGCCCTTGCACAGGCTGAACTGCGATGTATGGAAATGTCTATCACATTCTGTTGATTGTGGTTCGCTGCCGGATAGTAATGGTCAATATATACAGTTAGTACGGCGGGAAGATCCTAAAGACACGAAAGGCTAATGTCCGCTCTTCGTTCATAGTGGACGTCGAAGAGGCCTCTGGCGACACCTGTTATAATCTCTTTTGCCGCTTTCATCTCTTAATGAGTGCCAAATTCCTTATAACTGTTTTAAGTGAATAGCTATGCCCCGGCGCAGAATTCATCTACACGCTTTGGGGCAGTATCCGGGACATAAGATTGGACATTTTTCCTTCTTAGACCAGAAACGCGATCTTCGCGTTTTCAGGGCACGCGCAACTGATGTTATGTTCAATATAAGTGATGGGCATATTACAGCGGAGAGAGTGTCATGGAGTGGTTCAGTCAGAACGGGTTCGAGGTGCGCCTGGAATGGGGGCTATCTGCTGTGGAATATCTTGCGAGCGAAGCAGACTGCGCGGTGATCGTCGACGTCATGTCATTTTCAACGTGCGTAAGTCTCGCTGTCGATAATGGTGCACGTATTTATCCCTATCCCTGGAAAGATCAGTCAGCTCTCGAATATGGCATGAGAATTGGGGCTAACACGGCCAGTTTTGACAGAAGGTTCAGCGGGACGGGTTACAGTCTATCGCCTGCGTCAATCCGAAGCATAAGGGCAGGAGAAAGCCTCGTGCTACCGTCTCCCAACGGCTCGGCAATTTCATTTAGGGCAAGAGACAGTGGGATTTCGGTTTTCAGCGGCTGCTTCCGGAATATGACAGCTACAGCTAAGGCGTGTCGCGAATTTAAACGAATATTGGTCATCCCATGTGGAGAACGCTGGCCGGATAATAGTCTTCGACCGTCAATTGAAGACTATGCGGCAGCCGGCGGCATTATCGCTGCGCTGGACCGATATAACATATCACCAGAGGCTCATGCAGCCGTCGCCGCCTACCAGTACCATAAGCAACATAGCCTCTCACTTCTGCACCAATGCTCATCAGCAATGGAACTTCGACAGCGAGGATTTGAAGAGGATATTACTCTCTGCCTCGATGCCGAAGTCAGCGAAATGGAATGCCTACTGCACGGCGATTTCTATGGTTCTGGTCAAGGATGAACGTAGGTCAGCATGGGTTTGTCACACAGATGTTATGGTACATGCGGGCGCACCCATACTATAGAGGGGAAGTGTGAGGCTCGGAATTTTTGAATTTCCGTTTCCCCAATCGTTGATAAAAGCGCAGTAAGTAGCCATCAGGATCTGCAACAATAAACTGACGGTTTCCGCTTTCTTCTGCTTCCACACGATACCATCGATCCTCGACGGGAAGGAAAAGACCAATTCCATATTGTGACAATGACTCTATCAGAGGAGCAATTGAAGGAACCAAAATCTGAACGTTCAGCCCTTTCCCGAATGGATAGCAGTTTGGCTGATGCCCTTCATCAAACGTCCGGCCTTCACCTATTTGATCGATCATCAGTTCTGCTTTCCCCAGTTTGAGGTAGCAGAAGCCTTCCTCAGCGCGTTCATATACACATTTGAAACCAAGGATCTGACAGTAAAATCTTTTCGAATTTTGCCAGTCAGATACGGCAAACTCAGGCACCAGGGCACTGCTCATGGTCATAACTCCGGTTTTTATCCCTGTCGTTTCTCAAGCGGTACAGCATACACCGGGCAGAATGATATTAAAGCTAAGTTCAGATGTCCGCCTTTCAGCAAAATTGAAATGTTTGCCAAAGCTATCAGAAACGATTTTATAGAAATGTCTACACTTAGCTTTGCCTGCTTGATTGACTGCTTTGTGCCAGAAGCGGACGTTGCAACCTGTCTCAACTAAACGGGCCAAGGTGCCTGATTAACGTCCAGGGGCGTCCATTAAGGCCGCCCCTGGCGAGTCAGCGCTTTGCTGCGCACCTCGCCTTAATTAAAAAATTTAATATCCGTTGGCGTAGATATTTTCGCCGCGTCACCAGCTGCTTTCATTTCGCCGGTATTCTCATCGAAATGGAACAGGGAAATATTGTTAGTGAACACGTTAGTCACGTAGAGATATTTACCGCTATCATCGAAGGCAAATGCACGCGGTTCAATACCGTTAGCTTTATAACTCACCGGTTTACCTAACATGCCATCTGCTTCAATTTTGAACACCAACAATTTATTATCTGAGCCACGATTTGCCGCAATCACATATCTACCGTTCGGACTTAAAATAATGCCTCCACCGCTGCGATATTCTGCGCTGCTATTCTCGATATTCAACTTGATATGGCCAACCGGTTCCAGACGATCCTGATTCACAGTAAACACTACAATTTCACCGGCCATTTCAGTGGTGACATAGGCATGCTTACCATTTGGCGCAAACACCATATGGCGAGGACCTGAACCTGCAGTAAAATTCATATCACGTGCGCTATCCGCCTCCAGCGGCTGTGCTTTATCAGCGTGATAGCGGTAGGCGTGCAACTTGTCACCGCCGAGGTCGGCTGCGTAGAGATACTTACCATCATGAGTAAAAGTGGTTGAGTGCGCATGGCCGCCGTCCTGGCGACCTTCAACGGCACCGGTACCGTGCTCAAACGGGAAATGTTGTACTTGCTCGCCCAGTTTGCCATCGTGATGGATCGGGAAGACCGACACGCCCGCTCCACCTTTCGCCACGGAGTAGTTCGATACAAACAGGAACTTACCGTCCGGGCTGATAGTCGCATGGGTAGGCTGCTGGCCGTGACTGTCCACTATATTAAGCACCCGCACCTGGCCGCTTTTATCAACACTCAGCGCGGTGACCGCACCGCTATTCTCTTCATTGGTGGTATAGGCGAAACGGCCATCGCGGGATTTTACAATCCACGACGGACTTTTCATTTTGATCACATCAAGTGGCGTCAGCGTACCGTCGCTGTTCACCTTCAGGCTATATAAACCTTCACTGGGATGGTCAGGTTTTTGCTCTGACGGCGCATCTGGAATCGACGTCCAGGTTCCTACTAATGCTGTTTGATGATGTACTGCGGCATTTGCCATTGCGCTCCCCGCCAGTGAAAAAACAGCTAAAGATAATGCTATAGTTATGTTTGTGGCTAAACCGCTGTGCACGGCTTTTTTATTTCTATCCATTTTAGTACCCCACCATAATCGGAATGTTTAACGACTATAGTGGGATTCATTTGAATAGCGCCAGACGAAGGTGACCAAGTTCACAATACAGAAGATTAAAATTCAGGAAATTGACGACTCGCTCAAGGGCTGGTTGAGTGATGTCTCAGGGCCGGTTGCCAGCGGTGCTGGCAGGTAACCTGTTAATAAAGAAGACTGCTATGCAGGCATAAAGCTGGCGCGTCCCGAACCGGTGTGCGAATTCGTCCGCCACGGACCCAACGTTACTGTGTCAATTGCCCTACCGGAAGGCCATTTACACGGTGCCTGGCGGGTACCCTTGATACCATTTCAAACGCGCTGGATAATGCGTTTGCAGAAGCCGGTCTGGGGCAGGTGCCACAGTCGCTTATTGCTGAACTGTTGCGGACCTTTTAAGCTAACTGACACTGCGGTTACTTTCCTCTCCGCCGGCAGCTGAACGATGCGGGGATGTCTTGCGTGGCGTCGTCCATGCCTCGGGAAACTCTCTTTATGCAACCTGTGGCGCAGTATTCTAACCGTGTCAGCCCTGATGTCATCGGTATCGAGTGATACCGTGACCAACATTGCCAGACTGACATGGGTAGGGTGAATTAACTGCCGTCAAACGGAACGCCGGAAAGATGAATTTCCGCTATTCGCTGTAAGTTCAACTGATGGATACAACGCATTGATTGAACCGCTCTGCGGGTGATTCATAGTCCAGTGTTTTTCTCGGTCTTTCGTTGAGCTGTCTGGCAACAGTGTTTAGCCTTTGCTGGCTGTGAACCGATAAATCGGTTCCTTTTGGAAAATATTGTCTGAGCAATCTGTTCGTATTTTCATTCGAGCCACGTTGCCAGGGGGACGATATCCACCAGTCTGGTGAATGGTAGGCATAACAGAAGAGTGATATCTGTCGAACATTCTGGCGATATCATGCAGGGAATCACCCTGCTTGTATCTTTCCCAGATAATCGCTTTCTGTTCCGGCGTGTAGTTAATCCGCGTTCTTCGTTTCATGGCAACGTCCCCCTTTATTAAGGATAGCGTTGCATCGACCCGTTGAGCTCACAGCCAGAAGCGGACGTTTCACAGCCCCGGTAAAATTTAAATATGGCGACCATTGTAGTAGACCGCTACAGGTTTAAATTTTGAGACATATTGATTCCGGTAATATGAAAGCCTTTCTTTTCGTATAGTGCCCTGGCTGAGGCATTATCCGGTGCAACCCTGAGTCCGACTTCATGGATGCCCATTTCTGTTAACAATCTTTTCATTTCACTTAAGGCCAGGCTGCCAAGTCCACGGCTGCGCCAATTAGAATAAATATAAAAATCACTTATCCATGCTGATGCAGCGGTGATGGACAACCACAAATATCCAATGACCTCCTCTGTTTCATCAGGCTGTTGGATGCACCACAGCTGATTAGCTGGAGTTGCTACTCCTTCAGTTAAAACGGTATCAATAGATTCTGTGGCTTTAATTCGCGCTTTTTCAGGGACGTATCCTCGATTTGCTTGCAGGTCCCGGGCATATTCATTGATGAAAAGAGATCGATAGCATACAAATTCTTCTTCGTTCATGTCCCTGAGAATAATCACGCTATCTTCCTGATTTAATAATGGTGTGTTGAAGATAACACCAGAAGACTGTTTTTCAAGCTTCTCTGTTGAGGCAAATTTCCATATCTACTGGGCGATTTAAGAGAAGCGCCCGCAGACGCTTTATAGCATCAGTTGTTTTGATATAAATCCCAGCGATTTCCATAGAGATCCTCAAACACCACAACTATTCCATACTCTTCCTGCCGTGGCTCCTCACAAAAGTGAACGCCAGCCACATTCATGGCGTCAGAATCTCGCCAGGTAGGGCATATCCGCTTCTGCCCTTTTCCGGATCTTCCTTAAAAAAGTAAGCAGGAAAGTTTACACATATCCATTTGATAATCTGCATATGCTAAGCCTATACATATGTTCTGCATATGCATAGGCTTGCCAGATGAGTAAAATTTCACCCGTTATCGACATCTTCTTATCCGCCCCGGAGGTTCCGGGCAATGGGGGGATATATGAGAACAGTTTCTATTTTCAAAAACGGCAATAACCGCGCCATCCGTCTGCCCCGGGATCTGGATTTTGAGGGGGTGAACGAGCTGGAGATCGTCCGGGAGGGGGACAGCATCATTCTTCGCCCCGTCCGGCCGACGTGGAGTTCGTTTGCGCAGCTGGAAAAGGCCGACGCGGACTTTATGACGGAGCGCGAGAACATTGTCAGTGACGAGGGACGATTCGATCTGTGTACAAAATGTATATGCTGGACACCAATAACTGCTCGTTCATCATGCGCGAGCAGCCAGAAGCCGTGATCAGGCGCCTGGAGCAGGCTGTGCTGCGCAACCACCGCATTGTGGTCTCGGTCATCACCTATGCCGAGATGCGTTTCGGAGCGATCGGGAAAAAGGCCTCGCCACGCCACGCGCAGTTGGTTGACGCTTTTTGCGCGCGCCTTGATGCCATTCTCTCCTGGGACCGGGTGGCGGTAAATGCCACAACGGAAATCAAGGCTGCGTTAGCTGCGGCTGGGACGCCGATTGGCCCGAACAACACGGCCATTGCCGGGCACGCCATTGCGACTGGCGCCGTTCTGGTGACGAATAATGCGAGAGAGTGTGAGCGGGTGCCGGGTCTGACACTGGAAGAGTGGGTTAAATAGCGTCTGAAACGAGGAAATGCACCGTACAGATGGCTCTTTGCGCATTCTGTAATCCTAATACTCTGCCAGATACGATAAGGCTTCCACAACTTCCCGCCGACAATCTTTAAGCTCTTCCGCCGTGACTTTCTGCAACCCGTTGAACAAAGAATAATCCAGGCCGCTGGACCCTGTGTCCACCGAACGACCTGGTTACTTACCTTCTGGTCCTGGTTACATCGACATCTGCTGGGCGGACTTCAGGTGCTGCTCAACAACCGGCGTGTGCGCATCGGCCACGGCCTTCACATCCGGATCCTTGATCTTTTTGGCATCACTCTGCAGTTTCGACAGCACCATTTTGTGGTCTTTGGTGCCAGCATTTTCCATATACATCTTGTCAAATGCGTCGCCGCTCTGCTTTTCCAGCCCGGCAGCCATGGTCTTGTGCTTGGCGTCCGGCTCCGTTGGCAGTGTCACGCCCTTTTGCTCGGCGACTGTTTGTACTTTGGTCAAGGCACCGCCGTGGTCGTCGACCATCTTCTGAGCGTATGCTTTGACTTCACTGCTTTTAGCCTTGCTCAGCGCGAGTTTGCCAGCGGCGACTTCATTGATATCGGCCTGCGCCATGTCCTTCAACGCTGTTACGTCGCCAGAGCTGAGCTTGCCGCTCGAATCGGTCTGGCCTGCGGCACCAGTCTGCGCGGCGCTCGTCGGCGTCTGGGCCTGCACACTAACAGTGCTGAACATAGCTGCTACTGCCGATACAACCAGCAGCTTTTTCAAGATTTTATTCTTTTGCATTTCGTTCTCCCGAAGGTCATGGGGAAGGCTGCTGTCAGGTAATTAACCGTACGCAGCCTCGTATATAAATTACAACTGCAATGGTCAGTATAGTGGATCATCGATTTGAGACATCAGTTTGAGTTATGGTTCTCAAACGAGAACGGCAGGAAATGACAGAAGCAAAGAAGCGGAAATTGCACAGCGCGGAGTTCAAGGCGAAGATCGGATTGGAAGCATCCCGCTCACGAATGCCCGCAACCGATACGTGGTGACGTAAGCGCACGTCTGCTTCCCGCCGGTCAGGAACAGGGTTAAGCCTCAGTAACTGGCGGCGCTGGAATGGGCGGGCTGAAGACCTTCACCCTACAGCGATCTTTCCTCATCCATTGAGTCTTTTGTGAAATTGCTCTTCCCACTAACATCAGTAATAGCGGCAAGCTCTGCTGACAATTTTTCAATCAGATAATGAGATTTTAAAGAAATGGCATCTAATTTCTCTTTTTTATTAACGAAATACTCTTAGTAAAAGTATCACTCAGGATAGGAGATGCTGATGATAAATACACCATCTTCGAATGGTGACAGGGAATTGCTATAGCGGCATAGTCGCCTTAACCGATATGACATTATGTCCGCTTTTCGCTCATATAAGACAACCATAATCACATCTTACAAACTACTGAAGATTAATTATGTCTAAGTCACGCTGGAAAAAAAACCGTATCATCGGCCAGAAACGGCCGCTTCAGGTAACTCATATCTGGGGAATTCGTATCCGACTTGAACTGACTAAGGGAACCAGAGAGGCAGTAAAGGCTTAGATCAAAATGGCTCACCTGCGCCGTGCTGACTATCTTTCCCAGTCCCACGTCAATTCTTACCAGCACATCTCAACCAGTCAATACAACCTTATATTCCATGAATGGATTGAAAAGCTCGGTCTTGATGCTTCATTGTACAGTACGCATTCCATGGCGCAGGATTTGGCCTTATCTGATTTACAAGAAGACAAAGAATTTGCGGGTGATTCAGCTACTGTTAGGGCACAAGATACTTGAAAGCACAGTCCGCTACCTGGATATCGAAGTCGATGATGCTCTGGAGATATCTGAATCCATAAAGATCTGAGTTTACCAGGGCTGCAACAGCAGCCCTGTGCCAGAAGCGGACGTTTGCGGCTTGATAAATGCTCAGCAGATTACGCTTTCCGATCCGATAGTGTTTGTACCTTCATTACGGCATCATCCGCAGAGCATGCGACCACGACCTTGCCTGTGATCCCTCCATTTTCAACAAGTCGATGCGCCTCGCGCAGGCGAATCGCATCAAGCGGATGAAGCACGCAGTTAACTGTCGAGCGCAGCACGCCAGCATCTAACAGAGTGGCCACCTCGTCGAGGATTTGATGTTGCTCAATCATGTCTGGCGTATCAAATAGTGGGCGTGTGAACACCATTTCCCAGTGAAGGGATACGCTTTTGGCCTTAAATGGCACGGCATCCAGCAAATCATGGTCGGTAATAATCGCGATTTTCCCTTGCGGAGCAATCAATTCCGCAAGCTCCTTCCAGTGCTCCTCGGTGTTTGATAACGCAGCAATGTGCGTGACAGGCGGTACGGATAATGCGCTGATTTGTGCTGACAAAGGGTGGCAATGATCAATGACGTGATGCGCACCAAGCGCCATGCACCATTCACGACTTTGTGCGCGAGAAGCGGTGCCAATCACGGTCAGGCCGGTCAGGCGACGCGCGAGCTGGATCAACATTGAGCCAACCCCACCCGCAGCACCAAGAACCAGCAGACTGCCTGCACTGGGCTGTTGATCTCGCCGCACGTTGAGTCGCTCAAAAAGAAGTTGCCATGCGGTCAGCGACGTTAACGGCAGCGCCGCCGCTTCGGCAAAGTTGAGGCTGTCTGGCATATGACCAACGATGCGTTCGTCCACAAGATGGAACTGCGCATTGCTGCCACTGCGGTCGAAAGAACCGGCGTAGTACACTTTATCCCCCGGCTTGAACAGCTTAACTTCCTGGCCTACTGACACCACTTCACCGGCTGCGTCCCAGCCCAGGCAACGAACAGCTTCGGGAGCGGTAACCAGCCCTGCCCGAATTTTAGTATCTACAGGGTTAACCGAAACGGCATGTACAGCGACACACAGATCGTATGGCCCAGGTACAGGGCGTTTAATATTCACGTCAATAAGACAGTCAGCTTCGGTCAGCATAGAGTTTTTACGAAAAGTAACAGCTTTCATTCCTACATTATCGCTCATCGCCGCCTCCAGCCATTGACGAATTCACTCCAGTCAACATGGTGAATTCGCAGATGCTGCTCGGATAAATGATCATGTAATAATTTGCAATACAACGAGTTATATACAGATGTGCCATGTTTAGATCTTCCGAAGGAGAGCAAGAACCTGACGATAGCCGCTTTGTTATTCAAGAAAAACTGGGATACATTTCCTTTCATAGCGGAGTTATATGTCCGTAATGGGGTAGGCGATGGATAGTCTGGGTGGTTTTGTAGTTTTTATTCATGTCGCGGAAACTCGCAGCTTTGTAGCTGCCGGACGGGCGTTGGGTGTATCTGCCTCAGCCGTCGGCAAGAGCGTGGCGCGGCTTGAGGCAAAATTTGGAGTACGTCTTTTCTACCGAACAACGCGCAGCATCACGCTTACAGCAGAAGGGGTTCGTTTTCTGGAGCGAAGCCGCCGGATTCTGGCCGAAATCGAAGCAGCGGAAATAGAGATATCCGAAGCAAGGGCAGCTCCGCGTGGACGCTTGCGCGTCAGTTTGCCGATGATGAGTACACCGCTGCTGCCAGTGTTGGGCAAATTCATGCGTGAATTCCCCGGGATCGAGCTGGATTTGGATTTCACCGACAGGCTTGTCGATGTCGTCGGGGAAGGCTTTGATGCTGTCGTCAGAGCTGGTGAGCCGACCGACTCGCGCCTCCTTGCCAGGAAACTTGGTTCTTTTCGTTCGGTGCTCGTGGCATCTCCCGATTACCTGGCCCAACGCGGCACGCCTACATTGCCTGCTGATCTTCTCGAACACACCTGCCTGCACTATCGTTTTCCACACAGTGGCAAACTGGAGCCATGGGAGTTGCGCCTTACTGACGGTGAATCCGACCTGAGTTTACCGGTATCAATGGTCTGTAATAACATTGAATCGCGGGTCAGCTTCTCACAGCAAGGTATTGGAATAGCATACCTGCCGGAATTCGCCATCAAGGGGTTACTGTCTGACGGGCAGCTTCGCAAAATTTTAGCCAACTACACAGAACGTGCAGGCGTTTTATATGTTCTTTGGCCTGCAAGCAAATACCCCACGCCGAAAGTGCGTGTCTTTATCGACTTTCTTCATAAATGGTTCTTGCCTGAGGTTTCTACATAGGTGTTGAAGAAAAGGCTTATTACATCAACTCAGTCGAGCCTGGAACTCCCCCCTGCATTTCAGTACTGAGTGCGTTTAGTTAAGGACCCGGCCTTTGATTCATTTCTTATGCCCGGATAGTGACCGCCGTTCAGCTTTATCGCCGTTTCACCAAACCAGCCCTGTTGCGCAACGTCCGCTTTTCGCTCAAAGCGGACTGACATGCCTCAACAGCTTACCACCGCTTTTACCAGGCTGGACGACGTTGCCTGAACTCGTTTCGGGTAACGTCGTCAGCAGGCAAGCCGCGCAGCGGTGCGACAGCAGAATTTAATAGTTACAATATACTAATGCGATTTAATAACAGGCGCAGGATTAGGCCGGCGAACCGGCCTGAGGCATTATCAGATGGCGCAATAAACGCGCGCTTCACGTGGCGTGTAGATACCAAACGTCACCACGCTCAGTAAGCCATTAACAAACGTCTGCTGCACTTCAACCCGACTAACTTTTTCCTGGCCGCCGCACACCTGTGCCGCATCAATGCTCTTACGCTGACCGATACCTGAAACAAAGAACGGCTGGCTGATGGTTTTCGTCGCCGCGCCAACTTGATTCTGTTTCATTACAAAAGTCTGCTGCGCACAGCCGGTTAAAATCAGAGCCAACAACGCCGCAACACAAAGCTTGTTCATAAATATCCTTATCGCCTGAAATGAAAAAATAAATGCTGAGTGAAATCATCACTCAGCCAGCAATCAGGTTATCGACAACGAAAGCGGAAACATGAGAAAGATTTTTAAGTACGCCTAACGGATACGTTTTGCTGAATAGTACAGCAATAAAAAAAGCCCCTGCACAGCAGGGGCTTTTTATGTTTACCGCAGCGTTTCCGCTTAGCGAGTCAAATCGTCGAAGAACTTTTTGACGCCATCGAGAAAGCCTTTGAATGCGGACTGTTCTTCTCGCCCGCCGCACCACCAAAGCTCTATTCCAGCTCACGCAGCAGCGACTTATGCTTCTCGCCCATAGCGGACCCTGGCCTGCCGTCAGTCCGCTTTGTGCCAGGAGCGAACTTTTTGGTAGTTGTCAGCGGGGAGGTATTTCAGCAGAATGAGACTGCTTTAAGCATGGCCATTTTTTATGCAGTCACAAACTATTGAATCTGGCTCTGGTAGGAGTTACCAACTCACAAAAGAAAGGATGCAGGAGATCGAGCTATGCGTACTCATCAACTGAACAAGTCCCGTAAACTGTATCGCAGCGTCAATAAGACTACGCGGCATCATTCTAATAATCCAGGTGCTGAGTATCGCTGGGAACGCAATCGTAAAAAAGTCGGAGATGAGCTACTGGCAAAGCGCGAGACGATGCATGGCAGGCAAAAGCGTGGCCGGGATTACACGCCATTATTTTACTTTCTAATCAAACAGATTGGAAAACCGTGGGATAAAATATTCAGCGAAGTATGCGGACGCCTTGATACTACCGAGCCGGTATTCTGGTTGGTCGCGCTACATGAGCATCAGCGAAGGGATTTAGTCTGCATTGACGAAAGCAGCTTTTATCCGGGCCTGTTTGTTGATGAGAATGGAATTCTGCAACAGGTAAACCCTTCGATAACGGGAAAGGACGTTGAGGTGACTTGCCGCTGCTGCACACACACTTACATTGGTGAGCCTGTGCCCTGGATGGATTGAGTGACGACACCTCTTGTCTTGACACGAGTGCGTCCGCCATCAGCTGTGAGAGCGATTGCTAACGTCCGCTCCTTGCTCATGACTGACCTTCAATCTTAAACGAACGATATGAACGTCCATGAACATCAACTTTCTCGCCAGTAAGTCTCTCAAAATCCTCTATTGCGTCTGGATCACCATGCCAGGCCATACAACTTAAACAGTCTCCTCCACAATCCAGATTTAAGGTGTCTGGTAGTTTGCTCATAGGCTGACCACAAGTCAGGCAGTTGTTTACTTTCATTAGAAGGCGCCCTGTTTGCGTTTTCAGATTAAACATCTTTTCTGCTGCTTAACTTGCCACTTTCAGGCCTGACTTTCATTCATACCGAACTCACCCCCTCCACTTGTCTGCTTTGTGCCAAAAGCGGACATCAGCGGTTGTACTTTGCTTCAACAGGCAAAGTTCGATCTAAAGCCGATATTGCCGAACCGCCGCGCATTGTTTTTCTTACACTTGCCCCAACATCAAGCCTTCCGATTAATCTTTCATGCAGGGACAGCAATGACAGAACAGTACAAAATGCAAAGAACGCAGCGCGTATCTTTCACAAAAGAAGAGGCCGAAATCATCGATCAAGGCAGAGAAATTGCCAGCGAGTTCGCACCTGAGCCGGTTTCGGTTAACAAATTCATCCGCAGAAGTGCGGAACTACGTGCAAAAAAAATTAATGAGGGTGATGTAAACGCCTAAAAAGTTTCAGAAAACCCTCCCCGGCCACGAGTACAAAATTGGACTTGGGGTTAATCAGGCTGAGAGAATTGGTAAAGCTGCCAATCAAGTAAATGAAACGCCGCGCGATTTTCTTAAAAAGAGCGCTTTAGATAGCGCACATAAACTGATCAATTCGGTCCACGGTAACGATAAGTAAGATCACATTGGCGAGTATCTTACAAAACCGCCGCGAGGCGGTTTTTTACGCCTTTTCCCCCGCATTCGGTAAAACCCCAATTCTGCCGAATCCGGCCCGCTACAGCGCGCAATACCATATCTAATGCCTTTCTTAGCTGGCAGACCTACCAGATATAGTGGTCAGGCGGTCAGCGCCGGGGCAGGCTGCGCTGGTTTGCCCGCTGCGCCATGCGGGGCGGGTTTAACCGAATGCGATTTGCCGCCAGCGGAGTTTTTCTTCTTTTTTTACACACTGCACAATGTCGAGGTGCTGTCAGAAAATGTCATTCTGATATTAAGCCTATGTCCGCTTTTCGCTCATAGCGGAAGGTGCTATCACGTCGGAGTGCTGTGTGCCAGAAGCGGAAATTACTCTGTCAGAATACGATAACCTCAGCCGGCCCAATTTGTTACTTCCTGGTATCTTGCTGCTTTCTGACAGCGCCGCACCGGGCCAGTAATAAACCTGTAATACATAAAACAGTGCAGCAAAGAGATAAACCATTGCTGTCGCCAGAATGCCTTAATCATTGCTTCCAGCCTTTTGTCCGTTGAACCCGAACACGTTACCTGCATTTTTATCAGCGATACGTTTACTCCATACTCCGATTCGCCAGGAAAGCGGGATAACCGCTACCCCTTCAGGTTGAACAATTCAGCTTTTCTGATTTCGCACTTCGTCGCCTGGCATAATGTTGCATCATCCCGCAAAAAACCGCACATTAAGGCAACAAATATTGCAATTTGGCGCATTGAAATGAAATTACCTGATGCAAGACGGCGGAAAATACTCGATCTTCTGAACCATCATGGCGAGTTACAGGCCTCTGCACTGGCTGAAAAACTGGGCATCTCAGAAGATACTGTTCGGCGCGATTTGATACGCCTTGAGTCAACAGGCATGCTGCGTCGCGTCCATGGCGGCGCTATTCCCCGCTCACAGGTGCCGCTGAATCACAAGGAAAGGCTGGGCAGAACCGGCGCGTCAAAAAGCGCCATCGCTTCGGTCGCCGTCTCTCTTATTCGCCAGGATTACGTCGTCGGACTGGACGGAGGAACCACCACACTTGCTATTGCACAGACTATCCCGCCTGGATTGCGTTGTACCGTGGTCACAAACAATCTACCCGCCGCCATGGCGCTGGCAGATCACCCGGATGTGGAAGTCATTGTGCTGGGAGGAAAATTATTTAAGCCCGCAATGGATATGACGGGCCACAGAGTGTGTGAAGAGCTAAGCAGCATGGTTTTTGATATCTGCTTTATCGGTGCGGCGGCGGCAAATATCACCACAGGCTTTAGCAGTATCAATTACGACGAAATTCAGGTTAAACGGGCCTGGACTAAGGCTGCACAACGCAGCATCTGCGTAATTTCAGGAGAAAAGCTGGGTAAACACTCTCCCTTCTCTTTTGCAGCACCCGGCGAAATCAATGACATTATTACCGATAACGATGCGCCCGCTGACTATGTTGCGCTATTCAACGGTGAAGGCGTCAACGTTATTGTGGCAGATCACCTGACAAAGAAATAAGGAGATTTTTGTGGACGTGGAAATAAAAACACTCTCATCGAAAGAAATTTATCGTAACCGCTGGATGACGCTAAAGGAAGATCGGATTCAGAGGGCAGACGGCAGCGAAGGGATCTATTCAGTTATTGAAAAAAGTGATTTCGTTGTGATCATTCCGGTTGAAAATAACGAGATCTATCTGGTTGAGCAGTACCGTTATCCGTTGGGCAGGAAAACCAAGGAACTTCCACAGGGGAGCTGGGAATGTTCCCCAGATGCCACCCCTGAAGAGGTTGCGGCCGGTGAACTGAAAGAAGAAACGGGTCTGAAAGCGGGAAAAATGGAATATGTCGGATATCAGAAGCTTGCTCAGGGCTATTCAGCACAGGGCTACCACATATACCTTGCCACGCAGCTGGAATTTATCGGACAGGAACTGGACGAAGAAGAATACGGTCTGACGGTGGAAAAAATCAAAATCAGTGAATTCTGTCAGTTGATACATGATGGTGAAATTTCTGATGCGACTTCCGTTACCGCTTTCCTGCTGGCGATGACTAAAAAAATGATTGTTGAAAGTGACCTGGATTAGACAGTACAAGACCGGCGTTACTCAATAGCTTTAATGTCCGCTTTTCGATCCTAACGGATTGTGCGTCCGCGAAAGGCTGGTTTCGTTAAGCTTTTGACTCACCCTGGCGTTGAGCTAAAGTAACTTTATGGTAACTTGCAACCTCATACATCCTGCTTAAGAGACTCTGAATGCTAAACGGGCTGAATCATATAACAATTGCCGTAAGTGATGTTTCAAGAAGCTTTGATTTTTACGTCAACAAACTTGGCTTTATACCTAAGGCCAGATGGACCTGTGGGGCTTACCTTTGTCTGGGTAATCTGTGGCTATGTCTTTCTGCTGATTCCGTTGCTACTCAAGAGGATTATACGCATTACGCATTCAGCATCCGAAGCGAAGACTTCGATGTGTTTGCTAATCACCTGAAATTATCAGGCATTACAGAGTGGAAAATAAACAAGAGCGAAGGGAAATCAATTTACTTTTTAGACCCTGATGGACACAAGCTGGAAATCCATGATGGCAATTTGGATAGCCGCCTCAGAGCCTGTATAAAGCACCCTTATGAAAAAATGCAATTTTTCTGATGTCATGGAAGTAAGAGGAACAATGAAGTTTTGGCGAATTCGGATGGATCGCAATGGTCAAACTAAACACTTACGAACTGTTTCAACCTCGAATGAATTTTCAGATCTAATGTCTGCTCTTCGCTCATAGCGACCTGTGTGACAGAACTTCAATTACCTCAAATTCTTCTGCAACAAGCTCCATGTCGTCAGAGTAACAACCTGCTCTGGTGAAAAATGCTTTATGTTCTTTCCTCCAGTATTCAAGGCTCAGATCCCCTTCACCCTCTTTCCTTGCAAATTCCTCAGTTACATCACAGAAGCGTACCAGCCGCATCGAAACCATTCTGATGACGCACACCGGAACACCTTGCCCGTTGAGGATAATATTATGACTGCCTATTTTGGGTGCTGATTCTTCTGCCTGGAGGGCTGCAAGGGAACCGCATGATGCGGTTTTAATCCCTTTAATGACTAATTCTGCAAGCTTGTTCGCCATCTCCGGGCTGTCTCCGATTGACCATGCCTGGGAACCCGGATACTTCGTCTTCAGCTCATTAATTAAATCCATCTTAAAATCCATTTATAGTAGTAATTTAATGAATGAATTTAGCACGATTTTATCAAATGCGCGGCCCTACTCTTATGTTAGATATGAGTGATGGGCCTACTGCAACAGAGACTTTATGAATTTTCACCATCTGCGTATAGCGCGACCTGTCAGTAATCTGGAGCTCAGCTGTGAAATGTACTGTCGTGGGATTGAGCTCAAAAAATTAGGTTCCTTTTCAGACCATGAGGGTTTTAGCGGCCACATGCTGGGGCGTCATGGCCTGGGCTGGCATCTGGAATTTACACAGTGCCATCATCATCCTGTATTACCCTCTCCATCCGATGAAGACTTACTGGTTCTGTACGTTCCCGATAAGGCGTTATGGGGCGATGCGTGTTCAAGAATGGACGAGGCCGGATTTGTCAGGGTTACCTCATTCAATCCTTACTGGGATAACGATGGCGCGACTTTTCAGGATCATGATGGGTACAAAATTGTTATTCAGAACCGGCAGTGGGGATAGCTTTGACTGAGTTTTACAGATGTCATAGTAAGCCCGGCTGTCCGCCAGGGGCGGCGGGAATTAATAATAAAGCGCTGCGGTTAATCCAGACAAATGCTAACCGCTGTTACCCGGTGTGCTTTTTTCAGTTCTGGCGTCCGATTTTCGCTCTAAGCGGAAGGTGCTATCACGTCAGGCCGTTTAGGGCCAGAAACGGACATAGCAAAATTCACATAAATATCTGTAACGGGAAAACGTCGCGGGCGCTCCCCCTTGTTTTCAGGAACAGATTAACTTTGACAGAAGCGAGCCGGTTGCCGAAAGGGTCATAAACTTCCATAACATCTCCCCAACCTTGCTTAACTATTTCCGGGCGACCTTACCCGTATTGTTTCTTGTATAACTTATTTCTTAATAACGCATTGTTCTGCAAGGAATAAATATCGTTTCGCCCGGACTGGCATCACCGAAATGTTCAGATAAATGTAACTACAAACCTTCTCTGGTTATGCCCATAGACAAGAGTCATGCAGGCTAGAACCGGTGTTCAAATGCGATGCTGAATGACAGAAATTCAAGACAGAACTCTCGTGCTTTTCTGTCATAACCGATCGAAAAATACGTTTCAGAGCATTGATGCAGGTAATATCGATCTCATACTTATCCGTTAATTCACGATAACCATGGTCTACCTCACTATGCTGTTACCGGTAAGGCCCGCCTTACCGGTGGGTGTGGGCTTGTTGTTAACAAACGGGCGGCTCAAACCAAAGAGGATGATCACTCTTTTTCGCCTGTAATCACACGCCGACGATGGCAGTCGGCAGGCTCCAGTTTGTTTCCGTCACATGAACGGACCTCCAGCGGCTGGAGAGGCTCTCCATGCGTATTATCCACAAGGACTGAGTGTATTTCGCCCTTCTCAAACATATAGCGCTCTCCCCACTGACGCATCGCCACGACGATCGGGAAAATGGTGCGTCCTTTATCGGTAAGGACATATTCCCTGTACGCGCTGCCATCTGAAGCCGGACAGATCTCAAACACACCGATATCGACCAGTAGTTTCAGCCGGGTAGAGAGAACATTTCTGGCCAGCCCCAGATTCTTCTGGAATTCGCTGAATCTGCGGACATCATCAAATGCCTCACGGATAATCATCAGACACCAACGTTCACCAATCGACTCTAATGTCCTGGCAACGGGACATTCGCTGGTCCTGAGTGATTCCTGTTTTGCCATCCGTTTTCTCTCTCAGTTTGCTTTGAGTGATCCAGCATAACGTCCCTTAAAAGAGGTTGCAAAAAAAAACCACCACTGTAGATTCTACGTCTAATGTAGTTTTAAAAAGAAACCAGAGAGGGTTGTATGCACGGTAAGGCAGACAAGAATTCTGACATTGCGATACAGACACCGTTAGCAGATGACCCGGTACTTTCCCCCTGGATAACATTTTTGTTCTCACTCACCTGTGCCCTTGCGGTGGCAAATGTCTATTCTGCTCAGCCTTTACTTGAATCAATGGCAACCAGCCTGAATGTAGAACCCGGTATCATTGGCAGCGTCGTCACCCTGACTCAGGCAGGCTATGCAGCCGGTTTGCTCTTTCTGGTTCCACTCGGCGATCGGGTGAACCGAAAAATCCTCATTATCACTCAACTGTTACTTTCAGTACTGGCCTTGATAATGGCGGGGTTATCACAGAATCTGGCGATCCTGCTTTGCGCTATGCTGTTAATCGGCTTGATGGCGGTAGTGGTGCAGCTGATGGTTGCATGGGCAGCGATACTGGCAGCGCCCCACAGACGGGGAGAGGTTGTGGGCAAAGTGACCAGCGGCATTGTTCTGGGGATCCTGCTGGCCCGCTTCATTTCAGGAACGATTGCCGATCTTGCCGGTTGGCGGGCCGTTTATCTGATTGCTTCCTGCCTGATATTGCTGATCGCATTAGTGCTTGCGAAAGTGATGCCCGCCTCTCCGCCGCAGGTGAAAAAACCAACCTATCTCTCTCTACTGCTGTCTGTTTTCCGTCTGTACCTCACTGAACCACAACTAAGGAAGCGCGGAGCTTTCGCTCTGCTTATCTTTGCGGCTTTCAGTATGCTCTGGACCACGATGGTTCTGCCGCTCAGTGCCATGTCGCTTTCACATACTCAGATCGGCATGTTTGGTTTAGCGGGCATAGCGGGTGCGCTGGCGGCCTCAAAAGCGGGATTATGGGCAGACAGAGGCAAGGGGCAGCGCGCAACCGGATTAGCCCTGGCATTGCTGACACTCTCATGGCTACCCATCGCCGGTGCCGAAAAATCTCTGCTATGGCTGATTATCGGCGTCATCGCGCTGGATTTTGCGGTGCAGACGGTTCATGTGATCAATCAGAGCATGATCATTGCAGCCAGGCCCTCAGAGGCAAGCCGCCTCGTGGGAGCTTATATGTGTTTTTATTCTGTCGGCAGCGCCTTTGGCGCCCTTGTTGCCACTCAGCTATATGCGCTCTGGGGATGGCAGTCAGTCTGCTTTGCGGGCGCATTCGTTAGTGCCTGTGCTTTTATCTTGTGGTCAGGATTACCTGAATCATGAAATTACATCATCTGCTGCTTGCGATTCTGATAACAGCCATCTGGGGCGTTAACTTTTCAGTTATCAAGCTGGGGCTGAATTCCGTGGATCCCTTAATTCTGGCAGGCATACGTTTCACCCTATGCGCCTTGCCTGCGTTATTCTTTATAAGAAAACCTGATGTCCAGTGGCGCTATATCATCAGCTATGGTCTGGTTTTTGGCATGGGTTTATGGGGTCTGGTCAACCTGGGGATTAAAACCGGGCTTTCTGCCGGAATTGCCTCACTCCTGCTGCAATTCAGCGCCTTCTTTACCATCCTGTTGGGAAGTTTGGTATTTAAAGAAAGCCTCAACCGTTATCAAATCGCGGGCTTCACTATCGCTTGTACGGGATTACTGAGTATTGTTTTTATTACTGATGGCTCCGTTACTCTCTTCGGTACGCTGCTGGTACTGGCAGGTGCGACAGCCTGGAGTATCGCCAATATTATTAATAAACAGGCGGGAACGAAGCAGATATTTGCCTTTCTGGTTTGGTCGAGCGCCTTTTCTCCGTTACCACTTTTCTTGCTGGACTGGCTGGTCAACGGAACCAGCGGATACACTGCGCTGGTCAACCACATTGACGCTCGCGCTGTGTTGTCAATACTGTTCCAGGTCTATCCCAATACGCTGTTTGGCTACTGGGTGTGGAATTCCCTGCTTAAGCAATACCCCCTCTCTACCGTAGCGCCCTTATCACTGTTGGTACCTGTGTTCGGCATTCTGGGATCTATGGTGATATTTGGTGAAGATATTTCGTCGGTGAAGATTCTCGCTCTGCTGCTGATTATTTCCGGGCTGGGTGTAGGATTATATGGTCATCGGCTAAAGTCTTTTTTGCGTGAAAAAGCATTAAATTGAATTGGCACGTTTTTTAGTAGCTGACACAACACTCGCTTAGCGTCCCGGCTAACGACACAGGAACTAATCAGAAAATGCCTCAGAGGCATCAGGATAAATCGGACAAAGCTGTCCGTTAGCCAGGCAACGAATTTATGCCTCTGTGCTTTTTACGGCAACTTTCACTGGCTGCCATGCAGGCATAAGCGGAGCATGGCGCCAGTCTGGTGAATAACTGATTGCTCAGAATGGAGTGGATTACGTCGAGGCTGGCAGTCCGCTATGTGCCAAAAGCGGACGTGGCTAACATCGAGCTATGTTCATTTATCGGGAGCAGGTCACCGCACCTCTTCTCTTGCTGAATTAGTGAAAAGCGAAGGCTTAAACTGCCTAACGGAATTTTAAAATGAGGTGGCAGTATGAAAAAAGTGTTTATTGAACAATGGCATGAGAAATACCGTCAAGACTTTGTTAGTTTATCACTTGAATGGCTGGAGAAATATGTCTCCGTTGAACCGGTTGATCTTGAAATACTTAACGATCCTGAAGGCTATATTCTTTCAAGAGGGGGAGCTGTTTTTTTCGCTCGTTTGGATGGTGAAACAGTCGGAACGGTTGCGATGATCCCAGGCGAAGATGATGCTTTTGAACTGGCCAAGCTGGCTGTGACAGAAAAGTATAAGGGCCTCAGAATAGGACAACTTCTTATGGAACGTTGTATAGCGTTCGCAGAGGAACGTAAGGCGAAGAAAATATTCCTTTTCACCACCGATGTACTGGTGGCTGCGGTTAATCTTTATCGCCGAAATGGGTTTACAGATGTGGACCTGACAGAGAATAAGTATGTTGAGGCTGACATGCGTATGGAGCTGATTTTACATAGCTAAGCAGTAATGGATCGTCCGCTCCTCGCTCAAAGCGGACATGTAAATCAACTGACGGTACAAGGAGTGAGGCGCGTCAGGGATCGGGTTGCTGACGGAGCAAAAAAGCTCTGTCGCACCCTAAGCGACGTTGATAGCGTCAACCCGGTCAGGATAGAACGCCAGGTAAGAGCCTATTTGTGCTGCTCCAGGAAATGGGTGTTCATAAGTCCATACGGCGTTCACGCTACGTTCTCCACCCACTGGAATGCTGTAGTAAGCGCAGTCCCCTTTGTAAGGGCAATACGTTGCATGGTCGGTACGCTCGAGCTGCTCCATGCGAACATCGTCGCGCGGGATGTACAGGACTGCCGGGTAGCTTGCTTCCTTCAGGGATAGCGCTCGGGTGGTGTCCGCGATGACCGTTCCGCCCAGCGCTACTGTAACGCGGCGAAATTCAGGCGTAATCGTGATCGGATGGTCCAGCCCAGGTAGTTTCACAAGTTTGTTCATAGGGTACACATCCGCAAAATAATAGAAGAAGCGCAACGGGTTATACACCTGCCGCGCAACGCATCAGACGTTAGCTTTAATCTCACCGAACCGACTATCCCCGGCCGAAACAGACTACCACGCCTGCCCCAGGTAGACCTCTTCGATCGCGCGAAACCCACGGTTGGATTTCGCGCGAGTTAGATCACGCCTTGTTATCGAGCTCAGGGATACCGCTGCTACGGTCTGCATAGGCAGCCTGGAAACCAGGACGCTGCTGCCAGCGCTGCCAGTATGCGTCCAGGAACTCGAAACGTTCGTCCAGCGGCGTAGCATTCACCGGGAACTTCGAGAACGCGATCGCGGTTGCCAGCGTGATGTCCGAGAAAGTAGGCTCGTCGCCCCCCAGCAGCCATTGGCGTCCGTCCGAAAGATGTTTGTTGACCAGCGCAGCATGGGCCAACGCTTCTTTGCGGCAGTGTTCGCCCCACGCTTCGTTCTTCGTCAGTTCGAGTTTGAAGCCGAGACCGGTATGCAGAACGTGGAAAGCCGTGACGATTCGATACAGGATATGAACCCAGATGCGGTTATCCCACATGTTGTCCAGGCCCTGTTCCAGCGGCGTATCCCCCATGATCTTGCGGCCGGGGTAGGACTGGTCCAGGTAACGGACGACAGCTGCAGTTTCGGAGATGTAGCTACCGTCAGCGAGCTCGAGGGTCGGCGTCTCACCCCAGGCATTCATTTTCAGGTGACGCCATCCACGCTGTTCGCCAACCGGCGTCATGTCGTAAATAGTCTCCTGGAACTGATCAGCGATTCCCTTTTCATGCATGAACAGGCGCAGGCGCTGTGGGTTAGGGAAAGCCGAAGGCGAAGTGAAAACGTTCAGTTTGCTGGTCATTGTGTAGCTCCTAAAAGTATGTCGGGGTGTAGGCCAAAACCGTGCACTGCTTGAGTAGCCCGGCCTTGCCGCGTTGTTGCTGAAGCAGTAGACGTACTTTAATGCGTTGTTCCTGGTTGATAAACCATGTGATAATCAATTCATTTATTACAAATGGTAATCAATATGGCAGCGGGTAACCCACTTCAGCTTGGCAGCATTGAACAGTTCTGTAGAGCAGCGGAGACTGGCAGCTTCACCGGTGCGGCTGAGATCCTCGGTTTGACGCCGGCCGCAGTCAGTCGGTCGATCAGTCGGCTCGAGCAGCGCCTCGGAGTACGTCTTTTTTTGCGGACCACCCGCGCCGTCAGGCTTACAACTGAGGGCGAGCTCTATTGGAAAGAATGTCATCTGGCGCTTGAGCAAATCGCCGAGGCTGAGCGAGCGATCACGGGTTCACAAACCGTCCCCAGCGGACCGCTACGCATTAGCGTCAGTGCTGCTTATGGAACGTTTCGCCTTTTACCCTTAATGCCCAGGTTCACTGAGCTTTATCCGCAGATCGATATCGAGATTAGTATCTCGGACAAAATAATCGACTTTGTTGAAGAGGGCTTCGACCTGGCAATCAGGCTGGGCGTTCCGCAAGATTCGCGTCTTGTCGCCTTCAAGCTTGAGGACGCCTTGCTTGGGGTCTTCGGAACGCCGACATACCTTGCAAAAAAAGGTGAACCATACCGTATTGATGACCTCAATCAACACGATTGCATCCAGTACATATCACCGAATACAGGGCGCCCGCTGCAGTGGCTGTTCACCGATGAAACAGGTACTTCAATCGAGAAACAGATAACGAGTCGGATGCGTATCCTTAATGATGCGTTAGGGGCTGTCGCCTGGGTTAACGCGGGCGGAGGCCTTTATCAAACCTATCGCTTTGCAGTGGGAGACGCTCTAAGGCGTGGAGACCTTGTAGAGGTCCTGCAAAAATATGGCGGCCGCTCTCGCCCGTTTTCGATTCTCTACCCCCAGAATCGTCATCTGTCGGCGCGAGTACGCGCATTTGTAGAGTTCTTGCGCTCAGCAGTGAAATCCTGACTTACAGGATGCGCTCGATATCGAAGTCGCAGCTTTTTTAACACGATTGGCCATTCTCTCAGCGTCTGCTAGCGGCCCAGACTGTGTAAAAACGCGAAATCATAATGTTTTCAGGTGTCGTTTTACCCTTCCCGACCTCACGAAAACGCCGTAGCGCGCGTTCTGAGAGGCCCGGCGTCGTGGGCTGGCTGGCCGTCTTGCGTTTTTACACGGCCCGGATCCATTGCGGACCTTCGTTATCCACGAAACTCGCGGAAAGCTACTCAGGCCTGCAAACGAGAGCTATGACCGCGCCAGTGGAACCGTACCAGCCACAACGCAAGTAAGGCGTAGGGGGAAACGTACAGGAGCTGCATTACTGTCAGGTATTCAACGAACAGGTGCGCCAGGACCTGGCACGCAACATGAAAAGACTTCGGGGCAAGCACAGCCTGTCGCAGGAGGCGCTCGCCCTTAGCGCTGATGTAGACCGTACTTACGTAAGTCAGATTGAGAGAGCGGTAGGTAATCCGTCTCTACTCGTGCTTTGCAAGCTGGGAACAATCCTGGAAATGGACGTGTTGAGCTTGCTTGCGAGCGCGACCCACGGGATGGGAGACAGCTCGTCGTAACATCATCCTGTCAAGCATCCGGTAGTGGTAGCGGCAAAATTGTGTATATGAAAGTGACTACGAAAGAGCATGCATTGGCCTGAGAGCTGGTGCTGAAGCCACGTTTCAGGTCATCTTTCGATTTAACGTCTGATTTGCTTCTGTTGTCTCATGAGGTTTCAATCAAGCCCATGAGGAGAGACAAACCCTACGAAATCCAGGCAATTGCGTGGATTTTTCTTTTCATGACGTCTCACGTACTCTCATGAAGGCGCAGTCAAAAATGAGTACAGGACCGAAGCGGAACGTATTGCGCCTGATGACCCACGACGATACGACTCACAGCCAGAAGCGGACATTGCAACATCGGAGTGTGTTAATCAATAAAAGCGGGTTAGTTTATATATTTTCAACCCAGCGGCGAAAGATGAGGAATCTGCTGCTCTATAATTGGGATCATTTCCGATTTAGTGACTCAATAATTCTTTCTGTATAAACCGTATTTAGCAGCATGATCGCCGCCGTTAGCAACGTTAGCTCACTGAACATCAGCCCCCTGTAAGCAGGAGCTGCTAAGAGCAGTACTTCTCTTTTCTGATACGATGGGAATTGTTCGGAAACTGATTCGTAGACTAACCCGTCAGGAATATTGATCCTGCCGGCCCGTCATATCTAACAGGAGTATTATGATGAAGATGCAGGATCTTACAGGCAAAGTTGCCGTTATCACCGGTGCATCAAGTGGCATAGGTCAGGCTGCGGCGCGCCTACTGGTTTCGGAAGGGGTTCATGTCATCCTGGCTGCACGCCGTATCGAGCGGCTCACTGCACTGGCAAAAGAACTGGGCGAAGCTGCTACTGTCATTCAGGCTGATGTGGCCGATCAGACTCAGGTAAAAGCCCTTTTTGAGCAGGTAAGTTTGCGTTTTGGTGGCCTCGACTTGCTTTTTAATAATGCGGGTACAGGCATCAGTGCATCGTTTGAGGAGAGCACACCGGAAGACTGGAAGACCATGATTGACGTGAATCTTTATGGTGTTCTCAATTGTACGCACGAAGCTATTCCATTAATGCGCGGCCGTTCGGGTGCCATGATCTCATCTGTTTCCAGTGTAGGTGGGCGTTACGGCGTGCAGAACTGGTCGGTGTACAGCGCCACTAAATATGCCGTCGTGGGTTTCCATGATGCACTGCGCAAAGAACTGGGCCCGGAGCACATCCGTGTGTCAGTCATAGAACCGGGCGCAGTCTGGACTGAATTTGGCCAGAATGTCAGCGAAGCGATGAAAGAGCGTCGTGAAAAGCTTGATGCTCTTAGCGCAGAAGATGTTGCTCAGGCTCTGGTATATGCGTTTGCTCAGCCCGCTAACGTACTAATTGAAGAGATACTGATGCGGCCAGTGCTCCAGGTCGCGCCTTAAGGCGTCTGGCTGAATAATGTGGCATATAATCTTATCGAAAAGCACTGGAAGACTTTCGACAGGGCCTGATTGACCTGTTAATCAGCGTTTAATAAAGTCATTATGCTCAATCATATAGACACGGAAAGACAGTAAGAAGTGAATGGTATTCAGCAGGGTCGGCTGCCCTGATGAATATTCAGAAAAAGGATTATTTGACCGCCTTATACATCATTGGCTGTTCAGAACTATTGATACAGGGGGATACAAAAAACAGCCCTGGTATAAGAATTTTTTCTTTCCAGGCGATCCCTTGCCAGGACAGTCTTCACTCCGGGTTCCTAAGTCCGCTTTTCGCTCTGGTGGACTGTTCGCTCTCTTCAGGCTGATTAGTGCCAAAAGCGAGCATTGTCAGTATTGTTTCATACTGACGAATGGTCGACATGTAGTATTAAAACCCGGCTACTCGTGAATGTTGTTCATTTATCCGGGATAAAGATATTTTCTGTTTCAAGCCAGCCGTCAACCCGCAGAAAGTCACTGACATACTTATTATGGCGTGCAAAGGCGAACGGCTGCTGCAGAGAAAATTTTGCTAATTAATAGGATTGCCAGTCCTCATCGAATATTCTGATAAACTATTGATTAAAAGCCCATTTACCTGAAGTTCCGAGTGAGCTTTCAAATTCACTTCGTCCGGGTCCTTCCAGCCAGGACTTAAACGATCGCAGTTCCGGATTAATTTGCCGCATTGACTCCAGATCAGCATTCCCTGCCAGGCGGCCATCGTCCACAAGCGCGGTAAGCTTTTGCAGAAAAGGATTGGCTGCAAGAAATTCATCAGTGAAACGGGAATAGGGGACAGGCTGACCGGCAGCCATCGAGAACAATTCTTCCAGTTGCTGACCAGTAACCACATCGCTTGCGATTTCGAATGTTTTCCCTTTAAAGCGTTCAGGATCTGTATAAATTGCCGTAACAATCTTTCCGATATCCTCTACGGCCAGAACCTGCATCTGTTTTTCGCGCTTCATAAAAAAGGTGAAACGTTTTTCATCAAGACCGAAGCCTGGCATGACCAGCAGTTCCATGAAGGGGGCTGGCCGTACAATAGTTGAGTTAATCGGCAGCGTGCGGATATATCTTTCGATTAAGGCTTTAGTTTCATAATGTGCAAGACCTGTTGGTTCGTCACCCGCTGCACTACCTGAAGAATATACCAGGTGTTTTATACCGCATTCTACAGAGAGCTCGGCAATGGTTTTACCATAACGCACCTCTTCTTCATCCGTAACCGCGCCACCGGGCGAACTTGGCTGAACACTGAAAACCCCGTACGCACCATGCATTGCCGCACGCATCGCATCTTTATCGTCGAACGTGCCTTCCACAACATCAGCTCCGGCATCCCGGAGAGACACCGAGGCTTCAGATAAAGTATTACGTACCATCACCCGCACGGGCCAGCCAGCCTTTATAAGTGCAGTGGCTACAGATCCGCCCTGCTGGCCCGTCGCACCAAACACCAGTATTAAAGGTCTGTTATTCATCTCTTCTTTCTCCAGTATTATTCCTGAGTTACTAATATATACTTCTGAATAATTAGCGGAAGACGGCACATTTTTGAGCCCCAGTAACAGGAGTGATACCTATGGAAAAGCACATACACGGCCGCACCTATGAAGAAAAGAACAACAAACCGCATTTCAAACCCTGCGCGCCTAATTCTGTACTGGCAAGGCTTGGTGATAAGTGGACAATTCTGGTGATGTCGCATCTCGCAGTATCGAAAAACCATACGCTCCGCTTTTCTGAATTAAAAAGTGGTATTGAAGGAATTACCCAGCGCATGCTGACGATTACCCTGAGAAATCTTGAGCGGGATGGCCTGTTGTTACGCCACTATTTTCCGGAAGTCCCCCCACGAGTCGAATATGAGTTGACTGAGATGGGTGCCAGCATGCTGCCGGCACTGGAAGGATTTACTTCCTGGATCAGGAACAACTGGTCTCAAATCGAAGAATCCCGTAAGGCCTACGATCTTCGCTAATTAATCATAATCGTTTTGTTCAGCCTGCTCGTTGAGCGAAGCTGTTCTTGTAGTGATCGGCTGCATTGTGAGAAAACCGGGATAACAAGTCATGCCGAAACCGCGATGTACGCCAGGATATTCGGTTAAGAGAAATTATCCGTTCCGTATTGTCCGATGTCATTTTTTTGTCATAACTTGCTCACCCTGTTGTCAGAGCCAGTTTCATATCCTGTCAGCGACCCATCCCAAACAGGAGCATTAAGATGAATTTAAAGAAAGTCCCCCTTGTTGTAGGCATGTTACTGGCAGTCGCATGCGGTGAAACGCAGGCCCAGTCGCAGCCGGTGCGCAATATTGTACTGGTGCACGGCGCTTTCGTCGGCGGTGCAGGCTGGCGTCCGGTATACGATCGGTTGACGCATGATGGCTATAACGTATCGCTGGTACAGGAACCCCTGACCGGGTTTGAACAGGATGTAACGGCGACACGACGCATCATTGATCAGCAAACGGGCCCGGTCATACTGGTCGGTCACAGTTATGGCGGCGCGATTATCAGCGAGGCCGGTAATGACAGCAAAGTAGCTGGCCTGGTGTACATTGCTGCGCATGCGCTGGATAACGGCGAAACTGAAGCCATTAATGGCAAGAAATTCCCTAATAGCGCACATCCATTTGCCAAATCCGATGACGGTTATCTGACGATCAAGCCGGAAAATTATCACAGTGATTTTGCTGCTGACCTGCCTGCTACACAGGCTGATTTCGAAGCGCATGCGCAGATGCCGACTAACGCAGCGGTGTTCACCGCCAACATTCCCGATCCGGCGTGGAAAACCAGGCCAAGCTGGTACATGGTGGCGAAAGCTGACAAAATTATCAGTCCCGATCTTGAGCGCATGTATGCCAGCCGCGCGCGCAGCCATACGGTAGAAATTGCCGGTGCCAGCCATTCGGTGTATGAGTCACATCCTGTTGATGTCGCCATGTTAATCGAACAAGCCGCGCAGCACGCGCTGCCTTAAAACCCTTTCCAGGAAGATGCGCATGAAAATTTTGATTGTTGAGGATGAGGACAAAGCTCGCGATTACATGCGCAAGGGATTAACGGAAGCGGGATTCATCGTCGATACGGCGGAAAATGGCCAGGATGGCTTGTTCTATGCAACAGAACATCACTACGACCTGATCCTACTCGACGTGATGCTGCCCGAAATGGATGGATGGCAGGTGATGGCGGCGATGAATAAGCAAATCCATACGCCAGTGATTTTTCTGACCGCTAAAGGCACCGTGGAAGATCGTATTAAAGGGCTCGAGCTGGGCGCAGATGATTACCTGGTCAAGCCCTTTTCGTTTGCCGAGCTGCTGGCGCGCGTCCGGACGCAACTGCGACGCGGCAGCCAGCAGAAACTGCCCGATACGCTGACACTTGCCGATTTGCAGCTCGATATAATTAAACGGCGTGTCGAGCGTGGCGGTGAGCGTATCGATCTCACTAACAAAGAATTTAACCTTCTGCATCTTTTTTTGCTGCATCCAGGGGAAGTACTGACGCGCACCCTGATTGCTTCACGCGTATGGGATATGAATTTTGACAGCGATACCAACGTGGTAGACGTGGCGGTTAAGCGCCTTCGGCAGAAAATTGACGCCCCGTTTGCTCAACCGCTGATCCACACCGTGCACGGTGTGGGTTATCGCTGTGAGGCAGAGCGGTGAACAAAAGCTCCCTCGCAACGCGTCTGTCGCTGATGCTAAGCGCCACGGTCATCGTCATTTTTTTATTTATGGGCATCGCGCTTTATCATTCACTGGCAATGCAGATTGGGACGCGCGACGATGCGGCGCTGCTGACGCGTATTGATCAGATCCGCACGCTGCTACGCGATGAGGATGCCATTACGCTGATTCAGCAGAAACCGCATTTGTTCGCCAATATGCTTGGCAATACCGAGTCGCTGCTGGTGCTACGCTTTCCCGGCCAGCCGCCGCTGATTGTAGTGAATCCTGGCCAGCGTCCTCTCCCCGCCATCACGCCTGTCGCGGCCGACCAGCCGCTAACGCTCCCTTCTGTTCATCATCTCACTAACGAGGATGGCATCCCTTTTATCTCGGCAGCGGCGCTCGCGCCCACGCATGATGGCAGCGGGCAGATTGAGATCATCTCTGGCCGCCTGATGAGCGACCGTACAAAAACCATGAACAATTATCGCGATCAAATCATTTTGGCGACCACACTGGCCACATTGCTGGTGGCGGCGATAAGCGTCTGGCTGGTGCGACGTGGTTTGTCACCGCTGCGCCATCTGGCAAACGAAGCGAATGCGATCGATGTGCGCCATTTGTCACACCGCATGTCCGATCAGGTTCCGGCCGAGCTGCAGCCGCTGGTCGCCGCCTTTAATCAGATGCTGAGCCGCCTTGAAAGGGGTTATCAGCAGTTGAGTCAGGTTTCTGCCGATATGGCGCACGAACTGCGTACTCCAATCGGTACGCTGATAGGCCAGACCGAAGTGGCGTTAAGCCAGACGCGCCTCGTCAGCGACTATCAACGGCTACTGGGATCTAATTATGAAGAGCTGGAGCGGCTGGCCAGAATGATAGACAACATGCTTTTTCTCGCTAAAGCGGAAGATGCCAGCCAGGAGATGGATATACAGCGTATTGATCTGGCACAGCTTAGCGAAAAGTTGCAGGCCTATTTTGACAATATGACCGAAGAAAAGGCGATGCGGCTGGAGATGGCGCTGCACGGCGAATTCTATGCCGATCCGCAGTTATTGCAACGCGCGCTGGCGAATCTGATAGCCAATGCGCTGCGCTACGGTAATCGCGGCACCACGATTCGTGTCTACAGCACTAAGAAGCCGCATGGAATCGAACTTGGAGTGGAAAATCATGGGCCTGAGCTAGGTAGCGAACAACGGGCACGCATTTTTGATCGTTTTTGGCGTGCTGAAACGTCACGCCATCAGAGCAGCAGCGGACTGGGGCTTTCTATTGTTCGCAGCATTATGCGGTTACATCAGGGTAAATGCGAAGTATATAGTGAAAAGGGTGTTAACAGATTTATTCTGTTATTCCCCAGGGATGATTAATTTAGTACTTTTTTATTTGTTTGTACGATTACTCTCCAAAATGATTCGAGGTGCAGGCGAGCCACTGCTATTAAAACGATCTGAGTATATTTCTCGCTCATAGCGGACGCATAATATTTCGTCAGGATGCTTTTTACCAGGGAAGATATAAATGGATAGTATCCTAATCATCAAATATCCATTAAGGCCATACCGTTACTATCCTGAGGATAGTATCTTCTCCTGTATCGTCTTGGGGCTCGAAGTGAAGAGTTTTATTATCCTGATAGCGTAGCCTGCTTGTGTGACCTGCCTGACACCTTCCTTCTGGCTGGCTTTATAGACGTGCGGCCCACGCTGGCGGCAAATTGAGTCGGCGGACATCCAACCTTGCGCATAAATGCTGAACTGAAAGCGCTCTGTGATTTAAATCCTACGGCCAAGGCAATTTGCCCGATGCTGAGCGTGCTTGAGAGCAGTGCTTCCTTAGCCAACGCCATACGAAGATGGTGCAAATAGGCCATCGGCCCAATTCCTGTCAGCGAGCAGAAACGCGCAGCCAGGGTTGAACGTGAAACCGCGCAGTGCTGCGCAAGCATTGCGATAGTCCATGAACAGCTCACGTTCGCATGCATAGCAGTCAAAGCCCGTGCGGTTACCTTGTCAGCCAACCCAGCCAGCAAACCTGACCTGTGAACGCCGGGCAGCGTAGCGGCTCGCAATATATCAACGAGCAGCAGCTCGACCAGGCGCGCCATGACAAATTCCCGACCAGGCCGTTGCGCGTTCGCTTCGGCCCAACTCATTGCCATCAATGTATGAATATTGGCTTCAAATGCATGGTCTCGCTCGACGAGCAGAAGGGATGGAAGAAGACCAATCAAGAGGTCTTGATTAGTTGTATCGAAGACAAATTTCCCGGCGTGGAGAACAACCGGATTCTCATGTCCAGAGCCCAGGCGCAGACGCTGACCCTTGGCATTAGTGGCGGCTGTTTCGCTGTCGGTAGACTCTGCGGCTGGATCCGAGGCAATGACAAAGGGAACGTCTGTTCGAAGCAAAACAAAATCTCCTGCACCCATACGCAGTGGCTTACTGCCCTGGCGATACATATGGCATTCACCGCGCTCAATCCAGCAAAATAAAACGTCGTCACGTTTTCGAAACGACAGCGCCCATTTGCCTGTTGCTTCCAATCCACCGAACAAGGCAGTCAGTGGTTTAAGCAGCCGTATCAGGTCTGTAAAGGGCTCGGCAGGGTAATGTTGGACTGTTGATAACATAGTTCGGCCTTTTGAGTATCGACCAGCGCGGAAATTGTCAGCATAGTGATTATTGCCAAATAGTGGCAATCACCCTGGATCTTATATGCCAATTTTCAAGCCAGAACAACAATGGGAAGCCTATCTGTCTGCGTTCAACGCGCAGGAGGCTGGTGAGCGTGAAAACTTGCTCCAGCAAAGCGTTTCTGACGACGTAGAATTCACCAATCCCGGGAGCAATGGAAAAGGCCGGAGCGTACTTTCGACGCATATCCAGGAGTTTCATGAAAAAATGCCGGGTTTATATTTTACAACAGATAAAACCTTTCTCAGCCAGGGCGACTTACTTGCCGTCTGGTCAATGTTCAGGCCGGACGGCTCAAAAATCGCGATGGGTTACAATTATTTGCGCTTCGATGCCGCAGGTCGGTTCACTTTCATGGCAGGTTTTTTTTAGCAATATGACATCAGCAGTTGGTAGCAAGTTTGCTTCTATCTAAATTTTTAAGCGATTGCTACCTACAGCCGTTATACGGTTATAAAAGCTGCCCGGCATACTGGATGTTACGCCGGGCGGCGCGTTACACCTTCTTTTGTCTTTTCAGTTACTTCGGTTGTGAAAATCCATGTTGTGTTACGTCAGCGCTGCCAGCGCCACACTGACGCTTTCTGCGCCGCCGTACAGGTCATAGCCGCTGATGACGTATTCAGTGCCGTCAACGGTAGCCAGCAGCAGGGGAACCCCGCTGACACCTTTCTCGCCCATAAGACGCTTTACGCCGGCTATCCTCTGGTCCGTCAGGCTGCGCAGGTCGCCGTCGGTGTCAAGCCGACCGGCAAGGTCATCGTCGCCGACGTCAAAGTGATGCTCCAGAGCCCAGGCGGCGCTGATATCCGCCACCACATCGCTGCGTGAGGTGTCGCGGCCCTGAACGTAGCGGGCGTTCTGCAGTGCGTGAAGCAGCCCTGCCTCCGCGGCCGCATCGATCTGGCGGAATGCAGTCAGCGCGCGGTTCATGTATGTCGAGTCAAAGCGGGCACCGGAAAGCAGGAGCTGATGATAGTGTCCGCTAAATGGCTGACCGGTCAGTGATGCGATGCGCTGATCGTTGGTCCATGCGAGTTCCGCCCACTGCGCCGTAATTTGCCTGGCGCCCTCGTCGCTGAACAGGCCGCCAGGCATCAGCTCAAGCCTGTCACCGTAATGCTGAGCGAGGTGGGCCAGGGCGGGCGCGCTGGCATAGCACCAGCCGCAAAGTGGGTCAAAAATGTACTGCAGCTTGTCGATATGCATGTTGCATCCTTCGTTAATCAGTTGCAGTCATCATAATTATATTCCCCGGCACGAAAAACAGACATACAGTAGACACATTGTTGCATGGGATGAGCTAATGGACAAAATCAAGGCGCTTGAAGTGTTTTCAGAAACGGTTAAAAGAGGGAGCATTTCGGCGGCGGCCGAACATCTGGGTTTATCGCGGGCCATGGCGTCGCGTTACATCACCCTGATGGAGGAGTGGACAGGTTCGCGCCTGCTGCACCGGACGACGCGAAAGCTCAGCCTGACGGTGGCCGGGGAGCAGGCTCTCCTGCTATGCCAGGATATCCGGGCGCTGACGGACGGGCTGGCGGCAATGAGTCCTGATATTGTATCTGTGCCCAAGGGCAAGCTGAAGGTCACCTCCAACTCTATCTTCGCGGAGTACTGCCTGACGGGCCTGATTATTGACTTCCTGGCCGTTCACCCGGAAATTCAGGTCGATCTGCAGGTCGTGGACAGGACCGTTGATCTGGCAGAAGAGGGCATCGATCTTGCCATCCGGATCTCCAGCTCGCTCGCCCCTAACCTTTATGCCCGTAATCTCGGATACTGCTCCTCCGTGCTGTGCGCCAGCAGAGATTATCTGAATAAACATGGTACGCCCGACAGTCTGAATGACCTAAAAAATCATAACTGCCTGACTTATACCTACTTCGGGCAGAGCATGTGGCGGTTTCATCAAGAGAGCGACATCGTAAACCTGCCGGTAACGGGTAGCATCAGCACCAACGAGGCGGCAATTCTGCTTAGGGCGACGAAGATGGGCGCAGGGATTGCCATTCTGCCTCTGTTTGCCGTAGAGCAGGATATTGCGGCAGGCAGGCTGGTCGGGCTGCTGCCGGACTATTCTCTGGATAGGTTAACCGTCAGCGCGGTGTATCTTTCGCGCAAGAAGATGCCGCCGGCCCAGCGCGTGCTGATTGATTATCTGGTTGAGCACCTCAGGCTGCCCTGAAGGCCAAAGATTAAAGACGAAAAAAAGCGCAATCAGGAAGTTGCGCCGTTTTTTATTGATGATCCCAGCGCATTTCGCCTTTGGCAACTTTAGCGCCGAGTTCAAGTGTCGCGGCCATGGCTTCAGAAGGATAGTGCTTTTTCATCGTGTTAATCAGCGCGACGGTTTCCGGTGCCGCGATGATTTTCACGTCCGGGAATGCCCTGCGCACCGGTGCCAGGCCAAAGTAATAGTCCGGATCATTGGTCGTGATATAGGTAGTCAAACGTTTGCCGCTGGCTTTGATAGCGTTCGCGACCGTCTGTCCGTTAGCATAGATAATGTTTGAGTCAATCAGCACGGCTTCTGATTTACCGGTGACCAGAACAGGTACATGGTAAAAGCCTGCCTCATCCGTCCTGAAGGTCTGCCAGGCCAGTATTTTGCCGGATCAGCCTGTCAGCAGACAGCTTTGAACTGCTCATTTGCACTGTGCAACGCTGAGCGGCAGTGTGTTAATACAGGGGGACTATATCCACGTGACCAGGGGAGATAAATAAGTCAGAGAGCGACATACTGTTGCATGAAATGAACGAATAATAGGATAAGAGGACGAAGGCTGACTGTATGTGATGGTTTTAACTGGCCGCTCTGCAGTTAAACAGCCCGTCTGATTACAGGAAGCACCCTGGTACCCAACAGTTCAATGCTTTTCATAAAGGCAGAATGCGACAAGCCGCCAACATCCATCTGTAAAATTTGTCGGGAATGTCCCAGAAGACGTTGCAGACCAATAATACGTCCGGCAACATTCTCTGGCCCGCCAGCGAATACCATGCCATCCAGACCAGATTCTTTTATCCTGTCAGGCGGGGGAGAATCGGGCAGGCCGATCTCGGCAAGCCCGGTTCTGAACATACGTAACTCATGCTCCAGATACAGCTGCCTGGCGTCGCTATCATGCTCACCAATAAAGCCGTGCGTGGCTACAGCAATTTCGGGTGATCCTGACACATTACCTGCCCTCGCCCATGCATCGCGGTAAATTTGTCCATAGCGCGCCCACTGTGTCGGCGAGCCGCCGAGGATGCCAAGAAAAAGAGGCAGTCCCAGTTCTGCAGCCCGCATCACTGAAGCGGGGCTTCCACCAGAGCCCAGCCAGAGGCGCAGCGGATTTTCAGGACGTGGATAAATTTTCGCACCAGCAAGAGAACGCTGGCGGTGCGGGCCGCTCCAGCTTATGCATGCTGACCGGTTCAGCTCGAGCAACAGCGAGAGTTTGGAACTGAAGAGCATGTCATAATCCTGTTCCTGGTAATCAAACAGTGAAAATGTAATGGCTGACGACCCACGACCAGCGACAAGCTCAATGCGTCCAGGAGCAACGGCATCTGCGGTAGCAAGCTGCTGGAACACGCGTATCGGATCATCCGTAGACAATACCGAGACGGTTGCACCGAGCTTAATCGTTTTCGTTAAGGCAGCGGCTGCATTGATAACGGATGTCGGGGACGACAGGGGCATAGAATTCGTATGATGTTCCCCGAACCCAAAGAAATCCAGCCCGACGTCTTCTGCAAGCTGGACTGCTTCAAGAGCATTTCGTATGGCCTGGGCTGTGGATGCATAGCCTCCATCTGCAAGACGGGGGGTATTACCAAATGTATAAACGCCAAGTTCAAATTTTTTTGACTGATGCATCGTCATAGTACGCCTTTCAGGGGTTGAAACGGGTATCCATAGTGCCGGGCTTTGCGAGAAAACCGGCACTGTTTTAAGAAACCTTCTGGCTCAGGAAGCATTTGAGAAAGCTTTGCCTGCCTGAACCAGAGCTGAGGCGAGGTCAGCGGTTTGGCCGTGTGAACCAGTTGCAGGCAGGAACTGGCCTGCTCCCGGATTAAAAAATCTGCTCTGATTACGCAGAGCAGATTGGAAAGGCTGGACTGCGTCGGCTGTCGTTATGCAGAGCGCGATTATTTCTGGATCAACGTGGACTGGAGCACGTCCCGCAGCGATTTAGCCGGACGGCCCGACAGGCGCTCAGTATCTCCTGTCAGCACATCAAAGTAGCCTTTAACAAAATTGGTTTTGATTTCAATAATGGCGTTAATAATGAAGTCCGGCAGCCCGGACTGGCTGAGGCCAGCCTGCAGTTGCCCGGCTGTCACTGACGCGTATTGTATTGTTTTTCCGAGCAACTCCGACACAAGTCGGGCACGCTGCTCGCCGGAGATAATTTCAGGCCCCGTCAGATTATAAATGGCTCCTCCATGACCTTCGGAAAGAAGAGCGGCGGCGGCGGCGGCGGCCACATCCTCCCGTGATACATAGGCCACTTTTTCCTGACCTAAACCGGCCAGACTGTCCTGATTAAGGGACATCTGAATTTCTTCAGCCATTGATTCTGCATAATAATTCATACGCAGGATGGTCCAGCGGGGTGCGGTCCTGATGAGCGCCTGTTCTGCCGACCAGTAAGCTTCTCCTATTGCAGAAGTATCTTCTCTCGTTCCGGCTGCTGAGAGCATGAAGATATGTCCGACTCCTGCCTGACAGGCCGCATCGATGGCAGCTTTCATCTGCGCGCCCCGCACGCCGGGAGTCAGGTCTGAACCCGGAATGAGAAGCAAACGGTCAAGACTTTGATAGGTATTGACCAGCCCGGAACGATCATTGTAATCACCCGCACGGGCCTCCACATTGTCCGGAAGCCCATCTGGCGTGCGGGAAATTCCCACCAGTGTATGCCCGGCATTTTTATTCAGAAGAAACTGAAGGGTCTTTTGTCCGAGTTTACCGCTTACACCACTGACGCCGATTTTCATGTGGTTACCTTTTTGACGTTACAAACAAATTGTTCGTTTGAAATTACACTTCAGATAGGATGCTGACAAGAGTGATGGTTTCTGTTCTTAACGAACAAACATGTGCGTAATGCAAAAGAGGAAAAGATGGAAGCGCAGGAAAATTTCATTGCCCCGGAAACAGACAGTAGCCCGAAAGAGGATAACCACAGCCGGTGTAAGGCGCTCGGTCAGGTACTCGACAGGATCGGCAGCAAATGGACCATTATGGTGGTTGGACGGTTATCGTGTGGACCAATGCGGTTCAACGCGCTTCTCCGATCGGTGGAGGGAATATCACACCGGATGCTGACGCTGACGCTTCGCGGCCTGGAACACGATGGGCTTGTTAAAAGGACGGTCTTTCCTACCGTCCCTCCTAAGGTCGAGTATGCGCTGACTGACAGCGGCCAATCACTGATCGTCCCACTGCAGGCGTTGGCTCACTGGGCAGAGGCCAATCTTGCAGCCATTAATGCCGCCAGAGCAGCACAGCTCGCTGAGTAATTCTGAGGCGGCGTCACAACTCTGCTGATGCCGGGATGACTGACGGCTAACCGCTCCTCGCTCTTAGCCTACCGAGCTTCCGCACAATGTTGCTTCTTAACAAGCGGCATCGACATGCACAATTTTCATACTGGCCAGTCACTAATATTTCCCTGACCGATAACAGCGAGTTTGTCCTCCAAATACCAGCTAGTGTAATGCTGAAAACGACAGGAGACATTATGAAATACAGAATTTCTGGTCTGAAAGCCGAACAGTTCACCCACCTTTTTGGACAGAGCGATACCTATTTAAAAAGATACGGTGCAATCAGACAAACCGTTGTTAGTTCTCCTGGCTATCCTGACAGAATATCATTGTGCGATATACCTGCTGGCGAAACCGCTCTTCTTATCAACCATATCTATCAGCCTGCAAATACACCCTATTTCGGCTCTCATGCAATATATATTTGGGAGGGATGTACCAAACAAGGCATTTACATCAACGAATTACCTGAAGTTATGAAAGCCAGAGTTATGTCATTACGGGCATATGATGAGAAACACTTTTTAAGAGAGGCAGATATCTGTGAGGGAAAATTTTCTGAAAATCTTATAGGCCTTTTTTTTGCCGATCCGCTGATTAGTTATATCCATATACATAATGCGAAACAGGGATGCTATGCCTGTTGCGCTGAGCGTTCTGAATGAACCTTCACGGGTAAGCAAGATGCTCCTGGCATGTCTGTATATCTGCTGACCTGGCCTCCGTTGTTAATGACAACACTCAGTTTATAGAGTGATTACTGCTCCACGACAGTCTTTATCGTGAGGCGTGGTCAGCTCTGTGCCAGGAGCGGACGTTGCTGACATTGGTGTATGCTAATCACTCACTGTAGGCAGGTCACTTCATCAGTGGCATAAATACTAATCAGCAGCTTCGTTTAGCGACTTATTTTTCAAAGAATACCGTCGTGGCGAACATCCAATGAGTCGTCGAAACGCTGTACTGAATGCAGCTTCTGATTCATAGCCTAGTGACAGCGCGATCCTGGAAACAGATTCAGTGCCACTGGTGAGCCGGTGACATGCAATCATCATCCTCCATCGTGTCAGATATTCAATTGGCGACGCTCCGGATAGGGTTTTGAACCTGAGTGCGAACTTGGATCGAGACATCCCAGCCTTTTGCGCAAGTCCCGGCAAGGTCCATCTGCTGCCTGGGCTCGCATGAATTGCGCCAACAGCAGCCGCGATCCTTTCATCACTAAGTGCAAACAGCCAGCCGACCCCGCTTCCCACGCCGTGAGCGAGATAAAGTCGTAGCGCCTGAACCAGCATTAAATGAGCGAGATGCTGCACCACGAGCTTGCCACCCGGCTGCGCTCCGAACAGCTCTTGTCGCATACGGTCGAGGGCCCATCGCAGACCTGCCTTATCATCTTCGTCGCGGAGCCGAATGATGGCAGGCATTGACCCGAGCAGGAGGTCGATATGTTCACCGGCGAATCCGAAATGGCCGCCGAGCATTGTCGTTTCTCCGCCGCCGTTCACTGTCGCGATACCGCCGTTCCAGCTTTCTTCGGGTAGAGTGGCAATGCCAACTGGCTCGAAGGCGAGGTCTTGAGCAATCAGGAACCGACGTCCGTTCGGTAACAGGACGCAATCACCCGCCTCAAGCTTTATCGGATCTTGCCCGCATTCGACGGCGAGCCAGGCGCTGCCAGATACGAGCGCAAAATATTTGAGGCCAGAATGCTTCTCGAACTGAATCGCCCATTTCCCCCCGAAGTCAAATCCACCCGCAATGTAGGATTTCGGCGTCAATAGCGAGAGAATATCGGATAAAGGATCAGCAACCATGGGGACAATCTCGAAAGTAATAGGGATATTCAAACATAGTTTGTTTCGACTTTCATGGATATTCTTTGTCGAAGCAGATGCACCGACTACTCACCGTCAAAGGATATTTTCATGATCAAAGTCGTTATCGGTTTCAAGCGCCGGCAAGGTATGGGCATTCAGGAATTCAGGGACTATCGTCGGGACGTTCATGCCCCAATGCTTTTTGCAATTCCCGAAGCGAAAAAGATCCGCCGCTTTGTGGTTTCATACCCCGCGGATTATGCGACCTCAGAGGAACCACGGTTCGACGCCATGGTGGAGGCGTGGTTCGACAACAGTGACGACATGAACAAACTCTTCCAGTCGGACAACTTTGCAACCAGGGTGGATCCCGATCACGTGAACTTCATCGACTTGACTTCCGTTGTCCGGCTCGTGACCGAAGAAGTCATTGTGGTTGAATAACGATCCCGCCGGGGGCACAGGACAAAGAGCATTGCCTGGAACCGCGATCACCCCCGGCCTTCTTCGCAATCAAGCCTGACAAGCCAAATCACCGGCGAATAACCCCCATGCAGCGCGGGACGCTCTTCCCTAATCTTGCCTGCCATCTTTTATGTGGCATCGTCTGTGACGGCGCTGCTCTACCCGGAAAGAGAATTCGGCTTATCGCCAATCCTGGTCACCGTCACATCTTCACAGTCTGTTTGTTCTTCTATCCCTGTTAGTCATGGGGTCAATTCAGACGAATATTCAATGTCCGCTTTTCGCTCAAAGCGGACCACGGGCTCGTGTAAGGCTGCTTTGTGGGTCAGTTCCGCATCCTATGACATCGCCCTTTTTGTTTCTTGCCAGTACCCACAGCCGCTCCTCGCTCATATCCGCTCCAGGCAATTCTGGACCAGAAGCGGCCATTACAACTCACAGTGAGTTAATTTACAGGGAACAATTCAATATGAGTAACTCCCGTTGATACACTAATCAATTAATATATAAATCAATTTTCCTCTCTGAAACAGCGTTAGCCTCAGCCAGGCCGGGCAGTTTTTCTTTTAAGATAATATTCACTCACAAGATAAAGTGTTACAGCAATGAAGGTTATGCTCCCGCCCAGTAGCGTGTATCGGGTGGGCTGTTCCCCGAACAATAGCCAGACCCAGAAAGGACCCAGCACGATGTCCACCTGTGCAATCAGGCTCGCCTCTGCCGGGACTACATATCGGCTTCCGGTCATAAACAGCAGATAGCTCAGACTCTGAGTGGCCAGCGCAAAAATAAGCAGCCATCCCATATCCTGCATACCGGGAAGGGGAAGGCCTCCCGGCATCATGATAAAACAGAATGCGCCGCAGAGTGCGCAGGCCAGCGCCGTGACGGCCGGCAGATTCATCCCCGGCCACTTACCAGACATCACAATGCTGGCAGCAAACCCAGCGGTCATCGCCAGAGCCAGCAGATTACCTGAAATATCTGCCGGACCCGTCGCCGAAGCAGCCATCAGGATCACGCCTGTCAGACTCACCGCTGCGGAAAGCAGCGCGCGTTTGGCGATTTTTTTCCTGAGCATTAGCCAGCCTATTCCCATGGCAAAAAAAGGAATGGTGGCATAGACCGTCATCACACCGGCAACGCTGGTAAGCTTCAGCGCCGCTACGTAACAGAACATGGATAAAGCCATAACCATAGCTGTTATTAATCCCGGTAATCCCACATCGCGCCGCAACGAAAAGTGGCGCAGATAACCGCCCGCTGCCAGTAACAGGCCGAGCGATATGAAAGCAAACAGGGAGCGCCAGGCGACCATGGCCCAGGTGTTCATATCGAGTTGCCTGACAAAAATACCGGCCGTGCTCCACAAAACGGCTGATGAAAACACCATGATGAGTCCCGAGGCATGCTGAGTGACTGCTTTATCTGATGGCATTGCCTTCCCTCATCCGTTATAGTTTTAGTAAATAAGTAGATCGGTCTAATTATTATGGCAAAGAGTGATACGCGCAAACGGCTGGTGAGTTCCGGCATCAGCGTTTTTCTTAAACACGGTTATGAAGGAGGAGGGATCACCGCCATTCTGAATGAGGCAGGTATGCCAAAGGGCTCTTTTTACAATCTTTTCCCCAGTAAAGAGGAATTTGCCTGCGCTGCGCTGGATGCCTATTTCGCCTCATTTACCGGGCTGAGAGCAGAGACTCTCTGTAACAGCAGCCTGACTCCCTGCGAACGTTTGAAGACCTGGCTGACAAGACACAGGGAGTATATTGAACAGCAACCGGAAACAGCTGGCTGTCTTGCAGGAATTCTTGGTCAGACGGGGGCAGTCCACCATGAGAAGATCAGGCAAAAATTGCTGGCGCTGTTTAATCGCTGGGAGCGGGATCTTATCGACTTGTTTCGCGAAGCTCAGCTGATTCAGACGCTGTCACCGACACTGACGCCTGAAAGCGCTGCCGCGATGGTTATTCATCTCTATGAAGGCGTTATGATACGCATCCGTATGGAGGCAACGACCAGCCCTTATGATTTTTTGATACAGACGCTACCTGAAATTATTTTTGTTCACTAAAACCGTCGCACACGGCCAGCCTTCAGCCTCTATCCCTTTTGAAAAGAGAAGTACTGAAGTGCCATATTTTATTGCGGCACGGGACTGTCACTTCTGCTTTTCGCTCCTGGCTGAAGCAACTCCCTGCGGTCTGATTAGTGCCAGGGGGCGATCATTTCTGGCATCAGGAAGCGGTAATCAACAGGGAGCAGTTCAGTTGAGCCGCACAGATCTAAAGGGTGATCGGAGGCTTAACGGATGCCCTTAAGCCATGCGCCACCATATCAACAAGTCTGAAAGCTAATTTAAATCACTAAGATGCTGGTTATATTCTGTTATTAACTGGTCCTGAAGTGATGACACACCAGGAGCCGTCACGTTTCCTGATGAAATGCTCTCTATTCCTGATCGTTCAGTATGTTGAGAAACGCTTCTTTATTGGCTGCCAGAGAGAGCCGCGTCACTTTCCTTTCATCAGCCAGCAGATCGGCAAGGCTGGAAAGCATGTCGATATGCTCACCGTCTTTCGCCGCCACCACAACCACCAGAAAAGCTACGTGGCTTTTATCCCAGGACACCCCTTCAGGATATTGCAGAAAGTGGAATCCGCTACGGTTAACCCGTCTGGCATCGCGTCGGTTGATATGTGGCATTGCCAGCCCCGAACCAATCCAGGTGGAAAGCTCTTTTTCGCGGTCCAGCAACGCCTTGCTGAAACCGATATCCACGCAGCCCCTGGCTGCCAGTTCAAATGCAGCCTGTCGCAGTACATCATCGCGGTTTTTCGCCCGGCAACCGAGCGTCACTTCTTCAGCTGTTATCTTCATCATGTTCTCTCCTGAGTTGATATAAATGACGGAATTACAGGGACGCTGTTTACTGCCTGAATTTTTTTTCAATTTCTTCAAGCGTAAGCCCGCGTGTTTCAGGAAGGTACCTGAACAGCAATACCAGCATTACCAGGTTGGAGAGCGCAAATATGCCGAACGTGGCTCCGCCTCCCCAGGCATGGAGCATGATCGGGAAGAGTGACTGTATGACGAAATCAAAGCCAAAAAGCCCGAAGACCGCTATGCCCATTCCAAGGCCGCGTATGCGCAGTGGGTAGATCTCAGAGAGCATGAGCCAGAAAACCGGGGCTATCCAGCCCTGCATAAAGACGAGGAACAGCGACATAAGGGCGAGAATAATATAGCTGGCGCCCGCAAAGTTGCCCTTGAGTACGTCCACCCCATTGATCGTCTCACTGTGGAAAAACATCCTGAACGAAAGTCCTATTAACACCAGTACCAGCGTGACACCTATCTGACCGGTCAGGAACATTTTCCGGCGTGGGAGTTTACCGATGATCATCATGCCAAGCACCGTAGCCAGAATGGAAATCAGGCCGTTTGCTACGGCGGCCGTTACGGCTGCGGCATCACCTAGTCCCGTTGACTTTAATACCGTCGGTGCGTAGTACATGATGGTATTTACCCCGGTCACGCGCGTGGCAAGAACGATCATCAGCCCGATAAGAATGAGTTTTAACACCCACTTTTTACTGAGTTCTTTACGCAGGCTAACCGGGTGTGAGTCCATCGCAATGATGGTGCGAATATCTCTGATCTCCTTCTCGACAACCTGAGGCTCGCGAATGCTGCTTAAAACTTTTCTGGCTTCACTCTCCTGACCCCGTTGCAGGAAAAAGCGGGGGGATTCAGGCATCATCATCATCCCTATCCACAGGATGATGCCGGGTATAGCCGGTATAGCCAGCATAATACGCCAGCTGTGGCTCAGTTCCGGATAAGCATTAACGATACCGGCATTAACGGAATAGGCCAGAAACTGCCCGGTGACTATCATCAGCTCATTAACGGTTACCAGTTTTTCCCGCTGGTTTGCGGGCGCCATTTCAGCGATATAAACGGGTACCGTAACCGACGCACAGCCAACTGCGAGTCCCAGAATGAAGCGCGCCACCAGCATCGAATTGACATCCCACGCAAAAGAGGTGGCCAGGGCACCAAAGACAAAAAACACCGCGACCCACAGAAGGTTTTTACGTCTTCCCTGCTTGTCAGAGAGCATTCCGCCCAGCAGGGAGCCAAACGCTGCGCCAAATAATAGTGAGGAGGTAATAAACCCCTCGGCTGAAGGAGAGAGGTTCAGGTCATCATTCATAAACAGTAATGCGCCCGAGATTACCCCGGTGTCATAGCCAAAACAGAGTCCGCCGATGGTGGAAACAATGGTTATGCGCTTCATATTCGGGCCTTTTGAAGAGACCTTTTCCTGATTTATCTTGCTTGCCAGCTTGTCTTCACTCATAAATCGTCGTCCTGGTAGGTTTAATTATTTCACATAACAGAAACGCGCCGGGGCGCAGTAAATGAAAAGCCGTCGGTGCTTCTTTCAGCACTGAATTAATAACCTCTTTATTAGCCCGTAATGAAACAAATATTCCAATACCAGAAGTTGTGATCTGTCGTTAAATGTTATTACCCTGTGAACTTCTTCACGTTTACTGCGTTACTGCCCAAATCCAGCCATCACAATTATTTTGCTTAATTAATTGAAATTACTACATTATTTATTTGTTATTTCTGCATATTTCTCTTCCCTGTTTGTCTGAAAAACTTTTATCTGTTCCGGGTAATGCACTCCCACACGGCACTGCTCCTGGATAAGTCGCCCAAAAAATGCGCTGAATTCATTAAAATGCAGTTATATTAATAGCCTACAAATAGCAATTTTTAACACATCTCGCGTATTTAGCACCCATATCACAAAAATAAAATTTCATTAGATAATGTTTTTGAAAAATACATTCTTTATGTTTAAGTTCATTCCATATGCTTTTGTAGTGGTGGCGGTATTTTGTGCGGCCCGCGCGCACGTCTGAATATTGCTGTTATTCCGGGTCCATTTCCGGGGAAATTATCTGTCAGAGGTCAACCATGTTGAAAGTCGCGTTATTGGGTGCAGGAAGAATTGCACAAGTCCACGCCCGCCATATTTACGATCATCCTGATACCGTTTTATTTTCGGTATCCGATCTTTTCCCGGCAGCAGCGGAAAGCCTGGCTGAGAAATTTTCAGCGCGCGTGCTCAGCACAGAGGAGGCCATAGCGCATCCGGAAGTGGATATTGTTCTGGTTGCCACATCCACAGATACCCATGCTGATTTTTCATTGCAGGCCGCCCGTGCCGGCAAGGCCATATTTTGTGAAAAACCTATCGATCTGAATATTGAGCGCGTCCGGGCCTGCGTTGCTGAGGTTAATGAGCGCGGGGTGCCTTTTATGATCGGCTTCAATCGCCGTTTCGACCCTAACCATGCCCACCTGAACCGGGCGCTGAGAGCGGGTGAGATCGGGGAGCTTGAGCATCTGCAAATTAACTCCCGCGATCCCTCTCCTCTGCCGGATGACTACCTGCTGGTTTCGGGAGGGATGTTCCGTGACATGACCATTCATGATTTCGATATGGCGCGTTTTCAGTTGGGTGAAGAGCCGGTCTCTGTATCTGTTACCGCTGCGGCGCTGGTCAGCCCCACGGTCAAGGCTGCCGGGGACGTGGACACTGCGGTGATCACGCTTCAGACCGCCTCCGGCAAGATTGCCGTAATCAATAACAGCCGGCGTTCCGGTTACGGATATGACCAGCGCATTGAAGCGCACGGTCAGAAAGGGTGTCTGTATGTAGCGAACGTCCCTACCACAACGCTGGTTAAAGTGACTGAAGAATATGGCGCCCAGGCGCAGAAGCCGCTGCACTTTTTCCTGGAACGTTATCAGGAGGCTTTTCGCGAGCAGTGGAAAGCCTTTGTGGCTGCAATCAAAGAAGGGCGACCGGTTCCGACCACCGCTGACGATGGGCTGAAAGCCCTGTTACTCGCTGAAGCTGCGGTCGAATCCTTTAAAACCCGCAAAGTTGTTACCGTCTCGCTATAAGAGGACAAAGCATGAAACTTGGATTAGTGTCTGACAGTCTCAGCCATCTGTCAGTTGAAGACGTTATCAAAACGGCTGCTGATTTAAAGCTCGACTGCCTTGAGTTTGCCACCGGGAACTGGTCAACCGCTCCCCATCTTGATCTGGATAAACTGCTGAGTAACCCGGCAGCGCGGCAGGAGTTGCAAAGCAGACTGAGCGATAACGGTCTCACCCTTTCGGCTCTCAACGCAAACGGCAATCCGCTGCATCCGGCTGATACCGGCAGGGTTCATTCTGCATGCCTGCATAAAACGATTGAGCTTGCGGCGTTGATGGGAGTGGAAAATGTCATAACCATGTCAGGTCTGCCGGGCGCGCCCGGTGACAGCTTTCCCAACTGGATTGTGACCGCCTGGCCGCCAGAAACGCAGCTTATTCTGGCACACCAATGGGAAGTGGCTGAATCCTACTGGCGCAGCCTGGCACAGGTCGCGCGTGACAGCGGCGTCCGGATCTGTATTGAGCTGCATGGGCAGCAGTTGGCCTATAACCTGCCCACGTTCAGGCAACTTCGTGAAATTACCGGGGATGTGGTGGGCCTTAACTTCGATCCCAGCCATATTATCTGGATGGGAGGCGACCCGCTTGAGTTCATTCGTTCAGCAGGCAGTATGATCTACCACGTTCACGCCAAAGATACGTTTACTGACAGCGTTAACCGGGCGACCGCGACCGCACTGGATAACCGTCCGATGACGATGAGCCGCGAGCGCAGCTGGTCTTATGTTACGCTGGGATATGGTCAGCCCGAGCCATGGTGGAATCAGTTCTGTTATGCTCTGGCACATTTTGCCGATCCGGGGCTGACGTTAAGCATTGAGCACGAAGACATGAATCTTTCACGTATGGAAGGTGTCATTAAATCGGTTGAACTGCTCAGGCGTGCTGCCATGGTTGAAAGGTCTGATTACGTCCTGCCTGCCATCTGAATGACGGCACACTGGCCCCCGGGTCAGTGTGCATCATTTACGTTGCCTTCATACCCTCCATCCAGCGAACTTTGTACTGCGTCGGCGGTATGCCAACGATCATTTTAAATACGCGATGAAAGTTATTGACGCTGTCGTAGCCCACTCTTGCCGCTATTTCGGCAACACCCAGATCGGTATTGAGCAGCAGTGACTGCGCTTCCCCTACGCGCCTGCGGATAATGTACTGTTTGGGTGGATAGCCTGAAAACTGCTTAAAGACGTGGATCAGGTAGAAGCGATTGATCTGGAGTTTCTGTGTTATGGCGTCAAGAGTGATAGGCGAGGTGTAATTTTCATCAATAAAATCTTTTATCTGCTCACCGAGTGAGAGCGAGGTCTCATCAAACCGCGCCTGCTGTTCTTCACAGAGGTTGCGGACAATAATCAGCAGGGCATTCAGCACATGATGCGCCACAACGCCATAGTGCTTATTTTTGCCAAAGCACTGTGAACAAAGCGTTTCAAACAGGCCATGCAATGAGGTGCAGTGTGAACCACTTTTTACCAGCGCACGGTATTCGCGAGGCTGCAGATGATCCGGCGGCAGTCCATTAATATTCAGACCGCTGAGTCCGCAGCTGTAAATCACTGAATCACTGCTGCTGTGAGGGCGTTCATCATGTACCACACCAGAATTAAAAATCAGGATATCCCCTTCCTGAGCCAGATAATTTTTGCCGCCGATAACATAGTCACCGCTCCCGCGGGCAATAAACATGATTTCAATACGGTCATCATGCTGGTGCATTACGCGAGGTATGGCGGACTCCTCCCCTTCTGTCTTGCAGACAAATAACAGTTTTGGCGCGGAAGAGTCAGCAAAATCGGGATAAATCCGGGTATCGTCCGGGCAATGCGTTAGCATAATCGGCCTCGCTTTTTACGTCCCTGCCGGGAACGACACCGGCCCATCCTGCAATGGGCCAGAAGATTACCGGGACTGACCGGCGTTCTTGAACTGTTGATAATTTTCTGGCGTGATAGTTTTGTAAGGGATCCAGTTATAGGTTTCTACCTTTTTCTTATCGAGCAGCGCACGGGCCACTTTTACCGCCCCTGTGGCCTGGCCACGGGCGTCCTGGAAAATCGTCAGCGTCATACGGCCTGACTGCACAAACTTAACCCCGTCGGGTGTGCCGTCAATGCCAGCAACCAGGATATCCTTATTCCCCGCCTGATTAAGCGCCATAATCGCACCTATTGCCATTTCATCATTGTTTGCGGCGATAGCATTGATGGGTGTGCCGTTCAGCAGCCAGCTGGAAACCACGTCAACTGCCTCATTACGCTGCCATTTTGCCGTCTGTTTTTCTACAACTTTCATCTCTTTGTATTTGGCAATTACCGCCTCGGTGGCCCGTGTACGCTCACGGGCCTCTTCATTAGATAAGGCACCCATCAGGATGGCCACGTTGCCTTTGTACTGCATTTTTTTAGCGAGCGCTTCCATTTCCATCTCACCGCCCAGCGCGGAATCAGAGCCTACATAAGCCATACCGGCCGGGAGCTTTACTTCCGGTTTCCTGTTAACAAAAATAAGCGGGATACCGGCGCTGCTGGCAGCATTCATCATGGGTTTGACACCCTGCGTGTCAACGGGATTCAGGATAATCGCATCCACGCCCTGATTGATAAAATCATCAACCTGCTGAGCCTGTAGTGCGACATCGCCTTTGGCATCCACAAACTGTCCGTCGAGATCCTCCTTTTTGAGTTCCAGCGCCATCTGGCTGCGGAGGATGGAAATAAAGTTGAGATCAAAGTTAGCCAGGGCAACGCCTACTTTCATCTCTTTCGCCTGCACGGAAAATATCATCAGAGCAGCCATGGTACCGGCCAGTAATGTCAACGCTTTCATATTTTCACCTGTAAGGTAAATAGGGTTCCGGCAGAAACAGGCGTTATTACTGTGCCTGAAAGGCCGGAGCGAAGTGTGAGGAGGCGTTTACATTATCCTCATAACTCCCCCCTTCTGAACAATGACTGAAGTTGGTAATGACAGATAAACATCAGATTGATAATTAAGGATATTTAAAGGAACCATGAGCTTAACTATCAAAAGTTGCTATTAGTTGACGGCGATCACAAATGAAAATGAGACGCTTATCACAATCTTGTAAGGGGGGTATAACGAAGAATTTTCCGGGCAGGAGTCAGGTAATAACCGGAGATCACGCAAAAAAGGATGGCATAAGTGCACTTATTTTTAAGGGGTATTTGATTATTTAAATAAATCCTGAGGAAAATATTGCGTCTTTCCGGTAAAAAATGGGCGTTATTTCATGCAACCGCAATGGCGATACCAGAGCACCACGGAAATCGCCGTAATAAACAGGGTAAGGATGACGGAAACAAGCAGCGTGCCGGATATACCGTAATGCTCCATCAACAGAGCATAAGCAGAGGGGGCCAGCGCCGCAAAGAAAAATCCCGGTGACAGCAGTACGCCTGTTTTGCGGGCATAGCGCAGCGGATCAAACAGCACCAGAGGGAGTAAGGCCTTTGCCCGTCGGTCAATCTGCGTCCTCCGGAAACGTGGCGTCCCCCGTCCCGAGCATGCGTTGCAGGATGACCGTATCAAGCCAGCGTCCATGCTTGAACCCTACAGACCTGAGCGTGCCTGTGATGCTGAAGCCAGTAGCATGATGCAGAGCAAGAGAGGCGCTATTCTCGCTGTTACCCACTACGGCTACGAGCTGACGAAAACCCCGGGCTTCTGCCCACGTTACCGCACGGGACAACAGCAGTTTGCCGATACCCCGCCCCTGATAAGTGGGGTCAATATATACAGAGTCTTCCAGAGTGAAGCGGTAGGCATATCGTTCACGGTAAAAAGAGAGGTAGCAGTATCCCCGCACGTTTCCTGCATCAATCGCCACAAACCAGGGCAACCCTGCTGCAAGCACCTTTTTCAGGCGGATCGCCATTTCAGTTTCATCCGGCGGCACGGTTTCAAAAGTGGCGGTGCCATGTAATACGTGATAAGCATAAATCTGTTGTATGGCGGGAATATGTCGTTCATCTGCTTCGGTTACTTCCATCGGTACGGCTCCTTTTTCTCTCAGAAACAGAGACTAACCCGGATGAATAATTTCAGGCAGGCAGCGGGACTTATCAGCGGTATAAGGAAAACTTTGGCATGGCAAACCTGAACCTCGATCACCTGACAACCTTCAGGTTGGTCATCAGCCGGGGCAGTTTCTCAGGGGCGGCAGAAGCTCTCGGCCTGTCGCAGCCGGCAGTAAGTCTGCAGATAAGACAGCTGGAGCAGACGCTTCAGGTCCGGCTTATTGAACGAACCAGCCGGGGGATAAGGCCAACGTCTGCCGGGCTGACGTTCTCGGAGCACTGCATGAAAATTGCGGCAGTGGTAAGTACAGCAGTTGAATCGGTGTCCCTGCATTCAGACGACCTAACCGGCACCGTTACTGTTGGCACAGGCGCAACGGCCTGTATTCATCTTCTGCCTCCCTTATTGCAGCAGCTGCGAGAGGTACATCCCCTGTTAAAAGTGGACGTACGCACTGGCAATACTTCAGATATTGTCCGGGGCGTGGAGGAGAATCGTATCGATATTGGCCTGGTAACGCTGCCAGCAGCAGGCAAATGCCTGAGCGTCAGCCCACTGGGTACAGATGAGTTTATTATCATCATGGAAAAGGATGCCTCAGAGCAGAGCGCGAAACCGCTCTCTCCGGACGCCCTCTTGTCACTGCCGCTGATTATCTTTGAACCCGGAAGCGGGACACGTGCCCTGATTGACGGATGGTTCCAGCAGGCCGGGCACGTTGCCAGCCCCGTGATGGAGCTTGGCAGTATTGAAGCTATTAAAAGGATGGTTCGTGCCGGTCTGGGTTACAGCATCGTCCCCCGAATGTCTGTTGCAGGGCTGGAAGAAAGAGAGGGACTGAGCCTCTCTTCCATGACTCCTTCTCTTTGCCGGACTCTCGGGACGGTAATGCGGGAGGATCGGATCATCAGCAGGGGAATGAATGAAGTATTAAGCACGTTATCCAAAACTTTTTCGGAAGTAAAATAAAGTCCATATAACCGCTCTCAGCGCATTTAGTTGTACGCCAACGGCATAAGGATAAATCAGTCAGCGCGGCTGAGCTTATTTTTTCAGGAGAATAAATGGTTATACAGCAAGCACCTCAGTTAGAGACAGAACGCCTGGTTTTAAAGCAGTTCACGCTTGATGATTTTTCCGCCCTTAAGGCAAGCTGGGCTACTCCTGAAATGGCTAAGATTAATGGCGGGGAAAATCCGACGGCAGAAATGGTCTGGACCCGTTTACTACGTTATATCGGACACTGGCAGGCTTTGGGATATGGTTACTGGGCTGTATTTGAAAAAGCAACGAACCTGTATGTGGGTTCGTTTGGTTTTCAGGATGCACATCGCGATATTACACCGGCGTTAACCTGCCCTGAGGCTGGATGGACGCTGATTGCTGAAGGGCGTGGCAAAGGTTATGCCGCTGAAGCGCTGGCCGCTATTTTGCAATGGGCCGATAAGACCTTAGCTTCTCAGGTTTGCTGTATTATTGACGAAGAAAATCAGCGTTCGAATTATCTGGCCGGGCGTTTTGGTTTTCAGTTCCAAAACTATGTTCACTATCGCGGCAGGCAGGTACGCCTGCTAATACGCCCGTTGCCCACCAGTTGACGTTTATAAAAGCAGCTCAGCTCACGTACCAGCCCATTTTTCTGAGCATATTATAATCAGATTACCAGGCTGGACGTTTGCTCTGTGCCAGAAACGCAGATGGCTAACATCGCCATATTGATCAAACCAAAGCAGATCAACAGGCAATGTTTATAATTTTATTTTCCGAGAATATTGTTTACGGCGGCGAGGTGCCCCGACTTATCTTTGTGATTGGAAATGACCTGGATAACGGTAAATTTATTGTGGGCTACAGCAAGTAAGGTTGCCTGCAACACATCATTGCCGCCCATATTGTTAGTGGCTTCAAGGTGATATACCTCCAGCCCCTTCGCGTTTTCAGTTTTTTCACTGACGACTGTGTAGGCTGGCGAGCTTGCCTTCTGCTGATCCTTGATAGATTTCATGCCATCAAGAAAATCACTATCACTGGAGGCACGGGCAATCAGGGGTATTTCATCTTCGCCAATCAGCACCACACGTTTGGCCTGTTTGTTGACATACATTTTTCCCGGCGCGCCGCCCGGAACAGGCTGAGCTACATAGCCCTGCAATTTGAAAACCTGTTCTCCATCCAGTAAAGAGAGTGTTTCCGTATTGGTGGCTGTTTTTTCCGCCGCTTTAACTTCAGCCGCAGATGCCACATTAACCGTGCAGCCAACCGCAGCTGCCAGACACATTGCACCGGTTATATTTAACAATTTACTTAATTTCATCGTGAACGCCTTATATTATTGCTTTTACTTTTCGCTGATGCAGCGAGAGCAGGTTTGGTGTAAGTAATACAGTAAGGCTAGTTCATCAAGTCCCAGACAAGTATTCCTGAACCCAATAAAAGAAGGATGACTGGCCAGTAGAGGACAGGAATAAAAAAGAAATTATGTGTTTTTTCCGGCGCTATCATTGGTCGGCTTTGCGTTTTTTTTGCCAGCGCATCCAGCCATTTCTCCTGCCTGAGTACCCAGACCAAAGCCGCACAAAGTATGGCTGAAAGAATCAAGGTCACACCTGTTGCCCACAGGTGGGTTAAAAAATAGCCATCATAATAAAAAAGATCCACCAGCCATTTGCATAAGATATAAGAAACTGAAATTAGCAGTGCAATAAAAAAACCAACTCCGCTCCAGACTATCATCTTATTTATCCTTGTTTTTTATAGGGAGAGGTAAGCTTGGCGTAAAAATTAACATATTCTTTTCATTATAGCGAGGGGTTTCAGGCCACGGATTTAATAGTGATATTATCACTTTTTCATATCCGCTTTGCCGATCCCGCTCCCCATGCGATTGTTTCAAAAAACCGCCTTTAGAGAGGAAAAAACACCATAATCGCAGTTTCTTACATGCATAGCGTTTAACTCAGCCATTAATACCTTAATATGATCCTTACTAAGAAAAAATATTCATAATACAGACAAAGCATGCTGAAACGGATTTCAACCATTTCCCTTGTGCAGGGGTATTTTCCGGAATTATCTGATAAAAGCAGCTTATCCCTTCCACCAACATTTAATGAGTTTATTATTTTGAAAAAAATAACCGAATTGAAAAAGGGTTATGCAAAGGTATTTTTCTGGCTTTTGTTTACGCTGTTTCTCATCCCAGCCATCACGTTAGTTTTTGCCGAATACGGTAACAACGCGCTTAATCAGCAATATACCCAGATTTTTATTGAGGATGCGCGGGGACAAAATCAGGATGTAGGTAAACTCACAGATTTTCTGCAACAGAATCCCCCTTCAAGCGTCTGCGGGCCGGTCACTGACGATCTGCTCGATTATAAAAACGCAGTCTGCGCCCCGAAATCGGAACTGTGGCAGTTCTCTATGATGGATAAAGTAGCCTTCTGGACCCTGATCGCCAGCGGCATAGTGCTGCTGATGGTGCTGTTACTCAGCGCACTGGCCTTCAGAAACCGTCGGAGCCAGCTATTGAGTCTGACGCTGGCGCGTCGGTTCCTGATGCTGGTGTGTTCACTGGAGGTGATAGTGCAGGGAGCTATGCTGGTATGGCTCTCCTTCTGGGGGACCGCCTTCTTCACGCAAACTTACTATCCAAAGCTGGTGATGGCAGTGGGACTGCTGGTGTTGGCCGGTATGTACTACATGATCAAAGGCATCTTTAAAAAGCTTCCGCCTGAAGAGAGTGTCGAAGGCGAAGTAGTGCTCCGCGAAGCAGCTCCTGCTCTTTGGTCACGCATTGATGCGCTGGCCGCCAGGGTGGGCACCTCACCGCCGGACCATATTATTGCCGGTATTGACACGAATTTTTACGTGACAGAAGCGCCGCTGAGCATTAATCAGCACCCGTTAACCGGCCGTAAACTCTATGTCAGTATTCCTCTCTTGCGTCAGCTCACCACCGCGCAGGCTGATGGTGTCATGGTACATGAGCTGACTCACCTGCATGAAGGGGACACCGCTTCGAGCGCATTACTGGGGCCGAAGCTACACAATTTCGATCTCTATATGCAGCTGATGGGCCAGAATGTGGCCACGCTTATCGTGTTCTATCCGCTCTATCTGTATCGCATACTCTTTGAACTGGCATGGCAGCGTAACAGCCGTGAACGTGAGTTCGTGGCCGATCGCAATGCCTCCGCGCTTACCTCACCCGCCGCGATAATTGAATCCTTAATCAAAGTCTCCGCGTATGCGAGTTACCGTAACGAAGTAGAACGAAACCTCTTTGAAAATAACATGCTGCATGAGAATGAACTGGGGATCAGTAAAGCGATTGCTGTCGGTCTGTCGCAACATGTTGGCTCATCAGAATTTATCAGCATCATGCGTGAACAGAATGTGCCGCATCCGTTTGATTCACACCCGCCGCTGACGGAAAGGATGCGTAATGTGGGCTATTCCGTGGAAGAGATCGGGTATGCCGCTGTAGCAGCGGAACTCCCCACAGAGAGTTGGGTCGATTTAATGCCTGTTGCCGATCTTATTGAACAACAACTGTGGCAGAAATATGAACGCGATTTCTCTTCTGCGCATGAAGAGAGCCTGGCCTGGCGCTATCAGCCCACGGGAGAAACTGAGATCGCGCTGGTGCTTAAGCATTTCCCGAATGTTCCCTTTACGCTAAAAGATGGCTCGCAGATAGAAATTACCTGGCAGGGTATTGTGAAGCCGCAAACGGCTGAGCTACTGGAATGGGATAATGTTAAAGACCTCAATGTTATCCGCAGCTTCGGCAGAGATATTTTGTATGTGCGACATATGCAAACGAATACGCACGGCAAAAAACGCAGTGAAATCCGCCTGCCGGGACTGAAAAAGGAGATTGAAAATTTCAAGAATACGCTGGGCTATTACTGGCACCGACATCAGACGGTACGGGCGCTGCTGACACAACAAGCGACGGTCACAGTACAAGATTCGTAATCAATGCCCCCACTCTCGCCATTATTCATGGACGAGTGATTCAAAGACCATAACTTAAAGCTACAACCGTTTTTATAACTTACCCATAAAGGAACTATTGTGTTTCATAAAGCGATCAGGACTGTCATACCAGCAATATTGGCGAGCGCACTTTTTTTGCCGCTGGCAGCATGCGACAACAATGACACAACGGATGGAAAGCCAGTACCACAGGCTGCTTCCAACCCGGTTGCAGAGGATGCCACCGTACAGACTGGCACCAAATTGAATTTCTATGTGAAATGCTACAACACCGTCGATGGATCGGCACGCAGCAGTGCGCAGCGTTATGTCAGCTGGATTGCTGATGTGGAGAAGGGGCCAACGGGCAGGGAGCGCAATGTCAACGTGTTGGGTAATCTCGCCCCCTATGAGTTGGAGAGCTGTACCCAAGCTATTCCGCAGGCATCGAAGGCAAAGCCCGCCATGCCGGCGCTGGATGCGGCGGCTACACAGTATCTGGCTGATTTGACCACGCTGGCTCCGTTAGTGTCGCAAGCCCATCTTTATTACAGCCAGGAAGATTACAAGGATGATGGTTTTGCGCAGGGTAAGAAAATGCACCAACCGCTGATAATGGCTTTCAAAAACTTTATCCACTCCAGCGACGTCTACAGTGCTGAAGTGGAGAAGGAGACCAATGCCCTGTCCGCCGCGCAACTCGTTGAGATTGAAAAATCTGAGGGACGCCATATCAGCTACTACCGTCTGGCGTTAATCACGCAGGGGAAGCTGCTGGCAACGCAGCTTGACGCTCAGGATCCTGATATTGCTGAAGTCACCAAAGCGATCAATGCTTTTGGTGCGCTGCTGGCTGAGGCAAATAAGGCTACGGCCAGCGAGCCTGGTAAGCCGATCGGCTGGTCGATCGTTATGGACAATGCCGAAAGCTTTCTGAAAGACAGTAAAGATCTCATGCGCCGGTTGCGTGACAAAACGCCTTACAGCCATGGCGAGCAGTCACTGATAGAGAGTCCCAGCAACATTGGCTGGATGGTGGGCGGTTCGCCGATGCGGGTCTTAAGATCATATAACGAACTGGTTAAGGCCAGTAACCGACTGTAAGTTGGCTGATGCTAACGCTGCCAGCGCCTCACGAATTTCACGATAAAAAAACACACAACAGGACTCTTTAGGGTCCTGTTTTTTTGGCAATCATCCCATAGAAATATTTGTTCAGGTTATACCGTTAATGAACAGGGAGCAGGTCAATAGCCTATAGCTTCTGCTGTAAACGCCCGCTCCAGATTTCATCATATTTACCTGCGCGCGGGAGGCAGCAAGCCGGCCTGTGAATATGCCTCAATAAGCTCGTCAAAAAGAGTGATATCGTTCCGGCTTCTGGCCATCAGCTGAGCGCCAGCAATGGCGGAAAAAATAGCACGCGCCCGTTTTTCACCCTCTTCAGGAGCGATTAAACCTGCTTGCTGAAGCTGCGTATCCAGCCATGCAACGTTTACGTCTGCAAATTTCTGTACCTCTTTTTTCACCGGCTCCGGCAGATCGTCATACTCGGCGGACATAAAGCTGCCCATACAGAGCCGGTTGTCACTTTCCAGCGAACGGCGAAAAATGTGCGGATAACGGCTCAGACTTTTCAGCGCATCGCCCTCTGTTTCCCGCAATACTGCCAGGTCACGCGCAGTATCTTCCCAATATTGTTGCGCTACCGCCGCACCTAACTCTGCTTTACTGGCGAAGTGGTGATAAATGCTGGCTGCTTTTATCCCGACTTCATCAGCCAGGCCGCGAATATTCAGACCGGTATAACCATGAGCCTGCGCCGTCAGGCGGGCCGCATTTAAGATTTCATCTCTGGATGTCTTGCTCATCATCTTTCTCCTGAGGATTACAGATTTATTCTAACATACGTTAGGTAGGTATTGACAAGGTGATTTCCTGCGCCTACTGTTTACCTACCAAACGTTAGTTAGATAACTTCTTAAGAGAGCCAATCATGAGCAAAGAGATCTTTTATTCAGACGCAACCCAACTGGCCAGCATGATCCGCAGCCGCGACATCTCACCTGTGGAAGTTATGCAGGCGCATATTGATCGGATCGAAGCAACCAACCCGGATGTTAATGCCATTGTGACGCTGGCAGAGGATGCAATGAAACATGCCGTTGCGGCGGAAGCGGCAGTGATGAGAGGAGAGGATCTCCCTCCCCTGCACGGCGTGCCCTTTACGGCGAAAGATTCGATAGATACCGCCGGTGTACTGACACAACGCGGTTCACCCATTTTTAAAAATCGTCTCCCTGCTGCGGACGCCACCAGCGTGGCGCGTCTTAAAAATGCAGGCGGCATCCTGCTGGCGAAAACTAACCTGCCCGAATTTTCATACTGGATTGAGAGCGATAACCTGCTTTCCGGGCGTTCCAACAATCCCTGGGATCTGACCCGCACGCCTGGCGGCTCCAGCGGAGGCGAATCAGCAGCTATCGCTGCGGGGATGTCTCCGCTGGGCCTGGGAACCGACCTGGCCATTTCAGTGCGTGGACCCGCTGCGCAGACGGGGATCACCTCCATGAAAGCAACGCATGGCAGCGTGCCTATGACGGGTATCTGGCCGCGCGCACCTCGCCGCTTCTGGCATGTGGGTCCTATGGCCCGTTCTGTACGCGATATCGCTCTGGCCTTCTCACAGCTGGCGGGACCGGACGGGCACGATGCTTTTTCCAGCAGCGCGCCGGTTTATCAGGACGGCCTGCCGTTTAGTTCATCGCGACCGCTTCGCATTGGCTGGATGACCGGACCGGGCTTTGGTCCGGTTGATCCGCAGGTCGCTGCGGTAGTGAAGTCAGCGGCAGAAGCGCTACAGGGACCCGGAGTAGTGGTGGAGCATGTAGGTATACCGGCGCTGGAGCGGGATTTTGCGCTGGATGTTTTTAACCGAATCCACGTTATGGAGATGAAACCCGCATTTGCGGCAGCTACCGCAGGCCGCAGGCCGGACGAACTTTATAAAATGGCGAAGACGATGCTGTCTCTGCCGGATACTTCTGTGGCTGATTTTATTGATGCTGAACAGGCGGCAGAAAGGCTACGGGATGGCTTTGCAGAATACTTCTCACAGTATGATGCGCTTATCACGCATGTCCTGCCCATTCCTGCACACAAGCACGGCGTAGATCGGTTTGTCATTGACGGACAGGAGGTTGATGCTACTTATCTGCAGGGCGCGACAGTCCCTCTCAACGTGACGGGCTTACCCGGCATAGCGCTTCCGTTTGGCAGAAGTCGTGAGGGCATGCCTGTTAACATTCAGATAGTTGGCAAATGGCATGCAGAGAGAACTATTCTGCATATCGCTTCACTGCTTGAAGCTGTCAGCCCGGTAAAAGGATTACATCCATCGCTTTAAAACCGAAATAGGCCTCGCGAAGTGTCGCAAGGCCTGATCAGTTTATCCTGCCAAAAACGCCATTCCTCAACGTACGCTCCTTGTTGATAGCCGCCCTCTGTATGCTGGCTGTTTTGTGCCAGAAGCGGCCATCAGAATCCTGCGTTAATCATTTAAGAGCAGCTCAAGGCATTGCTGATTCACCTTTTCTTGACAGTAAGCCCCCCTATGGCTTAAAAAGGAAACGATCGTTACCAAAATAAAGGTTAGTTATGAAATCACCTTCTCTCAGAGCTACAGCCCAACCATCCAGGGGGCGCCCACGGGTTTTTGACGAAGAGGCCTTCCTTGACGGGGCTATTACGCTTTTTCGCAGCCGGGGTTTTAGCGGGGTCAGTATCAGTGACATCACCGCAGCCACTGGCCTCACCACTGGCAGCATTTACAAGGCCTATAAAGACAAAGAAGGGGTCTTTGCCAGGGCTCTGGACCGCTATGTGTCGCTTCGGGAAGATCGCCTGAAAACGCGGTTGGAAAAGGTTGCTAACGGCAAAGACAAAATCGCTGAACTGTTGCGGGATTATGTTGAACTCAGCCAGGGAAGAGACGGCAAGCTCGGCTGTATGGTGGTTACCGGTGTCACCCAGATCGACCAGATTGGCGCTGTTGCCGGGGATTTAGGCAAGCAATTATCGAAGCGTCGGGCTGCTCTTGAAGACTTGATTGAACTGGGGAAACAAGACGGGTCCATTGCCATGACAACTAACGTAACCGCCGCCGCCGCAGTGATACTGGCGTTGCTGCAAGGGATGCGTGTAATTGGCAAGGTTTCAACCCTGACCGGCGATGGCGAAAACTTTGTGGCTCAGGCGCTGAAGCTACTGGAGTAAGCCATGTTTGCGTTCGTCATTGTTGCCATTCTCGCCGGTGCTATGTTGCCGTTACAAGCGGCCTGCAATACCCGTCTGGGCCGTCTTACACCTCATCCCATTACATTGCAACGCGCCATCGCTGCGGCTCTGCTGCTGGCTGGCAGTATGCTTTTACTTTAGGAATTCATTATGTCTGATTTCATGCTTCCTGATGCGCCAGAAGGTTTCAGCCATCATTTTACCCGTGCAGATGGCCTGCGCTTTCATTATGTGACTGGCGGCCGCCAGGATGGAATTCCGTTGGTGCTACTGGCTGGCTTCCCCGAAAGCTGGTTTGCCTGGCGTCATGTAATGTCCCATCTGGCCGACAAGTACCGCATTATAGCTATCGATTTGCCAGGGCAAGGTGACACAGACAAGCCCCTTTCCGGTTACGACACTCAAACCGTTGCCACGCGGCTTCATGCTTTTGTCGCCTCTTTAGAGTTAGGATCATACTTTCTTGCAGCCCATGATGTGGGTGCCTGGGTCGCCTTTCCCTATGCCATGATGTACAGCGATGAAATACGGGCGCTGACTTTGATGGACGCTGGCATTCCAGGCGTATCGCTGCCGGATAAATTGCCGACAGATTCTGACAAATCGTGGAAAACCTGGCATTTTTCCTTCCATGCCGTAGCTGACCTGCCAGAAGCTTTGCTGGCAGGACGTGAGCGCATTTATCTGGAATGGTTTTTCCGCGAAAAAACGGTTAATTACCGTTGTTATGGCGAGGCTGAAATTGCGGAATATGAACGTTTACTCAAAGCACCGGGTGGATTGCGGGCTGGACTGGCGTTTTACCGGGCACTGTCACTATCAGCTGCGCAAAATGCTGAACTCGCCAGGCAGCGACGCCTGACTATGCCGGTACTGGGTCTCTCCGCTGACCAGGGATCTGTTCCTGATATGGCCGCTACCCTGAGAGCATTTGGAGATGAGATCTACAGTCAGCAAATTACTGATTGCGGCCATTTCCAGCCAGAAGAACAACCCGAAGCCGTTGCCCGTGCTCTGGAGCTATTTTTTGGCCAATACGCAAATTGAATTTCAGGGATGAGTAGAAGCTTCATTGCCATTTCCGCTTCAAACATAACGTCCGCTTTTGGCGTATAGCGGCCTGTTGCAGGCTGCCTGGTGCCAGAAGCGGATGTTATTACTTTGGAATAACATTGGCTGTCGTACCAGGCGGAAGTAGTCGGCTTTGCGAAAAGGTAAGATAAGTTTTCAGACTGAAAATGTACTGCCCGGCTTGCTGGTCAGCGCAGCAGGTTGGCGATCGCTCTTTACCGGGAGCCGCAGAGAATATCAGGGGAGTACGCCGTGGTGGTTAAAGACTTAAAAGGGAATTGCCCGAGGAAATTTTGTGAACACACCCGTTTCATTAGAAGAGCTTGGTCCACGCATATGCATTATGGGTCCTTCAAACAGTGGAAAATCGACGCTCGCTGACGCTATTTCCCGCAAGACGGCCCTTCCTGTCGTTCATCTTGATCTACTTCATCATCTTCCGGACACAAACTGGGTTCCCCGTGGCCATGCAGAGTTTCTTCGCTTACATGCAGATGCAGTTAGTCAGGAAAGATGGGTCATGGAGGGTAACTATACGAAATGCGCAACAGAGCGGCTCGCCCGCGCCACGGGATTGATTCTGCTTGATGTACCGGTAACAGTAGGTCTGCTGCGATACATTCGCAGATGTTACTCCTCCACTCCGAGGATCGGTGGTCTCAGAACAGGCAGAGAAAATGTCACCTGGGAGATGATAAAATACATCACCTTAGTTGCCCCTGAAAACCGCCTGCACCATAAGAGAGTGTACGATCAGGTCAGACTTCCAAAGCTGCTGCTGAAATCTCCTCACGACGTTGAGGCCTGCTTTCAACGTTGGGGCTTACGCACATAAACGAATTACATACACCACGCTGGCATTTGCGCAGGCTTTAGCCTCAAAGAGCGCAGCGCAGATGCCGCACTGCTTTATCAGGTCATGATTACTGGCACCCTTAAAGAACAGTGAACCCGATAAAAGTGCTGGTGAGAAACGAAGCGCAGACCAAGGGGAAGCCGGGTACATTAGCCCCGGCTTTAACCGACATGCATCGCCGTTGGTTTTCATCGCGATTACCGACATACCTGTTTTGCGCAGTCTGGCTGGCTTATGCCAGAAACGGATATTTCAAACACTTTTGGGAAGAGTTGACAGACGATAGTTTACCTCCCTTTAGTTTCAATACACGATATCGTAGGGACAGTTTAAATAACCCACTTAATTATTCTATCTTGTTGCAGTAGGTTGGAGAGTAACAATTAATATTTTTTAATCTAACGCCAGTAAAGAAATCCGCAGTTGGTTAAGTATCCTTTCAGGATCTTTGAAAGAGATTTTTTTACTCATACCCTCAATATATAAGTGAGAATATCCGTGTACGGTACACCAGGCTAGTTCTGATCTTAATGTAAGCGTATTTTCCGATAAGGGAATGCCGTGTTGTTCCAGGTAAGCCTGTTTCAATGAGCACTTCAGAAACTCCAGAGCTGCATCGCTTTCTTTCAAGAGCCTCTCCGAGGGTGAGGGGCTGGTTTTCATTTTTGCCATAATACGGAAAAGGCCAGGGTGATTTATCGCAAAACGGATATAGCCTGTCCCAGCACTAAGCAAACTATCCGCTGTTAAGTTATTCTTATTTTTTTGCATTTCACGCCTCAGAAGACTGTAGCCTTCAGCTGCGAGCTCATCCAGAAGTCCTGTTATAGTTCCAAAATGATGGGCCGGTGCAGCGTGTGAAACATTTGCTTTTCTCGCACAGGCGCGAAGAGAAAGCATATCGATTCCTTCATTTTCAATGATCTCAAGTGCTGCATTAATGAGCGTGGTGCGTAAATCACCATGATGGTATGTTTTTTTTGCATTTGATGACGTCATCATAACTCTCAAAATGTTGGTTTTGACCATTAGAACAAAACAACTTGACACTGACAAGATAAAGCGTAGATTTAATCTTGTCAGTGTCAAGATTGTGGCTACAATCAAGCCTTAAAACCTTCTTTTTAATGATGAGATCAAACTCATGAATACTCTTTTTTTTATAAACCTCCATAAGATTCTGGTGATACCAGTGATCTTGTTTTTTATGTGGTATTACCAAAATAGCTCAATGACTACCTGCATCTATCTTTCCCTTCATGGAACATATTCCATCCTGTGGTTAGTCAAAGAGTCAACTTTCCCCGACCAGCGGTTTGTAACGGAGTTTCCTCCGACGTGGGCAGGATGGTTATTCATCTTTGTTCCATTGGCCGGATATTATGTGACTCCATACCTTTTAATTAGTAATAATGTAAACGCTCAACCATGGCTGATTTGTATGACATTATCCATTTATATAGTCGGGATTTATCTACATTATGTTAGTGACGCACAGAAATTTTATACATTGCGGTTAAAAAAAGGGTTAATTACTGATGGATTATTCAAATACAGTCGCAACCCTAATTATCTTGGGGAGATTTTAATCTACACGGCATTCTCTATACTCTCTATGCACTGGTTACCATTTTTAGTATTAGCCTGCTGGTGCTGTTTTTTCATAAGAAATATGCTGAGAAAAGATCGCTCGCTATCACGTCATCATGCATTTAAAGAGTATTGTAAAACAAGTAGATTGTTATAAGTTTGACAGGCTAAAGAAATACCTCGTGATAGTATTAAGGTGTGGTGATTCATTGTCCACCATGAATTAATTTATTTGAAAAAATGTGAAATAGTAAGTATATACTTCGGCACCTTAAAGTGACTTCAGAAGACTTTAAGGTGCCGGTTAACAATCAACTTAACTTCCGCCTTTCGCTCATAGCTGACGCAACTCCCCGTGGTTTGACTAGTAACAGAAGCGGACGTTGATAATGAATGATGACCAGTTAGAGAGTTTTAATTTTTTATGGCGATAGTTGGTTTTCCTTTATTCTACTTTTTCAAAACTTCGAAAAGCTCCTGGCGACCCTCCAGAATACGCCGGTAATTAGTATAGTAAAGGTACACTGGGCTCTCCCCGCGGCAGAACGATTCTGACTCCCGTCACGAAACTTGTCGTTAAGGCAGCGGGTAATGCCTGCTTCGAAATTTTTATATCTGCCAGGATTTGGATTTGAGAACGATGTTAAGAACTGCATGGTTACAGCAGACGATAAATATTTAATACAGGACATCACAAGCTTAATTTTTTGCATGCGATGTGCTGCTGCAAAGCTGCTTTCACGGCCACTGCTGCTGTTTACTTTATATAAAATTAAATGTGCCCGTTTCAAGCTGGGCACATACTTTTCAGACAAACCTGTTTCTGCCTGCCTGCCATGCAAAATAAGCCTGAAAGAATGAAATCAGAAGCATAAACATGAGGGTGGAACTCCAGGTGCCGGTATGGCCATGCAGTATGCCTGCGAGACAGGGACCCAGAGCACCAATCAGATAACCAATGCACTGCGCCTTCCCGGACAGCCGCCCCGCCTGGCTGTGCTCCCTGGTTCTCAGTCCAAAAAGCGTCAGACAGGTGACCATAGACATACCCGCTCCGATTCCTGCAAGGACAAGCCATAAGACCGAAAAATCTGGCATCATCAGGAGACCAGCAACGCCAAGGGTGATGGTTAATGAGCATATCAGCCCCAACAACCGCTGATCCTTCAAACGGGCAATGAATACGCCAGTGGACAAATTAGCGACTACGGCAACGGCCTGATAGATGAACAGATGCAAACCTGCCGCAGATGAGCTGACGCCATGTTCATCCGCCATCGAAGGATACCAGTCAATAAGCGTGTAAAATACCATCGTGTGCAGGGCCATAAACATTGAAACGTGCCATGCCACACCGCTTTTCCAGACAGAGCCTGTGCCCTGCACAGTAGATTGCGCAGGTGAACCAGATTGGCCATCAGCTCTCGCACATACTTTCATCCACACCATAAGGGCAAGGGCGGCAGGTATTACCCAGATACCCATTGACACTCTCCATGTCGCACTGCTAAGTCCTGACAACGGGGCGGCAATACCGCTTGATAACGCTGCGGTCATAGCCATCGTGGCAGCGTACAGCCCTACACAGCGCGCAGCATGGTCTGGCAAATCCCGTTTGATTAATGGCACAACCAGGACGTTCGCAATGGCTATCCCCAGACCGATGAGAAATGTCCCTGTCCATAATCCCATTACTCCGAAGAATGGGCGCGCAAGACATCCTACAGTGATTAAAGCAAGCGCGGCTAAAAGAGCTTTCTCGATACCTGTTCTGCGGGTGAGCACTGGCGCAAAGGGAGAGGCAAGGGCAAAAATGAGTAAAGGCAGCGCGTTAAGTAATCCTGTACAGACACCTGATAAATTAAACGAAGCCGCAATTTCATGAAGAACTGGCCCCACAGCGGTTATTGGCGCTCTGAGGTTAGACGCTATAAATAGAATACCGATGAAGGTCAATGAAAATAGGGTATTTTTAGCGAGAGAGGTTTTATCTGATATGACAGACATATTGAGTCAACCCTGCATATACGATGCTTTGATATGATCGTAAGTCATGCGTTGGTTGACGTTAACGCTTACGCAATTCAGATAGTCTGAAATGTCTGACGCGGAGGGTACCGAAGCGCTTTCTCACTGTCAATACACGGGTCCACGATAAAACTTTTCAAGTATTGGAATCTGCAGCTAACATCCTCACCTTGTGGCAACCCTCTTTATGTCAGCGCTTACAAATTTTTTGTAACGGTACTCTTATGCAGAAATGTATGTGGATTTCCCGACAGGCTTGTGAACGTCATTCAAGAGGTCAGATAGCAATCCTTTGCTCGGGGGGACATGACGATACACGAATTGAACAAAGCATAGTGCAATCATTTTTGCGGTCAAACAAACATCTGGCTCCAAAATCACATGTGTTTATTGATCTTACTCACGACAGATTTCGAAAATCAATTTCAGAATTCAAAATAATAAGGGGATGATTAAGCGTTATTAAAATATCTTCCGCTTTTCGCTCATAGCCGACCATGCTTCTAAAGCGGTTCAGTGCCAGAAGCGAACATTGAAACAGTTCTGACGTAACGCTTCTTTTGTGAGTTCCCCCTCATGCTGTTGATGAAACATGACTAACATTGTGATGTGTTAATCAACGGAGAGCAGGCCACATTGTCGGTACAGGAAGATATCAAAAGCGAAGAAGCCGGGTTTTCCGCCACTTATTATCCTTTGTTGTTTATCAAACCCCTTTCCCACACTCATTCCCATTACCCTTCCTGTCCTTCCCTTTTCCCCTTATCAAATTGACTCGTCTCCCCCCGACAGCATCATGTCCGTTTTTGGCCTTCTGTCTGCTGTGGTTTCCCGCCATCATTGGGTCACACCCATTCAGTCAGGAGTCCAGAAATGTCCAATACCGTGCTTTTAGTGATTGACGCACAGCAGTCCTTCTATCATCGTGGCTATCAGGATACTGTGGAGATGCCCGCCTTTGAACGCAGCCTCTCCGCGCTGATCGGCGGCTGCCACGTTCGTGGTATCCCGATTGTGGATGTGTTCCATGAGGAAGAAGATGGCGCGTTCTCGCGGGACTCGGGTCTGCTGGTGCGCCTGCCCTTTCTGAACCATAAAGCGGTGAAAACGGTGTACAAGCGCGTCCACAATGCCCTGACCGAATCGGGGCTGCAGGAGTGGTTACAGGAGCAGAAGGTGGATCATCTGATTATCAGCGGCCTGCGTACCGAACAGTGCTGTGAAACCACCGCCCGCGTCGCGTCAGATCTCGGCTATAAGGTGACGTTTGTGACCGAAGCAACGCTGACCTTCCCTGTTTGCCATAACCGCATCACGCTGAGTATCGCTGACCTTCGTCACCGTACTGAAGCCGTGCTGATCAACCGTTTCGCCTCCGTCCAGAGCGTGGAGGAGTGCTTGCAGGAGCTGCCATAACATGACTGTCCCGGTGTGGTTTTTAATGGTGCCCGGCGTCGTCTCGCTGGATGTGACCGGCCCGGCGGAGACGCTGAAGCTGGCAGGCGGTGCCTTTACGCTGCGTTATTTCGGCCCGGAGGAGAGCGTGATGACCTCTACCGATATGAGCATCAACCGCATCGAGCCGCTGCCCGACAGGCTTCCCGCTGGCAGCCTGCTGGTGGTGCCTGGCGTGCATGACTCTGCTACCTGCTTTGATACGCCGCAGGGCACCGCGGCGCGTCACTGGCTGATGCGGCAGCAGCCGGATATCCATGCGCAGCGCATCACGCTGATCTGCATCTGTTCGGGGGCCATTCTTGCGGCTAAAGCGGGCCTGCTGAGCGGCGTACACTGCACCAGCCACCATGAAGTGATAGATCGGCTGAAAAAGTGCGATCCTGCCGCTATCGTTAAGGAAAACCGCATCTTTGTGGAAGATCGCGGCATCTGGACCAGCGCAGGGATCACCGCAGGCATCGACCTCTCCTTACACCTTATTCACCAGCTTTGCGGTTCGCAGACGGCGCTGAACGTGGCGCGGGAAATGGTGATCTATTTCCGGCGTTCGGGAGACGATCCGCAGCTCTCGCCGTGGCTGCGCTACCGCAACCATATGCACCCCGCTATCCATCGCACGCAGGACTTGCTGGTGGTGCATCCGGAGCAGGAGTGGCAGCTGGAGGAGATTGCCGGACGGGTCCATGTCAGCCCGCGTCATCTGACGCGTCTGTTCAGGCAGCATCTGGGGATCAGCGTGCGGGATTATCACGAGCAGCTGCGGATAGCGATTGCGCAGCAGCGCTTACAGCAGGGTGAAGGTGCAGAAAAAGCCGCTTTATCTGCCGGCTTCTCCTCTTCACGCCAGCTTCGCCGCGCCTTGCAGCGCTGGCAGCCGTAACCTTCAGCAAGGCGATACCTTTTTAGCATCACGAAAATGGGAATTCAGTCAGGGTCAGCGGGGTGAAACAATCGGGGAATTCAACAAAAGGAGACACGATGAAAACCCGCAATCTCTCTCAGGATCTGACCGTGAGTTCTGTTGGCTATGGCGCCATGGGGCTAAGCGAATTTTATGGCGAAGCAGATGACCAGAACTCCCTGCAACTCCTCCACAAACTTATCGACCTGGATATTACCTTCATCGATACGGCGGACCTCTATGGCCGGGGTCATAACGAGCGGCTGATTGGCCACTTTCTTGCCGGTCTGGATAAGGCGACACGGGAAAAGTTCAACATTGCCACTAAGTGCGGCATCGACCGCTCGCCTGACGAAGACTATGCCCGGTCCATCAATAATCAACCCGACTACATTACCCGCTGCTGTAACGACTCCCTTAAACGGCTTGGCGTGGAGCGAATCGACCTGTTTTACCTTCACCGGGTGAACCAGGCGACCCCCATCGAAGAAAGCATGGCGTGCCTGAGCCAGCTCGTGAAAGAGGGCAAAATAGACCATATCGGGCTTTGCGAGGTCTCCGCATCCACTCTACGTCGGGCGCATGCCGTGCACCCGCTGAGTGCGCTGCAGACAGAATATTCGTTATGGACCCGCGATATCGAAGATGAAATCCTGCCAGCAGTGAAAGAGCTGGATATCGGACTGGTTCCTTACTCGCCGCTCGGCAGAGGCTTCCTGACCGGTAAATACCTTAAGAACAGCGATTTTGCAGAGGGTGATTTCCGCAAAAACAATGAGCGCTTTGCGCAGTCCAGCCTCGATCATAACGCTCAGCTGCTTGAGGTTATCCGACCTCTGGCAGAGAAATACAGCGCTACTGCCGGACAGATTGCGCTGGCCTGGCTCCTGGCTCAGTATGACAAGCTGGTTCCCATTCCCGGCACTAAGCACAGCCATTATCTGGCTGAGAATGCCGGTGCCGCTGATATCGTGCTGGATAAAGAGGACGTTGCATTGCTCAACGGCATTCATCAGCGTGTTGAGATTAAAGGCGGACGTTACTCTGAAGAGGGAATGAAAGGCGTTAACGCCTGATAACAGCGTTCATCATAAATATACCGGGTGATCCCGGTATATTCTCTTCATTATCAGCACGGCAACTGCTTTACTGATGGCGTTAAATGGCAGGATGGACTCTATGGCTACAGCAGCGCACCTTATCAGCAGCAATCTTCCCAGCGTAAAGCAACTCCAGTGCTTCCTTGCTGTGGCCCATGAACTTAACTTTCGCCGCGCGGCTGAACGGCTCTGCATGACTCAGCCGCCGTTAACCCGGCAGATTAAATGCCTGGAAAGGGTGCTGGGGGAACAACTGTTCAGCCGGAGTACGCACGAGGTGAGTTTAACGGAAGCAGGACGTGCCCTTGTGGCAAGGGCGGAGAGCATTCTGGCGGAACTTTATGGGTTAAAATCGGACTCGCTGGCAACAGTAGAGCGTCTGCGCATCGGCCTTACCCGAACGTTGAATTTTGAGTTTGTAGAGCCATTAAACCAACAGCTGGCCAGACTCAATGCGGAAGATGATGTTGAAACACCCAACCTCACCTCTGCCCAACTGTTGCAGTGCCTGGCTAAAAACACCCTTGACCTCGTGCTCACGGGGGAAAAAGGCGCAAGCCATGAAGATGCCGTGCACTACCGTTGGGTCTGCCGCGAACCCCTGTTTATGGCTCTGTCCGCCATGCATCCTGCCAGCCTGAAAGAGAAGGTCTCACTGGAAGAGGTGAGTGATTTACCGCTTTTCTGGTTTGCCAGAAGCGCCAATCCTTCGTTTTATGATAAGTGCGAAGACTATTTCAGCAGGCTTAACGTCACGCTTAAAAAAGTTAAAGAGCCTGATGATTCTCTCGTTATGCTGACTCATATAGCCAGGGGCAAGGGCTTTGCCCTGATGCCGCAGTCAAAATGCACCTTTAATCAGGAGGGATTAAGCTATCGCGCGCTGACTGATGATGCATCACAGCGGTTAAATATCGATATCTACGCCGCCATTCGGAAAAATGAGAAAAATAAGGCAGTGCTTGATATGCAGGAGATGTTAAGCGGGATCGCAGCTGGCTGTTGAACGGGTAAATGCTTGTTTAACTGTGCAGTATGAGAGCCGCTTTTTTAAAATAACTACGCATTATGCAGAGAAAATGAATGCTCCAACCGCTGACTATTTTTCTGTTTAACGCTCCCTTCAGGGGCACAGGCTGGCAAACTTCTTGCCTGGCCCCTGAATGACCGCAGCAGTTTACTGCTTCACGCTTTCGATAAAGGTTTTACGGGCCGTTTTCGAGCCAAGCCGTTCAGCTTCATTTAGCAGTTTCAACGCCTTGTCCACATCCCCTGCCTTCACCGCCTTTTTAATAGCGTTGTTAAACCAGGCGTCAGAGTCATCCAGCATCGGCTCTGCGGGTTTGGCTGGCGCAGGTGCCGCAGCCTGCGTACTGCCCACCACGACCGGGGCCGCTGCTGGCGTATCCGATGACGGGAAGAGCTGCCCTATCATCACGTTCCCTGCCTTCTGCTCTGCGGTGACTTTCAGACTGAGCGTGCCGGTTGCGGTGTGTCGGGCAACCGGGTCGGGAATATCGGGTACAGCATTGCCCACGCCAGCCGCATAGGCTTTGGCGGGGTTAATCATTTGCGTCGTCTCGCTCAGATCTTTGCTGGTGGTATAAACCAGCAGGTAAATCTGTTTCTGCCCCAGCGCCGGGGTGAGCTTCAGCGTGCCTTCAAGGCGATCGCTGGAGACGATGCCCGGCTTCTCATAGGGGAAATAGTTGCTGGGATAGAACGCTGCGGGACGCATCTGTTCATCCAGTACCAGTACGTTCGGGGCATAAACCGTTTTGCCCGTCACCACGCTGGTTAAGACGATCTCCAGCGAACCACGGTCAGCTGGCAGAGCAAATGCGCCCACGGCACCCTGGATCTCGCCCTGATTGATCTGCGAGCCGCCGCTACCAAGCTGTACATCCTGCGTCACCGGCGGAACCAGCGGTGTCCAGGAGAGTTTGCGTAACTGCTCGCTGGAAATAGTGGGAGCTTTAGCGGCATCCTGCTGGGCAGCAGAAACCACTGCAGGCGCAGCAGCCAGCAGGCTCAGGGAGAGACACAGTGACAGCAGATTCTTTTTCATTGTTGTTTCCTTTGAAATCACCATGAAGGCAGGCGGCCATTGATACCTGGCCCGCCAGCCAGCACATCTTCTTTACGACTCAACTTGCCGCTTACCGCACAATCATTCACGAGGCGGCAAGGCAAAACTGACCTTATCCCTGGGAACTCATTGCGACCTCCCAGGGAAACTAAGGCCGGTCAGCACCTCCGCTTCACGGAAGATGAGGGAAGACTTACCACCAGATTTCCATCTGTGCGCCGAAGGTTATTTCATCATCATTGCCACGGCTGAAGGTACGGGCGCTGGTATCGTTCATTGCCAGGCCATTGTTCGCGCCGCTGTCGGTGTCATAACCCCATTTCTCATCCCAGTTGGCATAAGTCGCGAAGACGCGGATAGCCGGACGGGACCAGATGCTGTCGCCAGCCTGCCACTGTTGCGCCAGGGTAACTTTGTACTGACCGTTGCGGTCGCCGGTACGCTGGGATTTCACGTTGTCGTAGCCCGCTTCCAGCAGGGTACTCATGATTGGCGTCCATTTGTACATCGGGCGCACGCCCACGGTGTACCAGGTGGTGCCGTTGTTGTTGTCACGATCCGTATCCTGGTACATCGCCACGTACATCAGGCTCCAGGTGTCGTTGAAATCAATCGCACCGTGGTCCAGCACGCGGAGCATGCTGCCGTTGTTATTGATAGCTGAACCGTTGGAGTGGCCGTTCGCCGCGCCTGTACCCGGATCGGTCATTGAGTCAGCCGCGTACTGCAGCACGAATTTGTTGTAGCCGTTATAGATGCTCTGCGTATGCTCAGCGGTCAGCAACCAGCCATCTTTGGTGGCGTTATCGTCCAGCGAGTAGCCGTCACGCGCATTAGCACGGCCATAATCCACGCCCAGCTCCAGCACGCCGCCAGGGTTGGTTTCCAGACCGGCCAGACGCACGTCAAAGACGTCGTTGGAGGTCGGCAGCTCATTACGCTGGTCAGCAATGTAGCCAAACGAGCCGCCGCTTTCGGTGTTGCGGGTTGCCGCAAAGGAGAGCTTACCGAAGCCGACATCAATATCTTCCAGACCGGCACCAGGACCCGAGATATCCCAGTAGTAGAAGTCGATCATATGTACATCATGACGCTGGTAGAAACGCTTACCTGCCCAGATGGTGGAGCCTGGCAACCATTCGATCAGGTTTTTACCCTTCACGTTCGCTTCACGGAAAGCGGGGTCGGTTGATTCCCAGTCGTTCTGCTGTGACACGGAATAGGCTACGTTGGTGTCAAAATAGAAGCTCTTGTCGCCCTCTTTCCAGACTTCCTGCCCCAGTTTCAGCTCCGCATAGGTTTCACATTCGTTACCCAGACGGTATTTGCTCTCTGCGCCAGTCGCCTTAAAGCATTGCTGCTCGCCGCCGCTGCCAGACCAGCCGATGCCGGAACGGGCGTAGCCGGTAAAATCCACGGCCATAGCCGGGGTGGAAAGGACGCCTGCAGCCACTGCCAGCGCCAGGGAGGAATTACGTATTGTTATCATCATCTTCTCCTGTAGGGGGACTGGTGCATTTAAACGCCGGGCTCCGGGTGTAACCGGCGACAGGCCGTTCCGTCTTCACGGAACAGATGACAGCGGTGTGGCGGCAGGCCGATGGCGAAAGTTGCACCTTCTTCTACCAGCACCACGTCATTCTGGCGGTAGACCAGGTTTTGACGAATTGCCGGAATCTGGATATGGATCTGGGTTTCATTACCGAGCTGTTCGACGACCTGCACTTCACCGGCAAGCCTGATTTCAGCGCTGTCGCCCGGTAAAAGATGTTCAGGGCGAATACCCAGCGAGAGATTGCTGCCCGCCGTGACGTCGCTGCCTGCAACAGGCAACCAGACCCACTGGCGATCGGGCAGTTCCACCTGTACACGCTCAGGCTCGGCGGCAATCACTTTCACCGGCAGGAAATTCATCCTGGGCGAGCCGATAAACCCGGCCACAAACCGGTTGGCTGGATAGTGGTAAAGCGCCAGCGGCTTACCAATCTGCGCGATGCGTCCGGCATTGAGCACCACGATTTTGTCGGCCAGCGTCATCGCCTCAACCTGATCGTGCGTCACGTAGATCATCGTGCGCTTCAGCCGCTTGTGCAGCCGGGAGATCTCAATACGCATCTGCACACGCAGCGCCGCATCAAGGTTAGAGAGCGGTTCGTCCAGCAAAAATACCCTTGGCTCTGCCACCAGCGTGCGGCCAATCGCCACGCGCTGACGCTGACCGCCGGAGAGCGCTTTTGGTCGCCGCTCCAGAAGATGAGCCAGCTGCAGGACTTCAGAGACCTGATTAACCCGCTGCTCTATCTCCTCTTTTTTGGTGCGCGAAAGCTTGAGGCCGAAAGACATATTTTCCGCCACCGAAAGGTGGGGGTAGAGCGCATAAGACTGAAACACCATCCCGATGCCACGACCAGCAGGCGGGACTTCATTCATACGCTGATTGCCAATCTTCAGTTCGCCAGAGGTGATCTCTTCCAGACCGGCAATCATCCGCAGCAGCGTTGATTTACCGCAGCCAGATGGCCCGACAAACACCACGAACTCCCCTTCCTCAATCTCCAGGTTGATATCGCTGGAGATCACCGTGTCGCCAAAGGCTTTGTGCACGCCGCTTAGGGAAACGCTCGCCATCCTGAACTCCTCTCTCTGCCGCATGCAGAGGAAATTGAATGTCAGGAAGGATGCCGACAAGCGTGCCGGGCGTAATCCTCCGTCAGCGGGTTTTTCACGGGGGAGGAGCAGGGAGGATGAGCCGCCGCGCGCCGCGAAGAAAAGTTCAGGCTAAAAGTCAATTTCGTGACCGGCCTGGCAAAAACTGATGGTTAATTTTGCGAGTCAGCTGTCATTACCGCCCAGAGTGTTAGGGGCATCACAGTCTGAGGGGTGGGGGCGTAGGTGGGGGGAGGATGAAGCCCCGGAGGGTTAACTCCACACTGGCAACGTACCCTCTCTTTTCCCTCTGTGTAGAGAGAAATCTGCTGCCTCACAGCACTATAAGGACTGGATTATGGCTCTCAGCATGAAGAACATCCTCAGACACACCGTGAAGATCTCCGCACTGGCAACGCTGGTTCTCTCCTCTGCCGCCTTTGCCAAAATAGAAGAAGGCAAGCTGGTGATCTGGATCAACGGTGACAAAGGCTATAACGGCCTGGCGGAAGTCGGTAAAAAGTTTGAGCAGGATACGGGCATTAAAGTCACCGTCGAGCATCCCGACAAGCTGGAAGAGAAGTATCCGCAGGTTGCCGCGACCGGTGACGGACCCGATATCATTTTCTGGGCCCACGATCGTTTCGGCGGTTATGCCCAGTCCGGTCTGGTGGCCGAGATCTCTCCTGACCAGGCTTTCAAAGATAAGCTGTTCCCGTTTACCTGGGATGCGGTCACTTTCGACGGCAAACTGATTGGTTATCCGGTAGCGGTGGAATCTCTCTCGCTGATTTACAACAAAGACCTGATCAAAACTCCGCCAAAAACCTGGGAAGAGATCCCTGCGCTGGATAAAACGCTGCGGGCAAAAGGCAAAAGCGCCATCATGTGGAACCTGCAGGAACCCTACTTTACCTGGCCCATTATTGCTGCGGATGGCGGTTACGCCTTTAAGTATGTTGCAGGAAAATATGACACCAAAGACACGGGCGTTAATAACGCCGGATCGCAGGCTGGCCTGCAGTTCATTGTCGATTTAGTGAAAAACAAACATATCAGTGCCGACACCGACTACTCCATTGCCGAAGCGGCCTTTAATAAAGGCCAGACGGCGCTGACCATCGACGGTCCCTGGGCCTGGGCTAACCTCGACAAGAGCAAAATCAACTACGGCGTTGCGCCGCTGCCGACCTTCCACGGTAAGCCTTCCAAACCCTTTGTTGGCGTGCTGACGGCGGGCATCAATGCGGCCAGCCCGAACAAAGAGCTGGCGAAGGAGTTCCTGGAAAATTATCTGATCACCGATGACGGCCTGGCCGTGGTGAATAAAGATAAGCCGCTGGGCGCCGTAGCGTTGAAATCGTACCAGTCTAAGCTGGAGAAAGATCCGCGTATTGCCGCCACCATGGCGAACTCAAAGAATGGCGAAATCATGCCGAATATCCCGCAAATGAGCGCCTTCTGGTATGCCGAGCGCAGTGCCATCGTCAATGCGGTTAATGGTCGTCAGACCGTGCCTCAGGCGCTGAAAGATGTGGAAACCCGCGTGACCAAATAATCGTTTCTTCCGCGACCAGCGATGCAGCCGTTTTGCGGCTGCATCGTGCCAAAAAGGATTGTTGCTATGTCCGTAGCTCAGACCAGCCTGCCTGCCAGACGCTCCCTGCTCGCCTGGTCTCTTATCGGCCTGTGTGCTCTGGTGGCTGGTTATTTAATTGTGTTGATGTACGCGCAGGGCGAATACCTGTTTGCCATCCTGACGCTGATCCTCTCCAGTCTCGGCCTGTTTATCTATGGTAACCGCCGGGCCTACTCCTGGCGTTACGTTTATCCCGGCCTCGCCGGTATGGCGCTGTTCGTGCTGTTCCCGCTGGTCTGTACCATTGCCATCGCCTTCACCAACTACAGCAGCGTCCATCAGCTGAGTTTTGAGCGCGCCCAGAGCGTGCTGATGGAGAGACAATTCCGCGCCGACAACGCGTGGAACTTTGCACTCTACCCCGCTGGCAAAGAGTGGCAGCTGGCGCTGACGTCACCCGAGAGTAGTGAGGTGCTGGTCTCCAGACCCTTTACCTTAGATCCCGCTGCTCCGCAGACGCTGGAAATGGCGCCACAAACCGCACCGGAAACGGCCAGAGCCGGGCTGCGGGTCATTACGCAGAATCGCCAGGCGCTTGGCCAGCTTTCAGCAAAACTCGCAGACGGCACGGCGTTACGAATGAGCTCGCTGCGGCAGTTTTCCGGCACCCAGCCACTTTATAAACTGGGCGATGACGGCAGGCTCCTGACCAACAGCCAGAACGGGAAAGTCTACAGCCCCAACATGGACAGCGGATTTTATCAGTCCATTGATGCGCATGGCGCATGGGAAACGGAAACGCTCAGTCCGGGCTTTACGGTAGGCATCGGCTGGAAAAACTTCCTGCGCGTATTTCAGGATGAGGGGATCCAAAAACCTTTCCTGGCAATATTTGTCTGGACGGTGGTGTTTTCGCTGCTCACGGTGCTGCTTACCACGGCAGTGGGCATGGTGCTGGCGTGTGTTGTGCAGTGGGATGAGCTGAAGGGCAAGGCCGCGTATCGCCTGCTGCTGATCCTGCCTTATGCCGTACCCGCTTTTATCTCAATACTGATTTTCAAAGGGTTATTTAACCAGAGCTTTGGTGAAATCAACCTGATGCTGGGCGCGCTGTTCGGGATTAAACCCGCCTGGTTCAGCGACCCGCTGACAGCCAGAACCATGCTGGTAATCGTCAATACCTGGCTTGGTTATCCCTACATGATGATTTTGTGTATGGGCCTGCTGAAAGCTATCCCGGACGATCTGTACGAGGCTTCCGCAATGGATGGCGCCACGCCGGTACAGAATTTCTTCCGCATCACGCTGCCGCTGCTGATTAAGCCGCTGACGCCGCTGATGATCGCCAGCTTTGCCTTTAATTTTAATAATTTTGTGTTAATTCAGCTGCTGACCAATGGCGGCCCTGACCGGCTGGGCACCACCACGCCCGCCGGGCATACCGACCTGCTGGTCAGCTATACCTGGCGCATCGCCTTTGAGGGCGGCGGCGGGCAGGACTTTGGTCTGGCTGCCGCCATCGCCACGCTGATTTTCCTGCTGGTTGGCGCGCTGGCGGTAATCAACCTTAAAGCCTCACGAATGAAATTTGATTAAGGAAGCGTTATGGCGATGGTTAAACCAAAATCCCAGCGCGTCAGGCTGCTGGTCACTCATCTGTTATTGCTGAGTTTTATTGCACTGATCCTGTTCCCGCTGCTGATGGTGTTTGCCATCTCGTTACGGCCAGGTAACTTCGCCACCGGCAGCCTGATCCCGGAGACGGTCTCCTGGGATCACTGGAAGCTGGCGCTTGGCATCAGCGTCACCAACAGTGACGGCAGCCTTACGCCGCCGCCCTTCCCGGTGATGCTCTGGCTCTGGAACTCCGTCAAGATTGCGGTGATCACCGCCATCGGCATTGTTGCGCTCTCCACCACCTGCGCTTATGCCTTTGCCCGTATGAAGTTTCGCGGGAAAAGTTCGTTGCTGAAGGGCATGCTGATTTTCCAGATGTTCCCGGCGGTGCTGTCGCTGGTGGCGCTCTATGCCCTGTTTGACCGGCTGGGGATGTACGTTCCGTTCCTCGGCCTGAACACCCACGGCGGCGTCATTTTTGCCTATATGGGCGGCATCGCGCTGCATGTCTGGACGATCAAAGGCTACTTCGAAACCATTGATAATTCGCTGGAGGAGGCAGCGGCGCTGGATGGCGCCTCGCCGTGGCAGGCGTTCCGGCTGGTGCTGCTGCCGCTCTCCGTGCCGATTCTGGCCGTGGTGTTTATTCTGTCGTTTATTGCAGCGATTACCGAAGTGCCGGTGGCCTCACTGCTGCTGCGGGATGTGAACAGCTACACGCTGGCGGTGGGAATGCAGCAATACCTTAATCCGCAGAACTATCTGTGGGGAGACTTTGCCGCAGCGGCCATCCTCTCTGCCATTCCAATTACCGCCGTCTTCCTGATAGCGCAACGCTGGCTGGTGGGAGGACTCACCGCCGGAGGCGTGAAGGGCTAAATTTTTTACCTGTAATAGGGTTATTACAGTCAGTCCTGTGTCCTGGGTGGCCTTATGGCCACCCTTTTTTATTGTTGTGCTTCTGACACAGCCCTGCCGACACGGCTGATTTTTACGCCCGGCATAAGGCCCAGGATAATTGCTTTCGCTATCGCAATGAAGCTCACGCTTGTTTTAGCTACGCTTAAGAGAGATCAACCATAACGTAATTTTCCAAGGAGACATCTGTGCCCTCTTCTGAACCTGTGCTCAAGCCCGATCTGCGACGTACGCTACTCGCCACCTTCCCGCTGGGTGTTGGCATGATGGCCGCTGTCGATGAAATCGTGTTTCACCAGATGCTCGCCTGGCACCATTTTTTTGACTGGTCCACGCCCGCATTCGGCCTCTTCTCTGACGGCTTACTGCACTCGGGGGAACTGATATTTTTTGTGCTGGGCTTTTTCATGTTTATTGACCTGCGTGCCCGGCGCGCGCTTGATCGGTCCCGCGCCTGGGCGGGATTCTTTTTTGGCATGGGCAGCTTTCAACTCTTTGACGGCATTATCGATCACAAACTGCTCGGGCTGCATCAGATCCGCTACGTCGAAAACCTTTTGCCCTACGATTTGGCCTGGAATGGTTTTGGTCTCCTTTTGCTGTTAACGGGATACCTGTTTTATCGTCGTTCGGGGGTTTCTGTACGGCATAGTACGGGGAGTTAAGTGATGGAGCACATGTCACAGCACAGCGGTATGGCAGGGCAAACCGTGCTGTTTGTTCTGTTAGCTATCCTGCCTGCGGTGCTGCTCTGCCTCTATCTGGCTGCTGCTTTCAGACTGCGCAAAACCGCCGGATGGCGTCTCTGGCGCATCGCCAGCTTCACTCTCGGCACAGCACTTATTATTACCGCTGTCCTGCCGCCCGTGGCGGACTGGGCGCATCAGGATCTGCGTGGTCATATGGGTCAGCATCTGTTGCTGGGCATGTTTGGTCCGCTCGGGCTGGTCTTTGGTGCCCCCGGCACGCTGTTGCTGCGTAGCCTGCCCGCTTCTGCAGCACGCCGCATTATGCACTTCCTTAAAACGCCGCCGGTTCGGTTTCTGATCCATCCGGTTACAGCCGCAGTGCTCGACATCGGTGGGATGTACCTTCTCTACCTGACGCCGCTTTATACCCTGACCATGACGAATCCCGCCCTGTTTGTATTTATTCATCTGCATTTTGTGATTTCAGGTTATCTGTTTACCTGGTCAATCGCCGGCCCCGATCCTGCGCCACGCCGTCCTGGCAGAGCTTTGCGGCTTACGGTGCTTTTTCTGGCGACCGCAGCACACGGTATTCTCGGTAAACTGATGTTCGGTTACGGCTATCCGCTGGGTACTTCAGCCAGTCTCAGCGAGATCCAGGCCGCAGCACAATGGATGTATTACGGTGGCGATCTGGCCGAGCTGCTGCTGATAATCGCCTTCTTTGCGATGTGGTTCAGACAGCGCAGCACCTTACCGGATCTCTTCGCAGAGAAGCGTACGTCGATTATTTCTCAGAAATGAGTAGAGAGAGTAAAACTGCTGCCCGGGATCAGGGGCAGCATTCAGCCGCAAATTATCGGGAATAGCGTGAACGCTCCCGCCTCTACCTGACGGAAACCTTTCTGCGCCGCTTATCGAGATCCTTAATCAACGCGTTCACTTCCGGGTCGGCAAACATCGCCTCCAGCGTATGGGTGAGCTTACGACGCCAGTTGGGATATTCGCTGCTGGTACCCGGCACGTTCACCGGCGTCTGCATATCCAGCCAGTCCTCCGGTTGCAGCCCCAACAGCGCGCTGGCGCTGTCGGCTACGTAACGCTGTAAGCCACGACGGATCACCGGTGACAGCGGCGTTAAGGCTGCCTGCCTGCCGGTTTTCTTCGGCACGCAACCGTAGTGATGCAGCCCATCCAGCAGGCTCTGCCTTGCCGTGGCCCGGTCGGCATAAAGCGCTTTGAGTACCGCTTCATCCCGGTAAAGTCCCAGCGTTTTCCCCAGCGTTAAATCATCCCCCTGCCAGTAGCTGCGCAGGGTGGGCAAATCGTGCGTGGTCAGGGTCGCCATCGCCTGTACCGGGTAAGACTGCGGCGCACGGAAGCTCTTTTCCGCGTCACGCTCAAAATAGAGCACCTTGTAGGAATAGATGCCGCCTTCACGCAGTTTGCTGACGATTTCAACCGGAACGGTGCCCAGATCTTCACCAATCACCATACAGCGGTGCCGCTGGCTTTCCAGCGCCAGAATGGCCAGCAGATCATCAACCGGATACTGAACATAAGCGCCCCTGTCCGCCGTCTCTCCTGCCGGGATCCACCACAAACGCAGCAGCGCCATCACATGATCGATACGCAACGCGCCGCAGTGGATCATGTTCGATCGCAGCAGATCGATAAAGGGCTGATAGCCGCGACTGACCATCGCCCAGGGATCCATCGGCCGCAAATCCCAGTTCTGCCCCTGAGGACCAAGAATATCGGGCGGCGCGCCTACCGAAGCTTTCAGGCAGTAAAGCTCGCCATCGCCCCAGGTTTCCGCCCCACCTTCCACTACGCCAACGGCTAAGTCGCGATAGAGGCCAATCGGCATCGCCTGCTGCTGGCTGAGCTGATAGCAGTTTGCCAGCTGCGTTTCAGCCAGCCATTGCAACCAGAGATAAAATTCCACCTCCGGCGCCTGCTGCTCGCAAAAGGCGCGAACCGCTGGCCCGCGAGCGTTGCGCCAGGCCTCCGGCCAGTTGTTCCACCCCTGCGCCGTACCGCTCTGCCGGGCAAGATGGGCGTATAACGCATCATAAGCTGCCTGTAGCCACAGACTTTCCCCGCCCTGCTTCACAAAACGGTCAAAGGCCTGGCGGCAAGCTTCCCTGGGTTTACGCGCCAGGAAATGCGGGTAAGCCAGCCGCAGCGCCTCTAATTTCAGCGCCATGACCTGTTTGTAATCAACCCAGTCAGAAGCCCGCGCAGACTGTAGCGCCTGTTGCGTTTCCTGCGCGGCCCACCACTGCTGCGCGGCCTCGCTCAGAGAGAAGTCTTCAACCGCAGCGACATCGATATAAATCACGTTCAGCCAGCGGCGGGAGGAGGGGCTGTAAGGGCTGGCCGCATCGGGATCGCCGGGAAAAAGCGCATGGATCGGGTTCAGGCCGACAAAAGCGCCACCGCGTGAGGCAATATTGTCCACTAACAGCGCCAGATCGCCGAAATCGCCAATCCCCCAGTTGCGCGCCGACCGTAACGTATAAAGCTGGACGCAGGCGCCCCACAGCTTTTTCCCCGCCAGCAGCGGCTCTGGTTCAAAGCAACGCTTGGGGGCGATAATCACCCTGCATTCCCAGCTTTGGTTTCCCTGAGAAAGGGTCAGCCGATGGTAGCCACAGGGAACAGGCTCAGGCAGCGCCAGCGTCATTCGGCCTTTGACCTTACCCTGCTGCGTGTTGCCATTTTCCTGAGTGAAAAGCCAGCCGTAATTCCCCTCTCCGCTGACGGCAAGCGCAAACCGGCTGCCTTCCGTAAAGACCTTCACCGTGGGAACAGGGCTGACCAGCGTGCGGCGTGCGTCGCTCCATCCCATCGCCTGCAGCAGATCGCGCTTGGTTTCAGCCGCTATCGCCTGTGGCTTGCCGTGCGCGTTGATAAAACCGGAGGCGATGCCCGCCTCCATGGCCGCCTGCTCAAGTGCATTATTTTCCATACATTCCCCTCAGCGCTTCGCCTGCCAGATCCGCTGTTGATAGTCACGAATCGACCGGTCAGAGCTGAACATGCCTACTCTTGCCGTATTCAGTATGGCGCTGCGCGTCCACTGCGTGGCATCACGGTACAGCGCCTCAACTCGTTGCTGGGCGGCACAGTAATCAGCAAAGTCAGCCAGCACCAGGTAGGGATCGCCACCTTTAAGCAGGCTTTCCAGCAGCGGTTCGAAGGCGTGCTTATCTCCGCCGCTGAAGAAGCCGTTCTCCAGCTCTTTCAGCAGGCTGTGCAGATGCTTATCTTTTTTACGCAGCTTAAGCGGATCGTAACCCTTGCTCAGCAACGCTTTTACCTGATCGACGGTATGACCAAAGATAAAGATATGCTCACTGCCTACCTCTTCAGCTATCTCGACGTTCGCCCCATCCAGCGTGCCGACGGTAAGCGCACCATTCAGCGCCAGCTTCATATTACCGGTGCCGGAAGCCTCTTTACCTGCGGTGGAGATTTGTTCCGATACGTCCGCGGCGGGGATCATCAGCTCCGCTACCGAGACGCGATAGTCGGGGATAAACACCACTTTCAGGCGGTCGCCCACCAGCGGGTCGTTATTGATTTTCTCAGCCACTTTGTTGATGGCGTGAATAATATTTTTTGCCAGGTAATAGCCCGGCGCAGCTTTTGCTCCGAACAGGAAGACGCGTGGAACCGTTTCTTTTTCCGGGTTATCGCGGATCTGGCGATAGAGCGAGAGAATATGCAGCAGATTGAGGTGCTGACGTTTGTACTCGTGAAGGCGTTTGATCTGCACATCGAAAATCGCCTCCGGATCCAGCGTAATCCCCATATGGTGCTGAACCCAGTTCACCAGCTTCAGCTTGTTCTCCCGCTTGATTTGCTGATAACGCTGCTGAAAATCGCCATCGTCAGCAAAGGCTTCCAGCCCTTTAAGTGCGTTAAGGTCGGTTACCCAGCCGCTGTCCAGCTTGCTGTCAATCAGCGCAGAGAGTGCAGGATTACACTGTTTCAGCCAGCGACGCGGCGTGATGCCGTTGGTGACGTTATGGAATTTTTGCGGCCACAGCTGGTGATATTCCGGGAAGAGATCTTTCACCACCAGTTCAGAGTGCAGGGCCGCAACCCCGTTCACCGCAAAGCCGCTGACCACGCAGAGGTTAGCCATGCGAACCTGTTTGTTATGGTGTACGGCCAGTTTTCCCCAGACCGCCTTGTCGCCCGGCCAGCGCTGTTCAACCAGCTTTTTAAAACGGGCGTTGATCTGCTTAATCAGCGAGAAATGACGCGGCAGCAGGCTGCGTACCAGCTTTTCATCCCAGCATTCCAGCGCTTCCGGCATCAGCGTGTGGTTGGTGTAGGCAAAGGTCTGGCTGACTATCGCCCAGGCGGCGTCCCACGTCAGTTGGTGCTCATCCAGCAGGATGCGCAGTAACTCAGGGATGGCGATGGTCGGGTGGGTATCGTTAAGCTGAATAACCTCAAAGCGAGGTAAATCCTCAATCTTCCGTCCCAGGAAGTGGTGGCGACGTAAAATATCCGCCACTGAACAGGCGCACTGGAAATATTGCTGCATCAGGCGCAGACGTTTCCCCGCCTGGTGATTGTCGTTGGGATAGAGCACTTTGGTGAGTTTGGCTGCCTCAATGCCCTGCCGTTCCGCTTTCAGGAACTCGCCGTCATTAAACAGCGCTAAATCGAAAGGCTGAAGCGCCCCGGCCTGCCACAGACGCAACGGCTGCGTGACGCCATTCTGATAGCCAATCACCGGCAGATCCCAGGCCTCACCCTGGATTGAGAAGGCGGGTTGCCACTGCTCGCGGCCATCATCGTGCCTGATCAACTCCCCGCCAAAGCTCACTTCCACCGTTAAGGCGCTGTTGTGGCTGAACCAGGGATAACTTTCGCGATGCCAGTTATCGGGCGCTTCCTGCTGCTCGCCGTCACGGAACGACTGGCGGAACAGCCCGTACTGATAGTTCAGCCCGTAGCCGGTAGCGGGCTGGCCAACGGTGGCCATAGAGTCCAGAAAACAGGCGGCGAGTCTGCCCAGCCCGCCGTTACCTAACGCCGGGTCAACCTCCTGCTCCAGCACATCAGCCAGCTCTACGCCCTGCTGCTTCAGCACCGCTTTCACCTCTTCAGCCCAGCCAAGATTGATCAGGTTACTGGCGGTCAGGCGACCAATCAGAAACTCCATTGAAAGGTAATTAACGTGGCGCTGTGATAAGGGTGCCGCCGGAGGGGCTGGCTGCGCATTCAGCTGTTCGGAAAGCGCCGCGCTGATCGCCTGCCACCACTGATGCGGCGTCATTTCCTGTGCCTGGTGCAATCCAAAGCCCTGCCACTGACGGGTCAGCGCGGCCAGAAACAGCGATTTATTAAACTGAACCTGCATCACTTTTCCTTACTCTCCATAAAATTTCTTCCATGCTGCAGGTTGAGCAGGGGCGCAACATCCTCCCGCAAGAAATTAGAGAGGGAGGAGAAATGGGGCGTAGCTTGTGCAGAAAGAGGCACGCGGAAACTCCGATTTTTAAAAATGTGATGAAGTGCGACTAAATGAAACAAAAATTTCAATCCTGCTTGCAATCAACACCTTGAAGGCAGACCTTAAGGAAAACTGATTAATTACACACAGTAAAATAAAGATATCCCCTCTCTGGCCTACGTCATAAGAAACGAAACTATGCTGATCCCTTCGAAACTGAGCCGCCCTGTGCGGTTGCAAAATACGGTGGTGCGCGAGCGTTTGCTGACGAGACTTTCCGCTGCGCAAAATTACCGGCTGACGCTGGTAACCAGCCCGGCCGGCTACGGCAAAACCACGCTGATGGCGCACTGGGCCTCCGGCAAAAATTATCTGGGTTGGTACTCGCTCGATGAGAGCGACAATCAGCCCGAGCGCTTCGTCAGCTATCTGATTGCGGCGGTGCAGCACGCCACCGGCGGTCACTGCGTCAAGAGCGAAGCCTTAAGTCAGAAGCATCAGTACGCCAGCCTCTCTGCTCTGTTCGCGCAGCTGTTCGTCGAGCTGTCGGAGTGGCACCAACCGCTGATGCTGGTGATAGATGACTACCACCTGATTACCAATGCCGCGATTGACGAAGGCATGCGGTTTTTTCTGCGGCACCAGCCTGAAAACGTCTCACTGCTGATCCTCTCAAGGACGCTGCCTTCGCTGGGCATTGCCAACTTGCGCGTGCGCGACCAGCTGCTGGAACTCAACTCAAGCCAGTTAGCCTTTACGCACAGCGAGACGCAGCAGTTTTTTGATTTCCGCCTGAGTGAGCCTATCGACCAGGCTGACAGCCACCGGCTTTGTGACGAGGTGGCGGGCTGGGCGACTGCCCTGCAGCTGATTGCCCTCTCCGCCCGGCAGTCCACCACGCCAGCGCAGCAGTCAACGCAACAATCTGCCCGTAAGCTGGCCGGAGTAAATGCCAGTCATCTCTCTCACTACCTGGTGGAAGAGGTACTCGACAGGGTGGATGGCCCGACCCGTGAGTTTCTGCTGCGCTGCTCGCTGTTACGCTCGATGAACGACTCGCTGATAGTGCGCCTGATGGGCGGTGAAAACGGCCAGCAGCGGCTGGAGTCGCTGGAGAGTCAGGGGTTATTTATTCATCGCATGGATGACACCGGCGAATGGTTCAACTTCCATCCGCTGTTTGCCTCTTTCCTGCGTCAGCGCTGCCAGTGGGAGCGGGCCAGCGAGCTGCCCGCCATTCACCGTGCCGCCGCTGAGGGCTGGCTGGCGCAGGGCTTCCCGGCTGAGGCTATTCATCATGCGTTAGGCGCCAAAGATACCGATATGCTGCGCGATATTATGTTGCAGCACGCCTGGGCGCTGTTTAACCAGAGCGAGCTGGCGCTGCTTGAAGAGTGCCTGAATGCGCTGCCCTACGATCAGATGATCCTCAACCCTAAGCTGGTCCTGTTACAGGCATGGCTGGCACAAAGTCAGCATCGCTACGCGGAAGTGGACGCCCTGCTCTCGCGTGCTCAGGCGGAGATGCAGCAGCGGGATATCTCGATGGCACAGGATCTCGCCGCCGAGTTTGATGCGCTGCGCGCGCAGGTAGCGATTAACGATGGCCGCCAGGAAGAGGCGGAACGGCTGGCGTTGGAAGCCCTGCGCTTTTTGCCGCACGACAGTTACTACAGCCGTATTGTGGCGACGTCAGTAACGGGAGAGATCCAGCACTGTAAAGGCGACCTGGCGCGTGCGCTGCCGCTGATGCAACAGACGGAGCAGATCGCCAGGCGTTATCAGGTTTATCACTATGCGCTCTGGGCACTGCTGCAACAGAGCGAGATCCTGATAGCCCAGGGCTTTTTACAAGCGGCTTATGAGATGCAGGATCGCGGCTTTGAACTGGTGCGGGAACAGCATCTGGAACAGCTGCCGATGCATGAGTTCCTGCTGCGTTTACGCGCCCAGGTTCTCTGGTCCTGGTCCCGTCTTGATGATGCCGAGGCCGCCGCCCGTCAGGGCCTGGCTGTGCTGACTAATTTCCAGCCCCAGCAGCAGCTACAGTGCCTGGCGATGCTGGCGAAATGCTCGCTGGCTCGCGGCCAGCTTGATAATGCTAACCACTATCTGCAACGTTGCGAAGGGCTGTTAAAAACTGGTCAGTATCACATCGACTGGCTGACAAATACTGATAAAACCCGGGTGATTTACTGGCAGATTACCGGAAATAAAGCGGCCGCACGCCAGTGGATGCAGCAGGCGCGGAAACCGGGCGTGGCAGATAATCATTTCCAGCAGGGGCAGTGGCGCACCATTGCCCGTGCGCAGATATTATTAGAACAGTTTAACGAAGCGGAAGTGGTGCTGGATGAACTTAACAGCAATGCCCGCCAGCTTCGCCTGCTCAGCGATCTCAACCGTAACCTGCTGCTGAGCAATCTGGTTTACTGGCATACCGGCAGGAAAAGCGAGGCGCAGCAGGTACTGATAGAGGCGCTGGGGCTGGCGAACCGCACGGGCTTTATCAGTCATTTTGTGATTGAAGGAGAGATGATGGCGCAACAGTTAAGGCAGCTGTTACAGCTGAATCTGTTACCAGAGCTTGAACAGCGCCGGGCGCAGCAGATCCTTCGCGAGCTGAATCAGCACCACCGGCATAAGTTTGCCCATTTCGACGAGGGTTTTGTCACGAAATTGCTGACGCATCCGCAGGTGCCGGAGCTGATCCGCACCAGTCCGCTAACCCAGCGCGAATGGCAGGTGCTGGGGCTGATCTATTCAGGCTACAGCAATGAACAGATTGCTGAAGAGCTGGCGGTAGCGGCCACCACCATCAAGACGCATATCCGCAATCTCTATCAGAAGATGGGCATTGCGCACCGTCAGGATGCCGTCCAGCAGGCGCATCACCTGCTTGCCGTTATGGGGTACGGTGCTTAAGCAGAGGCGCTAAATGCCCAGAACTAACAAATCTATAGCGGAGACGATCTTATCCCGCAGTTCAGCGGCGTTCTGGACAAAATTCTGAGCGCTGAGGTTTTTAACCTCCGTGGTGGTGAGCATTGATGTCAGCACCACGTAGTCAGATTCATCAATGGTAATCTGCGGAGTAAGCGATTTAACTTGAGAATTCATTTCTGACTTTTGCGCCAGTGGCATAACCAACCTGGTTGAAAGATGACTCAGTAAATCCGACTGAACGGTAATAAAGTAAGGATAAGTCTGGCGGTTTCTTCCCTGATTTTTATAAACTGAAAATTGTTCCACTATAAAATCCTGAAGTTATCGTCGTCCGTAAACAGGCCCTTTTCTGCAATAAATCCGTTCAGAGCATCAAGTCCTGCCCGATTTTCAGCCAGCCACTTTTCCCGTTGCCGCTCTTTAACCGCCTTTTCCAGAGCGCTGTTAAGCGTGGCAGACAGATTCAGATCCAGCGCTTTTGCCCGATCGATCAGCTCAGCACTGAGATAGACGTTGGTGCTACGTTTTTTAGCCGTATTAGCCGTTCTCATAATAAATCCTGTGCCTGTTTTATGTGCAAGATTATGGCGCACAACAAAGTTAAAAGCCAGTCAGGCTTAACCCAGTCAGCTCACCAGATGCGCCTTATCCAGCCGACGTAATCCCATCGCCAGCAGCAGGCTGCCAGACAGCGTAACCGTAAAGACCAGCGGAATATCGATGAATGGATGGTCGGTGTTATCAAGATGATGCGTGCGGATAAAATGGATAAACAGCGCGTGAAAACCGTAAATGGGCAGGGAGTTCCGTGAAATCAGCGCTAAAAAGGGCAACGGGCGCTGATTCAGGCAGTTCTTAAACAGGATCAGCAGGCTGACCGCCGCGATAAACACCACCGGGCCGCAGTAAAGATACCAGGTATCGGCAAAAGCGCCGTTGATCGCCAGCTGCTTTTTTGTCCCCATCGCAATGCCTGCCACGCTGGCAATAAACACGGTGCCTGCCACCCAACTGACCCCGCGTTTACTGGTATCCATCATGCCAATCGCCCGCCCAAACAGTGCGTAAAGCAGGTAATAGATGCTGTCCCCGCTGAGATATAGGTTCAGCGGTAGCCAGTGGAAAGGCCCTACAGATTGATCAACGGTATTGGGATTAGCCAGCACCGCCAGCACCAGCGTGACGGCAGCCAGATAGCCTGCCCGCACAGCCTTAACCTGAATAAGCGGTGAAAGCAGATAGACGGGAATAATCGCGAAGAAAAACCATAAATGATAGAACACCGGTTTTTGTAACAGATGTCTGACTGAAATCATTTCATTGATGGGCGTCAGCAGGGTGATATAGGTCAGGGAAACCGCACTGTAAAAGGCCAGGCAAAGCACAATACGCAGGAAATGCCGCCCCTGGGCGCTCCGTTCGCCATAAAACAGATAACCCGAGATCATAAAGAAAAGCGGTACACAGACGCGTGAGGCTGAATTCAGCAGGTTAGAGACATCCCAGGTATGCTCGCCCACTGCCGTGCTGTTAGTCACATACCAGGTCGTGGTGTGGATCATGATGACCATCAGGCAGGCCACAGCACGTAAATTATCAATCCAGCCGATCTTTTCCTTCATTTCACCCTCATCACCCTACTTCAATGCGTACCAGAGGGTAGACGGAGGGAGAATGTTCAACAAGCCTGCAACATGAAAAAGGCTGCCCGTCAGCAGCCCTGGAATCATTATCCGGCAACAGCCTGAAGTCGGGGATCACTCCCGGACCAGAAACTTCTCAATAATTTCTTCACGCGGCTCCACGCCCAGGCCCGGCCCGTCGGGCAGCCAGGCAAAGCCCTCTTCAATCCGTACCGGATTTTTCGCCAGCGAACGGCTGATTTCACCAGGTTCAACACAATACTCCATCACCAGCGCATTCTCGATGGCGCAGAGGAAGTGCAAAGAGGCTGCCGTATTGATGTCAGTAGTGAAATTGTGGTTGCAGACTTTGCGGCCACGACTGTGCGCATAGTCTGCAATCTCAATCGCCTGAGTGAAGCCGGTGCGGGTCAGATCGATCTGGACGATATCAATACCACCTTCGTCTATCAGACGCTGGAAACCGCTGACCGAGCACTCCTGCTCGCCCGCCGCAATGTGCTGAGTACAGGCCGCAGAAACCTGGCCATATCCCGCAAAGTTATCGGGATGCAGCGGCTCTTCAATCCAGAACAGGTTAAAGGGATCGAAACGCTCCGCGCGGCGAATAGTGGTTTTGGCGTCCCAGGCATGACCAACATCAAGCATCAGGTCGACATCATCGCCAATTGCGCGGCGAAGTGCATCAAGATAGCGCATATCCAGCGCTTCATTTTCACCAAAGGGTTCCCAGCCAAATTTCACGCCGGTATGCCCGGTATCCACCGCATGGCGGGCGCGGGCAACGGTTTCTTCAATGCTGTACTGGAACATGTTGGAGGAGTAGACGCGCATTTTTTCGCGCATCGCGCCGCCCAGCAGATCCACAATCGGCTTATCCAGCGCCTTGCCTTTAATGTCCCACAGCGCGATATCTATCCCGGCCATCGCCTGGATCACCGCGCCGTTGCGCCCGTAATAAATAGTCGCACGGTGCATTTTGCTCCAGAGCCGTTTGGTATCCAGCGGGTTCTCGCCAATCAGCAGCGACTTCAGGCCGGTGACCATGGTATGGGAATAGGGCGCATCAATGATCGCTTTGGTCACGTAAGGGCTGCCATCCACTTCTCCCCAGCCCGTGTACCCGGCATCGGTGGAGATCTTAATCAGCAACGCATCCTGAGAACTGTCGGTGCGCTTCTCAATGTTTGGCAGCCTTAAGTAAAAGGCTTCTACATCAGTAATTTTCATCAATTCGGTTCCTGGTGGCGAAATCCTGAAGCAGGGCTACTCTGCCTGCGAAAGTGTTTTGCGGCGCTCTGCGATAATTTTTTCATAATCCACATCCAGCGCCTGCACGCGGATATGCTGTTCAATCTCTTCCGCCATTTTGCGGATATCTCCTTCGGCAAACACATCGACCAGCCGCTGATGCTCTTCGATGATGGCTGACATCGATTTGCCCATCGTCGAGAGGCCGAAGATCACCGTCAGCTGGCGGGCAATGGACTCCCAGAGATTGCTCAGCACCGGGTTCATGGCAAAGCTGCACAGCACGCGGTGGAAAGCGGTATCTGCCGAGGCAAAGCCGTATACGTCGTTGCGCTGCTGCATCAGCAACAGTTCTTCCACGCTCTCATTAAGAATGCGGATTTGACGCGGGCCGTTGCGCCCCGCTTCTATGGCGCGGCGACAGGCCAGCGTCTCTAATGGCACACGGACATCAATGATCTGCTCCAGTCGCTCGTGTGAAATCTCCATCAGACGAATGCCTTTGTAGGGCTCGCTGGAGACAATGCCCTGACTTTCCAGAATGCGCAGCGCTTCGCGAATGGGCACACGGCTCATGCCCAGACGGGTCACCAGATCCGGTTCGGACACGCGATCGCCAGGCAGCAGCAGCCCGCGGGAGGCAGCCGAAAGAATGGCGTCCACAGCGTGATCGACCAGCGTGCGCGGTCTGGCGAGCGCCCAGCTCTTGTCGATATCCTCCTCGTCGATTTGCTGCCATTTTCCCGTTTTACGCGCGGGCATCGCGGATTTAGCGGCCATAGCACTGTCCTGATTAACTCATTAATGGGTGCGGGTCTGGAACTGACCAAATCCGGGTTCAACCTGCATTTCGCCCTGCGAAAAGACGGTCACGCCGCGGATCAGGGTGCGGACAACGTTACCCTGACAGGCCATGCCTTCAAAAGCGCTCCACTTGCCCAGTCCCTGGAACTTCGCGCCTTCAACCGTCCAGCTCACGGTGGGATCGTAAAAGGCCAGGTCAGCATCGCAGCCGGGTGCGATAGCGCCCTTCTGCGGGTAGAGCTGGAAAGCCTTTGCCGGGCCGGTAGCCGTCATGCGGGCGAAATCTTGCAGGGAGAGGCCGCGTTTTACATGACCCTCGCTGTAGAACATCGGCCCCAGCGTCTCCACGCCGGTCAGGCCCATGCCCGCCTCCCAGATGTTTTCCAGACCAGCCAGCTTCTGCTCCGGCGTATAGGGGCAATGATCGGAGGCTAGCAGATCAATTTCACCGCTGTGCAGCACCTGCCACAGCGCTTCCACCACCGGGCGCGGGCGGATTGGCGGCCCGCAGCGGGCGTTGGGGCCAATGCGGACTAAATCCTCTTCATCAAGCATCAGATAGTGAGGACAGGTTTCAAACGTCACGCGCACTTCCGGACGGGCCTCGGCAATTTGCTGTGCGGCCTTAGCCGAGCTAACGTGCACGATATGCGCCCTGGCGCCGGTAGCTTTGGCAATTTGCAGCACGCGGCCAACAGCTTCGATTTCAGCAATCTCGGGGCCTGCCAGCGCATGAGCACGGGTATCTTTCCGCCCTGCTTCACGCAGTTCGCTGCCTGCGCCAATCAGGATATCGTGATTCTCGGCATGCACGCCAATCAGGCCATCAAAGGTTTTCAGCTCGCGCATCGCACGCAGCAGACCGTCATCGTTCAGGCGCGGCAGTCCCTTCTCATCGGTCGCTTCACCGTTGACCGCGCCGCTGCACAGAAAAGCTTTGAAGGCGATAGCGCCCAGCGCATCCAGCTCTGCAAGCTGGCTGACATTACTGCCATCCAGACCTGCCCACATCGCGAAGTCGACCGAACAGCTGCGGGCCAGCATCTCGCGCTTGGCGATAAAGTTTTTTGTCGAGGTCGCAGGCGGCAAGGAGTGCGGCATCTCCACAATGGTGGTGACGCCATGGGCAGCCGCACCACGCGTGCCCTCACGCAGCTCCAGCTCCGGGAAGTCGTGCGAGCCGGTGAAGTGGGTATGCACATCAATCGCGCCAGGCATAACCACCAGCCCGGTGGCATCGATAGTTTCATCGGCGGCAGGTAATGTCGTGCCGCGCGCCAGGATAGCGGCGATTTTCCCCTGCTCAATCAGCAGGTCGGCCTGAACTTCACCGCTTTCCAGCACCACAAGGCCATTAATAATTAACGTTTTCATGCCGTTTCTCCTGTTAAGGGTGCACGCCAGCGGCGAAAGAGACATCCACCAGCGCGGCAAAAGGCACCGGGATAGCCGGCGTGAGCCAGCCTGCTTCAGTCAGCAGTACGACAAAGCGGTCGAAATCCTCACGCCTCATCAGTGGGGAAGCCGCAAAGACGTTTGTTTTAAGATAAGCCTCCAGACCAGTAACCAGCGCCGCTGACGGATAGTCGGGGTACCAGGGCTGAACCTGAGCCGCCAGCGCTTCCGCGCTGTGGCTCTGAAGCCACTGCTGCGCCTCGCGCATTGCTGCGGTAAACGCGCTGAAGGCCGCCTGTTTCTCCGCCATTACGTCACGGCGGGCAATATAGGCACTCCACGGAATATCGCCACAAAACGGGGCGAGGCTGGCAACGGTGTGCAGTTCTCCTCGCGCCATGAAGGGTGCCAGCGCATGCACAGAGTGCAGCGCATACTCCGCATCACCCCGGCTGATGGCGGCAAAATCGGCCGCTTCATCGCCGCTTCCGGCAATCAGCTCAACCTCTTTTTCCAGATGATGCTGGCGCAGCAACCAGTTGAAGCTGAGGGTCGCAGTCCCGACATTGCCCACATCAATCACGCGTTTACCGCGCAGGCTGCCGAGGGTGAAGTTGTTGTCAGCTTTACCTGCGGCCAAAAACCACGGATTTGCCGAGACGGCGGCGGCAAAGCAGACCAGTGCCGGGCCGTTTTCCTGATAATTTTTCATCATCACCATCGGGCCGCCGATAGTCAGATCCGCTTCCCCTGCGATCACCGCAGGCACCTGTCCGCCCTGCACCGTTTTCCCGCCAGATTCGGCGGTGGTGAAGATGACTTTCAGGCCATGGCTGGCAAACAGGCCCAGGCTCTCCGCCAGATAGTGAGCGCAGTAATAAATGCGCGACTCGCTGGCGTCGCCCTGGTTGAGAACTAAAGAGATCGTCATGCTGATTCGGCTCCGGCGAGAGTAAGAAATGAGGGGTTCAGTTCGCTGATGCTGCTGACGCCGCACCAGTGGCTCAGGGCAGTGATTTCGTTGATCCAGCCGGAGAGCAGGCCGAAGACCGCCTCTTCGCCACCCGCCACCAGCGCGCCCATCACTGGCCTGACCGCCAGCGACAGCGAAGCCCCAAGACAGGCCGCCACTACCGCGTCGGTGCCGCTGCGTACGCCGCCATCCAGCACCAGCTCGCCAGAATAGCGCTGGCGCAGCGCAGGCAGCTGCTGCACAGGAGAGACCCAACGTGAGCTCTGACGCAGACCGATATTTGAAGCGATGATGCCCTGGCAACCTGCATTGTGCGCCGCAGCCGCGTCATCCGGATGTAAAACGCCTTTCACCAGCAGCGGCAGCTTATGGCGGGCAGCCAGTTCGCACGCCTGTCGCAGTTCATCCCAGCCCCAGCAGGGAAACGCTGGCAGAGGCTGCACGCCCGGTCCGGTGGAACCGATGGTTTTCAGGCCGCGCTGCAACAGGGCGTCGCCGATGGAGAAGCCGCCGGGTTGCAGGCCAGACACCGGATGTACCGGAGCCAGCACGGTGAGGATAATGCCGCTGGCGCCGCATTCCGCCGCATGGGCAATCAACGCTTCAATACGCGACAGGTCGCCTGCCGCGCGGAGTTGCAGCCAGCAGCCCTGATATTCAGCGCAAATCTCACGCAGCGGGGTCACCGTCTCTTCCGAGATGGCCAGCGGCAGTTGCAGACGCCTGCAGGCACGGGCAATCGGCAGCAGCCCTTCAGGATGAAAAACCACATCCCCGGCAAATGCGCCTACGCCAAGGGGCGCAGACCAGCGATGCCCGGCAAAAGTGACCGACGTATCAATGCCGTTATTCCCACGCATCACCCGTGGCAGCAGGCGATAGCGTTGCAAATCCTGGCTGTTGCCGTCTGCGGCGGCCAGTAACGCATCCGCTGGTTGGCCCATCATGTAACGGTAGAGCGGCTCGCCTAAACGCTGGCGCGCTTCCTGCTCAAAAGGCAGCACGTTACGCATGCTGGTTCTCCTGATGTTCCTGTTCATGCTTAAGGAAAGTGGCGAACGCTTCGGTTTGCGGCTGCTTCAGGATCGCTGGCGGTCCCTGCTCAATCAGCTGTCCCCCTTGCAGGAATACCACCCGGTCAGCCACGCTTGAGGCGAAAGCGATATCGTGTGTACTGATAATCATGGTGATGCCGGTCTGGGACAGATTACGGATAGTCTGGTTCACTTCACGCACCAGCTCCGGGTCCAGCGCGGAGGTTGGCTCATCAAACAGCAGGATACGTGGCTCAGCCGCTAATGCCCTGGCAATGCCCACCCGCTGTTTCTGACCGCCTGACAGTTCGTGCGGCAGATTAGCGACGAAGTCACCCAGGCCCACGGCGCGCAGTGCACGGAGACCTTTGGCACGCGCCGCCTCTTCCTGCATGCCCTGTACGCGCAGCGGAATACTCATGGCGTTATCCAGCGCGGTAAGGTGGTCAAACAGCGCGAAGTGCTGGAAGACTATACCAATCCCGGAACGAGCGCGGTTCAGGGGGAGCAGGCGGTCTGGCAACGCACGTCCGCTTTCGTCGTACCCCATAATATGGCCTTCCGTAGCAATCCTGCCGCCGGAGCGTGGCGTCAACGCCAGAATGGATTTCAGCAGCGTACTCTTGCCGGAGCCGGAGCGGCCCAGCAGCACCACGACTTCACCACGACGTATGTGCAGTGAGAGATCCTTCAGCACCGGCTTGCTGCCATACTCGACGCAGAGATTGTCGATTTCCAGCACCGGCGCGGCTTTGTTGCTATCCCAACGCTGCTTCGGCAGCGCCACTACTTCCGCTTCTGCGGGCATTGGCAGCTTCTCCAGCCGCAGACGGGCGCGACGGGCGCGATCTTCGAGGTTGTAGTGGCGCTCCAGCCACCATTGCGCTGCCGCCAGCAGCGAAGAGAGGATCATATAGATGCCGCCCGAAGCCACCAGCACAGGAATAAACAGGAAGTTCTGTGAAACGATGGTCTGCCCGCGCATGGTCAGCTCGTTGACGCCAACCACAGAAGCCAGCGAGGTGGATTTCAGCAGGCCAACCGCCTCGTTGCCCATCGTGGGCAGAATAGCGCGCAGGGCCTGAGGGATAACCACATGGATCATCTCTTTGGTGCGGGAATAGCCAAAAGCCTGCGCGGCGGTGCGCTGATCCCTGTCGGTGGCGAGGATGCCGCCACGGATAATCTCCGCACAGAACGCCGTTTCGTTGATCATCAACGCCAGCAGGGCGCTGAGGAAAGGACTGAAGCGCAGGCCAAACTGTGGCAGCACGTTGTAGAGCAGGATCAGCTGCAACAGCACCGGCGTGCCGCGCAAAATATAGATATAGACCTGCACCGGAAAACGGATAATCCAGTGGCGGGAGGTGCTGGCCAGCGCCAGGAAGAAGCCAATAATCACCCCACCAGCCAGCGCACCGACCAGCAGTTGCAGAGCGATAACGGCTCCCTGCCACAGGTAGGGCAGGGTCAGATACTTAAGAAAATCATCCACGCTTTTTCTCCAGCGGTCGGACGCTTGCTCTCCCCTTTTTGCTGGCGCAGCAGCACGCCAGCGAAAGGGCTATGGCGGACTTAGCCTTTATCAACAGCAATACGCTGTGCGCTGGCACCCTGGCCCCAGAAATCCAGCAGTTTTTTCTGCGCACCGCTCTGCTGGATCACTTTCATCGCATCCAGCACCGCATGACGCATCACGGTATTGTTCTTAGCGATGGGGAAACCAACCATGATCGGCAGGTCAACGGTGAATGCCGTTTCAAAGGCTGGATCGGCTTTAGCGATTTCACGAGCAGACCCCGCTTCGGTCAGATAGATGTCGGCACGACCGCTTTTGATCGCCTGAATGCTGTTATCGGTGTTCTGCACCATCAGCATATTCACATCCGGTTTGCCGGCGGCTTTACATTTGGCGGTCTGCTCCGGCACAAGTTTGGTGGCTTCATAAGTACCGGCAGCGGCCGCCACCGTTCTGCCGCACAGATCGTCTGCGCTTACGATTTTCTCTGGGTTGCCTTTCGCCACAATGGAGCCATCCTGTACCTGCACGGAAGCCACAAACGCAATCTGCTTCAGACGCTCTGGCGTGACGTACAGCATCGGGCCAATATCGGCGCGGCCGCTGGAGATAGAGGTCAGCAGCACGTTAAAAGAGCCGTTCTGGTAGGTGTGCTTAAAGCCCAGACAGCCGCCAATACGGTCAAACAGCGACGGGTCCAGACCTTCAATCACCGTTGGGTCGGCTTCCGAAGGCGCTTCAAAGCCCTTGGTATAGCCGCCCAGCCCTACCACCACATCCTTGCCGACCAGCGAAGGATATTTCGCCTGCAAGGTTTTACACTGCGCCATTGCAGCAAAATCTTCGGCGGAAGGTTTAACCGTGTCCGCAGCCTGTGCGGAAAGAGAGAGCAGTGCGCCGGTCAGACCGGATACTAACAAAGCGATGCGTGCTAATTTCATTCTGAGGATCCCCTGGTGCAGGTGAAGGTATAAGCGATGACCTGTAAGTCATGACCGCTGTTGGCGTTGGGCCGTAAGATCAATACCCTTTCTGTTTACTCACACGGTTTATAAGCGGCTCTCCGGCCAGATACCGTTCGAGATTTTGCAAAAATAGCGTCAGGCAGCCGTCAAGATAGGCACCATGATCGTCAAGGCTACAGTGCGGGGTCATAATCAACCTCGGCACCTGCCAGAGCGCGTCGCCCTGCGGCAGCGGCTCCTCGTAAAATACATCCAGCACCGCGCCAGCCAGCGTTCCGGCTTTCAGCCTGTCGCTGAGCGCGTCGTAATCGAAAACGCGCGCGCGGCCCACGATGATCACACCGGCACGGGAAGGCAGTTTCGCCAGCCTTTCGCGACTGAACAGTCCGTCAGTTTCCGGCGTCAGTGGCAGGGTGGAGACCAGCACGTCGGTATCCGCCAGCTCGGCATCCACCTCTTCGATGCTGATGCAGCGCGCAACTGTGGCGGTGGTTTGCCCACTGCGGGTCACGCCCACCACCTGGTAACCCTGTCGGGTCAGCAACGCGGCGGCTGCCGCGCCAATGCCGCCCAGCCCAAGCAGCAGCACTTTTTTACCGCTGGCGCAGCCGCCAAAAGCTGGACGCCACTGCTGATTCGCCTGATCCTGCAGAAAGCCAGGGATGCCGTAGTTAAACATCAGGGCAGACATCAGAATGAATTCCGCCCCCTTATCGCCATGCACGCCGGAGGCGTTAGTCAGCTGAACCGTATCGGGCCACTTCTCCAGCCAGCTTTCCACGCCAGCGGAGATGACCTGCACCCATCGCAGCCGGGTGGCATCTGCCGCATGCTGATACAACGGGAACTTACGTCCGGCCCAGAGGATATCCGCCACCGGAAGAAATTCCGCCAGATGCTGAGGATCGTTATTTTCTGACAGCGTGAATTTGCCCTGCAGCGCCGGATTTGTCTCCAGCCGCTGCCAGAGCAGCGCTTTAGAGAGCTGCAGCGCCTGCGGGCTGGCCGGGTCGTTTTCAATATGAATATGCATGGTTTCCTCTGCCTCAGCGCATCGCCGTGACTTCCATCTCAACCAGCAGATCGGGATGGTTGAGCTGGATACCGACGGTGGCACGAGCCGGGAATGGGAAGGAAAAGTAGTCGGCGTAAACCTCGTTCAGCTGCGAGAAGAGCGACAGGTCGGTCAGAAAAATCGTTACGCGCACGACGTTGTCAAAAGTCATACCCGCTTCACTGAGCAGATCGCCCACGTTTTTCAGTACCTGGCGGGTCTGTGCCTGAATATCATTGCCGACGATAGCGGCGGTGTAAGGATCAATCGCTACCTGGCCTGAGATAAACAGCATTGGTTCATGCAGCACCGCAGCGGAGAGGGGCGCAGGTCCCATCGGCCGGTCTTCCGCTTTCATTCCAGGGTACGCAATAGCCTTTTTCATTGAGGTCTCTCACCGAAGAGTTAGTGAGCTCAAATTCGTATACGATCAGACGAAAGTCAATGCGCGAATTTTCACCAGATGGTCAGTTTTGCTTTTCTGGCAGCGCAGCAGCGAACGATCACCATCATCAGTGAGAGATAAAATATTATTAATAATCATATAGTTAAAAAACATAGCTCTGTTGTTAAACTGCACAAAAAAAAGGGTTGCGCGGAATCTATACGATTTTGTGATGGCAGGGGTTTAATGCCGTCAGGAGAGAGAATAAAGGGAGGAAGTTAAGATTATGACGCAACGGGCTTTCCCCGTTCCCTCCATTGTCAGCGACTGCGGGCTGACTATCTGCCGGTCAAAGGGTATACTGACGGCCACTTTTTATTACCACTTGTCTCGCGTGCGGACCCAACATGCAAAAGTTTGATACTAAAACCTTTCAGGGACTGATCCTGACCTTACAGGATTACTGGGGCAGCCTGGGCTGCACCATCGTGCAACCACTGGACATGGAAGTGGGTGCAGGGACTTCTCACCCTATGACCTGCCTGCGTGCCATAGGGCCAGAGCCGATGGCAGTTGCCTATGTGCAGCCGTCACGCCGCCCTACCGATGGCCGCTATGGCGAGAACCCTAACCGCCTGCAGCACTACTATCAGTTCCAGGTGGCGATTAAGCCCTCGCCTGAGAATATTCAGGAGCTCTACCTCGGCTCCCTGAAGGCGCTGGGGCTGGACCCGACCATTCATGATATCCGCTTTGTAGAAGACAACTGGGAAAACCCAACGCTGGGTGCCTGGGGTCTGGGCTGGGAAGTGTGGCTGAACGGCATGGAAGTGACGCAGTTTACCTACTTCCAGCAAGTTGGCGGCCTGGAGTGTAAGCCGGTTACCGGCGAAATCACCTATGGCCTGGAGCGTCTGGCAATGTATATCCAGGGCGTGGACAGCGTCTACGACCTGATCTGGAGCAATGGCGCGCTGGGTAAAACGACCTATGGCGACGTGTTCCATCAGAATGAAGTGGAGCAGTCCACCTATAACTTCGAACACGCCGACGTCGACTTTCTTTTCTCCTGCTTCGAGCAGTATGAGAAAGAGGCGCAAAGCCTGCTGGCGCTGGAAACACCTCTGCCGCTGCCAGCCTACGAACGCATTCTGAAAGCGGGCCACACGTTTAACCTGCTGGATGCGCGTAAAGCGATCTCCGTAACCGAGCGTCAGCGCTATATTCTGCGCATTCGCACCCTGACCAAAGCCGTGGCTGAAGCCTACTATGCGTCGCGTGAGGCGCTGGGCTTCCCGATGTGCAATAACAAGAAATAAGAGGCCGCCATGACTGAGAAAACTTTTCTGGTGGAGCTTGGCACTGAAGAGCTGCCACCAAAAGCACTGCGTAATTTAGCTGAATCTTTTGCTGCCAGCTTTACTGCCGAACTGGATGCCGCAGGCCTGACGCACGGCGAAGTGAGCTGGTTTGCTTCTCCCCGCCGTCTGGCGCTGAAAGTGGCTGCCCTGAGCGCCGCCCAGCCCGACCGCGAAGTTGAAAAACGCGGCCCGGCGATTGCCGCTGCGTTTGACGCTAAAGGCGTGGCGACCAAAGCTGCCGAAGGCTGGGCACGCGGTTGCGGTATCACCGTCGATCAGGCTGAACGCCTGAGTACCGACAAAGGCGAATGGCTGCTCTACCGTGCGCAGATGAAAGGTGAAAGCGCACAATCGCTGCTGCCGGCAATGGTCAGCACCGCCCTCTCTAAGCTGCCGATCCCAAAACTGATGCGCTGGGGCGATTCCGACGTGCAGTTTGTGCGTCCGGTGCATACGCTGACGCTGCTGCTGGGTGAAGAGAGCCTGGACGCCACTATCCTGGGCGTCACTTCTGGCCGTACCATCCGTGGTCATCGCTTTATGGGCGAAGCGGAGATCAGCCTTGATAGCGCCGACCAGTATCCACAGATCCTGCTGGAACGTGGCAAGGTGCAGGCTGACTACGAAGCGCGTAAAGCGCAGATCAAAGCGGATGCCGAAGCGGCAGCGCGCGAAATCGGCGGCGTTGCCGACCTCAGCGACAGCCTGCTGGAAGAGGTCACCTCGCTGGTGGAGTGGCCGGTGGTGCTGACGGCGAAATTTGAAGAGAAATTCCTGGCGGTACCGGCGGAAGCGCTGGTCTACACCATGAAGGGCGACCAGAAATATTTCCCGGTCTATGACCCGGCGGGCAAGTTGCTACCGAACTTCATTTTTGTCACCAACATCGAGTCAAAAGATCCGCAGCAGATTATTTCCGGTAACGAGAAAGTGGTTCGTCCACGTCTGGCTGATGCTGAGTTCTTCTTTAACTCAGATCGCAAAAAGCGTCTGGAAGATAACCTGCCGCGCCTCGAAACTGTGCTGTTCCAGAAAGAGCTGGGCACGCTGCGTGATAAAACCGACCGTATTCAGGCGCTGGCGGGCTGGATTGCCGGGCAAACTGGCGCGGACGTTAACCACGCCACGCGCGCTGGCCTGCTCTCCAAGTGCGACCTGATGACCAACATGGTGTTCGAATTCACCGACACCCAGGGCGTGATGGGCATGCACTATGCCCGCCACGACGGCGAGGCGGAAGACGTTGCCGTTGCGCTGAACGAACAGTATCAGCCGCGCTTTGCCGGTGACGATCTGCCCTCTAATCCGGTGGCCTGTGCGCTGGCTATCGCCGATAAGATGGATACGCTGGTCGGCATTTTCGGCATTGGACAGCATCCAAAAGGCGACAAGGACCCGTTCGCGCTGCGCCGCGCCGCCCTGGGCGCTTTGCGTATCATCGTCGAGAAAAACCTGCCGCTGGATCTGCAAACGCTGACCGAAGAAGCGGTGCGCCTCTATGGCAGCAAGCTGAGCAACGCTAAAGTGGTGGATGAGGTGATCGACTTTATGCTGGGGCGTTTCCGTACCTGGTATCAGGAAGAGGGTCACAGCGTTGATACCATTCAGGCGGTGCTGGCGCGTCGTCCAACCCGTCCGGCAGACTTCAACGCGCGTATGAAAGCCGTGTCGCACTTCCGCTCGCTGGAAGAGGCTGCCACTCTGGCTGCCGCAAACAAGCGTGTCTCTAATATTCTGGCTAAGGCTACCGAGCCGCTGAACGACAGCGTGCAGGCGTCCCTGCTGAAAGAGAATGAAGAGATCCAGCTGGCGACCTACGTTTCCGCGCTGAGCAGCAAACTTCAGCCTTACTTCGCGGAAGGCCGCTATCAGGACGCACTGATTGAGCTGGCCCAGCTGCGTAGTGCGGTGGATAACTTCTTCGAGAAGGTGATGGTGAACGCCGAAGAGCGCGAAGTGCGGATCAACCGCCTGACGCTGCTGGCTAAACTGCGTGAGCTGTTCCTGCAGGTAGCGGATATTTCGCTGTTGCAGTAAGAGCCGTTGCCGGGGTGAAAGCCTTCGCCCCGGCAATCAGCAACTGAAAGAAACAGCAGCACTTCCACTCCCGGCACGCTCGCCAGTTTCACCGCCATATGGCCCAGACCGATCACACCTGCGCGCTGGTGTCCGGGCTATATATTACTTCTATAGGGGTTCTACGCTGGAACCGCCGAAATTTCCGGTCCGTTGCTTTTAGTGATCTTTCGGCACCTTAATGACTCCATCAGCAATGCCCTAAGCCAGCCTTTCCATCCATTTTGCAAAGCGAAAATATCCAGGGTATTGCAGGCAAATGTAGTCCATCTGGACTTTTGAAGCGCTGTCCATCACCCGTTTAAAGGCATCCATATAGTCATAACAGCCCTGCAATAACTGAGCATCACCATTTTCTGTCAGAGGAAACCAACAGGCATAATCATGAACTATCTTCGCCAGCTGTCGTTGTTCTGCAGTTAAGTCGACCATTTTCTCTCCTCGTTAGTGCCAGAGAAGGTATTTGCCTCCTCTGATGCCCTTAGTTATCAGGCACAGCAACGATCGTTCCATGAATCACGATAGATGATATTTCCTTCCGTATACTTCCAGGTGATCGCCTTATAACGCAATTCGAGCGTTTCAAGGTGAGTGCTACTCATACCGTCAGGAGCCAGATATGGCGCTTCGCAGACAGCGCGGTACAGGAGTGGTATTGTCTGATCAAATTCTTTCACTATCGTGATCGGGCTATGAATGCGCGTTCCTGTAAGTTTGCCCCAACTGGGATCTACTGGAATGGTTACACCATGCGAAAATGGTTTTAATTCGATGGAACCCAACCGCAGGGGCATTAAACAACTGCAACAATCGGCGAGCCGTTTTCATCTTCAAGCCATAAATGAGCGGGAGTAGACATATGATTTCCTTATCATTGATGATTTAAATAACTGTTATATTAACGCTGTCACCATTTACAGTAACGCGTGAAAATAACAATCATAACTATGGCGAATACGCCTATAGGCCAGACAGGGCTATCAGGGAAAAAATATCCCTGGAGCAATGCGAAAATAATCGTAAGAATTACAGTTCCGTACAGCGATGATAAAAACCTGAGCTGCCACAGTAGAAATTTCTTTAGTGATCTAAACATGGTTATCTGATCATCCGGTTGATGATATTTGCTATACCGGAATCAGACGACCATTGTGCTTCAAGTGCGCCCGCGCGCTCAAATAATAGTTCAATCAGGAAATACATCATTTCCAGTTGTTGCATGTAAAGTGCAGAGTAATAAGCTGGATATTGGACGTATAAACGACGAGCACTATCCGCCGCTTTCTGAACCAGACCATACGTGGCCACAACCCCCGCAGCCGTACCCGCTGCACGTCCCGTAAGGGCACTGAGTTGCATACTTAGATTCAATCCAATACGGACGCTGGTAGCGCCCGCCAAAGCGTACCCCGCACCTGTAAGGGTGCTGGCCGCGATATGAACATTCACGGCCATAAGCGCTTTTTTAATATACTCTAATTGGGCATTAGATTTGTATTTTAATATTTCTTCAAAGTAGACCCGAAGCATTTCATAGACAACGTCACCATGCTGAATAATGCGAACAACAGCATTCCTGAAGCGCAGATCCTCCGTCTTTTGCTGCTGGCAAACATCATTATATTCATCGGTAAAACAGGACGTGTAATACAGCAGGCGGGTAGCGCCCTTTCCTAAGGTTTCAACTTGATTTGTAACCTGCTGAGCAACAGCAGAAACTGCATAATCGAGCTTTAATGCGAGAATCCTGTTAGCTTGTAGGTAACTGATGACTTCATTGTTGTTGTACATAATCGCTCCATGCTAATTTTCATTAAATCCATTTTTTCATTATTTCCCTCGGGAAAGCGTCCGGTAAACAGTTAGTCGGGAAACGGAAAATAATTCAGCCAAATCACTGATTGAATACTCACCACTTCCATGCATCCTACAAAGCTCTTTTTGCTGTTTATCTGAAAGCTTTGGCTGTTTCCCCCTTAGTTTCCCTTTTGCCCTGGCGATTTGAGCCGGTCAGCCCCCTATCGGTATAAATCCGATCCGGGGAAACGCCAAGGCTGATGAAGGCTTCCTGTTGTGCGGCCAGATCCTGGCGGTCAGTTGAACATCGGGCATAGCCAATCCGTATTTCAGTCATAAAAGTGTACGTTTGAGGGGCCATGAAAGAAATTGATACCGTACCAATTATATGAGACAACGTCAGCAGTGATTTTTACTGAGATGCAAAATTTTATTTTCACTGTCCGTTGAACGATCCTCTAACGGAGATGATTAATCGGGGTCAGGATGACAACGCGTGGCAAAGTGACAGGCAAAAGTGAACGACTGGCGGTTTTAAATAGTGCCGGGCAGGAGGCACTGTATGGTCTTCCTGATTTCGATTATGGACAGCGGCTGGAGTTCCTGGCGCTGGATGAATCTGAACTGGCGCTGGCCTGTAGTCGTCAGAAGCTTCATGCTCAAATTTATTGCATCCTTCAGATCGCTTACTTTAAAGCCAAACACCTGTTTTTCCGATTCGGATGGAATGATGTTAAGGACGACAGCAACTTTGCCCTGAGTCGTTATTTTCAGGGTGAGTCATTTCCGGATCTGTCTCTCACTAAGCACGAACGGTATGCTCAGCGTGAAAAAATCTGCGCACTGTACGGTTACCGGCCGTAGTTATCTTCACTGACCTCACAGCTTGAACAGCAGGCTGCCAGCATTGTTCACCGGGATATAACCCCGGCTTTGTTGCCACGGAGCTGATTATCTGGCTCAACGAACATAAAATTATCCGGCCCGGTTATACCACGCTTCAGGAGCAGGTGAGCCGGGTTCTTTCTGATGAAAGGCAGCGGCTGGGGCGTTCTGATGGAGAGGCTTGATGACGCCACCATTGCTGAACTGGACAAGCTGATTGAACGTGATGATACCCTTTATGATCTCTGCAACCTGAAGCAGGAGAGCGTATTGCTCAGGGTGTATTACAGACCCTGGCGCGCTATCAACGACATAAGCTGGCGGAAGAAGAAGCGAAGGGAATGTAGTGAAAAGCTCTCTGTTCGGCAGCCAGAAACACAAAACCCGCCAGAGGGCGGGTTTTTCTTTACTACCCCAGCAGCTGTCTGCTGAGGCAAGGATTAAATTGTATTAACTGCATCAGTTTCTGAGCACTGCGCGAAGGTTTCGTGCGCTTGGCTTCCCAACTTTTCACCGAAGAAACGCTGACGCCCAATGCCAGGGCAAACTCATCAATTTCCATGCCGGTAATTTCCCTGATGCGTTTTGGTTCGGGCACAGTCACTTCACCCTTTAATGCAGGAGCGGCTTGGATAACTTCACGCGTTAATACAATATGTTCCAGACTCGACAACAATTCGCCCATCGGATCTTTCAACTCCATAAGGCTCTCCTCATAAAAATCACAAATGTGAACGGCCAGAGGGTAAGAACCTGAGTCTCAGGTTCAGAATATTGGCGACAACAGCCGCTGGGTTGCTCAGAGAGAGTGCTCAGAGAGACAGCGCAGGGAAACGCCAGGTTCTAAGTATTAGATCAAATCATGCGATTTGCGTCATATTTTTTGACTATTTTTCACACTTGCTTTTCATCCAGGTCCAGCTTTAACAAGAGTAACTTTTTCCCCACCGGCGCCTGCTTTTCAGGCAATCGAGACAGGGCGCGATTGGTACCGCTTACACGCGTCACTTCAATTATTTTTATCTGTACAAATTTTATAATCTGCTTACTTTTACCCGCGTTTTTTTCAGAAATTTCCGAGTGTCTTTGCCAGGCAAAAAATCAGTTAACGACTCATCGGTTCAGCCGGGGCGATGGCAATATTATCGCTAAAAAGGGTCTGCTCTCTGCTTTACCGGCGTATCACACCTGTGCACTCAGAATGATCCTTTGCACCAAATATGAGCAGAGTCGCTTTCTGCACACTCGCGCTCCCCCATTGCCCTCTTTCTTTTAAACCACCGATAATTCAAGTAATTAGCGAGACCCTGCTCACAAAATACCGAACCAATTAAATATTGGTTCAGTTCTTGCCTACTGTAATAAACAGGTCATCACGCCTTGCCCGCACGCTGGCAAGGCCTGTTAATGAAAGCGCTCCCTTAAACGATGAATAAATAAGCGAACCAATTATGGGTGACACGTCAGAAACTGCCATCAACTCCAGCTCCGCGCTGGAAAAGCTGCGCCAGCTGATCCAGCAGCAGGAGCTACAGCCGGAGCTGCCTCTGCCAACCGAACGTGAGCTGGCGGAGCGGTTTATCGTTGGCCGTCGGGAAATCCGTCGGGCGCTGGACGTGCTGGAAGAAGAGGGCCGGATCTGGCGTAAACAGGGCAAGGGCACCTTTGTAGGCCCAGCCGCGCCGGTACAGCCTCTGGTTTTGCAGGACCTTCCGCAGCGGTCAAATCTGCTGGAAGTGATGGAAGCGCGCATTCAGCTGGAGCCGGGGCTGGCGCGTCTGGCCGCTCTGCGCGCCAGCAATGAACAGATCGCCCTGCTAAAGCGCCTGCTGGAGCGCATGCAAAGTATCTCCCTGGATGATGGCGATCAGCACGAGCTGTGGGACAGCGCCTTCCATCGCGCTATTGCCGAAGCCGCCGGAAACCGCCTGATGCTGGGGCTATTTGATGCCGTTGATGCCGTACGGCGTGAACCGAGCTGGCAACATCTGCGGGTGCTGGCCAGGACCCAGGAGCGGCTGAACAATTATGACGATCATCACCAACGCCTGGTGCAACACATTGCCGCCCGCCAGCCCCTTGAGGCAGCAGCAGCCATGCGAGAACACCTGCTGGTGCTACAGCAGGCCCTGATTGAAGCTATCAGCTGCGGCGAAGAGGAGCATCCATGACCGCTGAACACTCTCACCCGGTGCTGGTTCTGAGCCAGCTGAACGTGCAGTTTGCCGGATCGCCAGTCAGCGTACTGGACAATATTTCCCTGCAGGTCGCGGCCGGAGAAACGCTGGCGCTGGTGGGCGAATCTGGCTGTGGAAAAAGCATTACCTCGCTGGCCCTGATGGGGCTGCTGCCCGCCAGCGCTCAGGTGAAGCAGGGCGAAATAGCGTTCCTGGAAAAGGATCTGTTGAGGCTCAGCCCTCGTGACTATGCCGATATCCGTGGCAACGAACTGGCAATGATTTTTCAGGAGCCGATGACCTCGCTGAATCCCGCCTTTACGCTGGGCGATCAGCTTAGTGAGGCGGTGATGCGCCATCGCGATGTCAGTCGTCGTGAAGCGATGCAGGCGGCGCTGCAAATTCTTGAAAAGGTGCAGATCCCGGCGCCTGAAATGCGGCTGAAAGCGTATCCCCACCAGCTCTCCGGCGGCATGCGTCAGCGCGTAATGATTGCGATGGCGCTGATCAACCAACCGAAATTACTTATCGCCGATGAGCCGACAACCGCGCTTGACGTGACCATCCAGGCACAAATTCTTTCGTTGCTGAATACCCTGAAAGCGGAGACCGGCACCGCCGTCCTGATGATCACCCACGACCTGGGCGTGGTGGCGGAAGTGGCGCAGCGCGTGGCGGTAATGTACGCCGGTCAGGTGGTGGAAACTGGCGATGTGGCGGAGATTTTTAACGATCCGCAGCACCCTTACACCATCGGCCTGATGGGATCGATCCCCAGTCTGGGCGCGCGCAGCGCCACCCTTGCCACCATTCCCGGTACCGTACCGCTGCCAGAGCAGATGCCTGCCGGTTGCCGCTTTGCCACCCGCTGCCCCTTTGCCGAAACCCGCTGCCATCAGCATAAACCTGCGTTGAAAGCCTTTGGCGATCATCATCAGGTGGCCTGTTTTCGTGCCCCGCTGGAACAGCATATCGCGTTGGGAGAAATTGCATGAGCACCCCGATTCTGGAATGTACCGACCTGAGCAAAACCTTTGCCGGACCAAACCGCCTGTTTAAACGCAATCTGCAGGTTACCGCCGTTGACCGTATTTCGTTACAGGTGATGCCAGGCGAAACGCTGGCGATCGTGGGCGAGTCGGGTTCCGGAAAATCCACGCTGGGCCGTCTGCTGTTGCGCCTGCTTTCGCCTTCTCAGGGAGCCGTTTTCTATCAGGGCGAAGAGATCACCAAAGCCAGCGGCGTCCGGCTCAATCAGCTGCGCCGGGAACTGCAAATTATCTTTCAGGACCCGTTCGCCTCACTGAATCCCAGGATGAACGTGGAGAGCATCGTTGGCGAGCCGATCTGGCTGCATGAAAGGCTTACCGGGCGGCAACGTCAGGAAAAAGTGGCCGATCTGCTGCAAACCGTCGGGCTGCCTGCGGCCTGGTCCCGCCGCTATCCCCATGAATTTTCGGGCGGACAGCGCCAGCGTATCGGCATCGCCCGTGCGCTGGCGTCAGGGCCAAAACTGCTGCTGGGCGATGAGCCGGTTTCCGCGCTGGATGTCTCAGTGCAGGCGCAGGTGGTGAACCTGCTGGAGAGCCTGAAACAGCAGTTTGGGCTGACGATGATTATCGTGGCGCACGGCCTGGCGGTAATTCGCCATATGAGCGACCGCGTGGCGGTGATGTACCTCGGGCAGATTGTGGAACTGGCTACCGTGGAGGAGATTTTTGATGCTCCGCTGCACCCCTATACCCAGGCGCTGATCGCCTCTGCTCCGCAGATGCAGCCTGGCGCAGCGCGCCAGATCCCGATGCTGCAGGGCGATCTGCCCGATCCCGCCTCGCCCCCTTCCGGCTGCCGTTTTCATACCCGCTGCCCGCACGTCAAGGAGGAGTGCCGCCGCATCGAACCCATCAACCAGATTTTACCAGGCGGCCGTCAGGTGGCCTGTCATCGCTGGCAGGAACTAAACCGCGACCGCAGCGTGATAACTATTGCTCCCCCCTCTTCCGCTTTTCTGCAGCGCCGTGCGCTGTTTGAACAGGCGGTAAAACAACATGCAATAACCCCCTCTGGAGAAGTGACGCGATGAAAGTACGCCACACGTTGTTGACCGCCCTGGGCGGCCTGATGTTGATCGGCAGCCTGCAGGCACAGGCTGAAAGCACGCTGCGCATAGGCCTGGGTGCAGACCCGGATATGCTCGACCCGCATCTGGCGCGCACTTATTACGGCCGCTTTGTCTTTGCAGCCATGTGCGACCGCCTGGTCGATGTGGATGAACACCTGAAGGTGATCCCGGGTCTGGCAACAGACTGGAAATGGAGTGAGGATGGCAAAACGCTGACCATGAATCTCCGCCAGGGCGTGACCTTCCAGGATGGCGAGAAGTTTGATGCTGAAGCAGTGAAATTTAATATTGAACGCGCCCTGACGCTGCCCGGTTCGCTGCGCAAAAGTGAAATTTCCTCTATTGAGTCGGTTGAAGTCGCTTCGCCTTCACAGGTGATCTTCCACCTGAAAAATGCTGATGCCGCCCTGCTGAGTCAGCTGACTGACCGCGCAGGCGCGATGCTGGCGCCTGAAGCGGCGGCGAAACCCGATTTTGCCACCCATCCGGTCTGCTCCGGCCCTTATCAGTTTGAAAGCCGCGTGCAGCAGGATCGCATCATCCTGAAACGCTTCGATAATTACTGGAACAAGTCAGCTTATCACTTCGATAAAGTGGTTTTCCTGCCCATTCCTGATGCCTCGGTACGCCTGGCAAACCTGCGTTCTGGCGATCTCGACCTGACCGAAGGTATCGCCGCCAGCGACGTAAAAACCGTTGAGGCCGACAGCAAACTGAGCCTCGCCAAAGTCACTGGTCTGGGTTATCAGGGCATTACCTTCAACATCGCCAACGGCAAAGTCGACCCGAACAACCCATTTGTGAAAGATGCCCGCGTGCGGGAAGCGTTCTCGCTGGCTATCGACCGCGATGCGCTGAATCAGGTGGCGTTCGAGGGGTTATACGCGCCTTCAAATCAGGCGCTCTCGCCGGTCTCTCCTTACCACGTCAAGCTGCCGGTAGCGGCTCGTGACGTGGAGAAGGCCAAAGCTCTGCTGGCAGCGGCTGGCGTGAAAACGCCCATCGACGTCACCCTGTTAGTCACCAACAATCCTACCTCACAGCAGGTTGGTCAGGTGATTCAGGCGATGGTGAGCGAAGCCGGATTTAACGTGAAGCTGCAGATGAGTGAATTTGCTTCCCTGCTGGATCGTCAGCAGCGCGGCGAGTTCCAGCTCAGCCTCTCTGGCTGGTCGGGACGTCCCGATCCTGACGGCAGCATCTTCTCGTTTATCAACAGCAAGGGCACCCTGAATGACGGGCGTTACAGCAACCCTCAGGTCGATGCCTGGCTAACCGAAGCGCGTCAGACCAACGATCAGGCCACGCGCCAGGCGCTGTATGACAAAGTAGTGAAGCAGCTGCAAACCGATATGCCGATTGCATACCTCTACTTTGAGCCGCGCATCTTTGGCCTGAACAAAAAAGTGCAGGGCTTTAAAGCCTGGCCGGACGGGCTGGTACGCCTGGCTGGCGTGAAAATGGCACCCTGAGCCGGAGAGCGACCATGTTGGAATTGATCTGTAAACGCCTGCTGCTGGCTGTTCCTACGCTGTTTCTGGTGAGCATTATGGTGTTCTCGCTGCAGAAGCTGCTGCCGGGCGACCCGGTGCTGGCGATGGCGGGGGAAGAGCGCGATCCGGCGGTGATAGCCCAGCTCAGGGAGCAGTATCACCTGAACGATCCGCTGCCGACGCAGTATCTCTGGTGGCTGGGTAACGCGCTGCGCGGCGACCTCGGCACCTCGCTGCGGACACAGGAGCCGGTCACTACGCTTATCGCCAGCAAGCTTCCGGTCACGCTGGAGCTGTCGCTGCTGGCGATGATAGTAGCGCTGGTGGTGGGCATCAGTATGGGGATTGTCGCTGCCGTCCGGAAAAACAGCTGGATCGATCACACCACCAACTTTGTCGCGCTTTCCGGGATCTCGATCCCGCACTTCTGGCTGGGGATCCTGCTGATCCTGCTGTTTTCCGTCCATCTTCAGTGGCTCCCGGCCTCCGGCTACGTGTCGCTGAGTGAAAGCGTTTCGCAAAACATCAAAACGCTGCTGCTGCCAGCGCTGGTGCTCGGCACTGGCCTGGCCGCCACGCTGATGCGCCACACGCGCGCCTCGATGATTGCAGTGCTGAAAGCAGACTACATCCGTACAGCCAGGGCTAAAGGTCTGCTGCCGAAAAAAGTGATCCTTAAGCACGCCTTCCGTAACGCGCTGGTGCCGGTGATTACGCTGACCACTCTGCTGTTTGGCGAGCTGCTGGGCGGTGCGGTGCTGACGGAACAGGTCTTCACCCTGCCGGGCTTCGGCAAAATGATTGTCGATGCGGTGTTTAACCGTGATTACGCCGTGGTGCAGGGCGTGGTGCTGGTGGTGGCTATCGGCTTCCTCCTGCTAAACCTGCTGGCTGACGTCCTGTACGTGCTGATCAATCCTAAGATGCGAGGCTGACGATGAGTGAAGTTCTGGCCGCTGGCAACGCTGCTGCGCTGCGCAAGCCCACCAACCGCGTGCTGAAAAAGTTTCTCGGCAATAAAAGCGCGGTTATCGGTGCGGTGATTGTGCTCTTCTTTGTGGTCGTGGCTCTTCTGGCGCCCTGGCTGGCACCCTTTGACCCGATCAAAGCCAATTTTCTGGCGGTGCGCAAAGCGCCTTCAGCCCTCTACTGGCTCGGCACCGATGAGCTGGGACGCGATATCTTATCCCGCCTGATCTGGGGCGCCCGTAGCTCGCTGCTGGCGGGCTGTATCTCAGTGCTGATCGCCATTCTGATTGGCGTTCCGCTGGGGCTGATTGCCGGATACTGGCAGGGAATATGGGACGGCGTGATATCCCGCTTTATCGAAGCCCTGCTGGCCTGCCCTTTCCTGATCCTTGCTATCGCCCTTGGCGCTTTTCTCGGTCCCAGTCTTGGCAACGCAATGATCGCTATCGGCTTGTCCGCCATGCCCATCTTTGCCCGCCTGATCCGGGGGCAGGTGATTGCCATACGCAATGAAGAGTATATCGACGGTGCACGCGCTATCGGCCTGCCTGACCGCTGGATTGTGCTGCGCTACGTGCTGCCTAACGTGATGTCGCCCATTCTGGTGCAGGCTACGCTGGCTATCGCCTCCGCCATTATTACCGAGGCCAGCCTCTCCTTCCTGGGTCTGGGACAACAGCCGCCTGCTCCTTCCTGGGGCGCGATGCTGAATACGGCCAAAGGCTTTCTGGAGCAGGCGCCCTGGATGTCGGTTTTCCCCGGCCTTGCCATTTTTCTTATCGTGCAGGGCTTTAATCTGCTGGGCGACGGACTGCGCGACGCACTCGATCCGCGCAACGACTAATCATTAAGGAACGGCTATGAGTGGAATCAGTGATTTTAACGTGGGATACCCATCTTATCGCGCGCCCATGATGGGACGTAATGCGGTGGCGGCATCACAGCCGCTGGCTGCACAGGCGGGGATCCGCATGCTGCAACTGGGCGGCAACGCGGTTGACGCAGCGATTGCCACCGCGATGGCGTTGACGGTGGTGGAACCCACCGGCAACGGCATCGGCAGTGACGCTTTCGCCATTATCTGGGACGGTGAAAAACTGCATGCGCTGAACGCTTCGGGCCGTGCTCCTGCCGCCTGGTCGCGGGAGACCTTTGCTCATCTGGCCGCGATGCCGGAAATCGGCTGGGATGCGGTGACGGTGCCGGGTGCGGTCTCTGCCTGGGTCGAACTGGCAGAGCGGTTCGGCACGCTGCCGATGACCACGCTGGCTCAACCGGCCATTGAGTATGCCCGCAACGGTTTTCCCGTTTCCCCCCTGATTGGTCACCTCTGGGAACGCGGCTTTAACAAGCTGCGCGACCAGCCAGGTTTCAGCGCCTGTTTTGCGCCGGAAGGCCGTGCGCCTAAAGTGGGTGAACTGTTCCGTAATCCTGACCAGGCAGACACGCTGGAAAAAATCGCCGCCACTAACGGTGAAGCGTTCTATCACGGCGAGCTGGCAGAAAAAATTGCCGCCTTCGCCAAAGAGCATGGCGCGGCGCTGACGCTGGAGGATCTGAAAACCCACAAGGCTGACTGGGTAGAGATGCTGTCGCGTCCGTTTGCAGGCGGCTCGGTGCAGGAGCTGCCGCCGAACGGTCAGGGCATCGCCACGCTGATGGCGCTGGGTATCCTGGAGCAGTGGGATATTGGCCGCTATGAGCCAGATTCCGTGCAGTGGCTGCATCTCTCCATCGAAGCGATGAAGCTGGCGCTGGTGGATCTGGAGCGCTACGTAGCTGATGAAGATCATATGGAGTTTCCGGCGGAGCTGCTGCTTAGCGATGAGTATCTGAAAACCCGCGCCGCGCTGATCGACCCGACCAGAGCCGGTGACTTTACCTTTGGTGCCCCTAAGCAGAGCGGCACGGTCTATCTCTCCACCGCCGACGCCAGCGGGATGATGGTCTCATTTATTCAGTCCAACTATATGGGCTTTGGTTCAGGGGTGGTGGTACCGGGTACCGGCATCAGTCTGCAAAACCGGGGCGCAGGCTTTGTGCTGGAGGAGAACCATCCAAACGTGGTTGCGGCCAGCAAGCGCGCTTTCCACACCATTATCCCCGCCTTTGCGCTGGATGGTGAAGGTCAGCCGCTGATGTCCTTTGGCGTGATGGGCGGGCCGATGCAGGCGCAGGGGCATCTGCAAATGGCGCTGCGTATTATGCTGGCGAAACAGAATCCTCAGGCTGCAATTGATGCGCCGCGCTGGCGCGTGGTGGAAGGCCGCGAGGTGAGCGTGGAACCGGCAATGGCGCTGAATACGATAGCCGCCCTGCGCGCGATGGGACATAAAATTGTGGTGGAAGATCCGCTACAGACCTATAACTTTGGCGGTGCGCAGGCGATTGTTCGCGACCCACAAGGCTTCTACATTGCCGCTACGGAAAGCCGCAAAGATGGCCAGGCCCTGGTTTTCTAAGCTCTGCTGCCGGAGACGTGAATTTCTTCACCCTTCCGGCCCTGTTTTCCGTATCCTCCCCGCACGAGTTAGACTATTCTTCAGAGGCGGCGCATGCCGCCCTCATTTCTTTGCAAGCCCTACAATTACAGGAGTTACTTCCCATGACGACAGGACTTTCTCGCGTCTGGTCACGTCTGCTGGTGCCCTTTGTGGCACTGTTTCTGGTTTTCCAGCTCACCGGCTGCGGTGATAAAGAAGCCGATCAGCGCAAAGCTTTTATCGATTTCCTGCAAAACACGGTGATGCGCAGCGGCGAACATTTGCCGAGCCTCAGTGAAGATCAAAAACAAAAATTGGGTAATTACGTCAGCGATTACGCCATTCTTTACGGTTTTTCTCAGCAGGTTAACCGCGCCGTGGACTCCGGCATGAAGCCGGTAGTGGATGAGCTTTCCGCTATTCGTACACCACAGGATTATCTGACTCGTCGTGACTCATTGCGTCAGGCCAGCGGTTCGCTGGGCGTGCTGATCCAGCAAATTCAGGCTGCCAAAACGCAGGCTGACAGCAGCAAGGCCGCATTGAAACAGCCCGAAGATCTGAAAACCGTCTATGACAATGTCTATAACAAAGTGGTGACGCAGCCAGCGAATTCGCTGCAGCCGTTGCTGCCCGCCTTACAGACGCTGAGCCAGGATGCGGTGCAGACCGGTGATTTCCTGCAGGCGCAGGGCAGCCAGGTAACCTTTAACGGCCCCGCTATTGAGTTCCCAACCCAGCAGCAGGCAACGCAGTACAACACGCTGATGCAGAATCTCTCTGCCAACGCTCAGGCGCTGAGTCAGGCGCAAAGCGCGCTGCAGGGCGGTTTCCAGTAAGCCGCCAGGCTAAGTCAGGATAGCCATTACAGCTCATCGCAGGTGGGAATATTCCGCCTGTGATGAGAAAGGTAGGCCATTTTTCCGTCTGCCAACCATGCTTTCAACGTCCACTTATCCTCTCAAGCTATTATCCCTGCTGGACATAAGCAATTTAGCTGGCACATTTTTCTCGTGCATTCTATTCTTGCAGCGAATCGTTCGATTTATACCTGTTCGCACAATGTAAGGAGAGCACCATGCTGAGTTTCACCGCTAATCAGGCTAAAACCCAGTTCGGAGAATTAATCAACAAGGCGCAGCGTGAGCCGGTGAGCATTACTAAAAACGGTAAGCCGTCGGTTGTGGTCATTTCTGCTGATGACTATCAGTTGATTGAGCAGATGAAAATGGAGCAGCTGCGTAGCAAGCTGGCCCGTTCTATTGCTCAGGTGGAAGCGGGCAAAGTGCGCGATGTTGACGACGTATTTGATGAGCTGATGAAGGATCTGTAATGGCCCGGGCAACACTCTCCGAAGAGGCCGAACTCGATTTGGCTGAAATAAGGGAATATTCGATTGGGCAGTTTAGCCGGGTGATGGCAAAAGAGTATCTGTCCAATATGCGCCAGACGATGAAGCGCCTGGCTGACCATCCTGCTATTGGCGAAGATAAAAGTGATGAACTCTGGCCGGGTGTGCGCTGTTTCCCTTATATGAGCCACGACATCTATTTTATAGAGGTGAAGGAGGGGATCTCTGTAATTGGCATTATCCATCAAAGCCGCCTGCCAACCGTGCTGCTTAAACGCCAGCCGGATGCCTGACGAAACCGTTAAGCAGAAAGCGTCATCTGCCCGAACAAAACCTCACGTTGAACCAGAACAAAGACGTCATTTTCCTACATAGCATCTATCTGTTGAACAGGGGCCAGACAGAAGTGTGATCGCACGCATTTTGAGCACAAAATTTATTGTGACTTCCGTCACACATATGACAGAAAGCCACCTCCCATTTTCGTGACAAAAATCACACAAAACCGGCGCTTTTGTGCATTATTCCGCCAGCGTCTTTTTTTTACACGCTATATATGTGATCTGTATCACTAAAACACCCCCTCAGGCCCACCCAACATAGTGATATGTATCACACTTTTCCTGCTGACTACGCAGCGTCATATTCGCGTGATAGAGTCCGCCTGCATACACAGTGATACAGCGGCTCCCCGCCGAGATGTCCTAAACAAAAATCAACGCGCTCTCTTATTGTCAGCGCGTACCAATAAGGGGTGTTTTTTTATGTCCTCATCAGATATCAAGATCAGAGTGCAGAACTTTGGTCGCTTTCTGAGCAATATGGTGATGCCAAATATCGGGGCCTTTATCGCCTGGGGTATTATCACCGCACTGTTTATTCCTACCGGCTGGCTGCCAAATGAAACCCTGGCCAAGCTGGTTGGCCCGATGATCACCTACCTGTTGCCGTTGCTGATCGGCTTCACCGGTGGTCGTCTGGTTGGCGGCGATCGCGGTGGCGTGGTCGGTGCTATCACCACCATGGGCGTGATCGTCGGTGCGGATATGCCGATGTTTCTCGGATCGATGATTGCTGGCCCGCTCGGCGGCTGGGCAATCAAGAAATTCGACCGCGTGGTCGATGGTAAAATCAAAAGCGGCTTCGAAATGCTGGTCAACAACTTCTCTGCCGGTATCATCGGCATGCTGTTGGCGATCCTGGCTTTCCTGGCGATTGGTCCGCTGGTCGAGGGGCTTTCCCATATCCTCGCCGCTGGCGTAAACCTGATGGTGCAGAACAACCTGCTGCCGCTGACCTCCATCTTTGTTGAACCGGCGAAAATCCTGTTCCTGAACAACGCTATCAACCACGGTATCTTCTCGCCACTGGGTATTCAGCAGGCAAGCGAAGCCGGTAAGTCGATCTTCTTCCTGATTGAAGCCAACCCGGGTCCCGGTATGGGCGTGCTGATGGCTTACATGTTCTTTGGACGCGGTAATGCTAAGCAGTCTGCGGGCGGCGCGGCCATCATCCACTTCCTGGGCGGTATTCACGAAATTTACTTCCCGTACGTGTTGATGAACCCTCGCCTGCTTATTGCGGTAATCCTGGGCGGTATGACAGGCGTATTCACGCTGACGCTGCTGAACGGCGGCCTGGTTTCTCCAGCCTCGCCGGGTTCTATCCTGGCCGTGCTGGCCATGACGCCAAAAGGCGCCTACTTCGCCAATATCGCCGCCATTATCGCCGCCTTTGCGGTCTCCTTCGTGGTCTCTGCCATCCTGCTGAAAACCAGCAAGGTGAAAGAAGATGACGATATCGAAGCTGCCGCTCGTCGCGTTAGCGAGATGAAAGCGCAGTCTAAAGGCCAGGGCACCGTTACCGCGGCTACCGCTGCCGATGGCATGCACAGCGACCTGACCCTGGTGCGTAAAATCATCGTAGCTTGTGATGCCGGTATGGGTTCCAGCGCAATGGGTGCAGGCGTGCTGCGTAAAAAGGTGAAAGATGCCGGTCTGACCATGATTTCCGTCACCAATACCGCCATCAATAACCTGCCGGGCGATGTGGATCTGGTGATCACTCACCGTGATCTGACCGAGCGCGCCATTCGTCAGGCACCGCACGCACAGCATATTTCTCTGACTAACTTCCTCGACAGTGGTCTCTATACCGACCTGACCAGCCGTCTGGTAGAGGCGAACCGTACAGCGGGTCACCGTGAAAAAGTCACCGCCACGCTGAGCGACAGTTACGACGACAGTCAGGAGCATCTGTTCAAGCTGGGCGCCAGCAACATCTTCCTTGGCAACCACGCAACTGATAAAGAGCAGGCGATCCGCTTTGCTGGTGAGCAGTTAGTTAAAGGCGGCTATGTTGAGCCAGAATATGTTCAGGCGATGCTGGATCGTGAGAAACTGACGCCAACTTATCTGGGTGAATCCATTGCGGTTCCGCACGGGACGATTGAAGCGAAAGACCGCGTGCTGCGCACCGGCATCGTCTTCTGCCAGTATCCGGACGGCGTGCGCTTCGGTGAAGATGAGGACGATATTGCCCGTCTGGTCATCGGTATCGCTGCCCGCAATAATGAGCACATTCAGGTGATTACCAGCCTGACCAACGCGCTGGATGATGAGTCCGTGATTGCACGGCTGACCACCACCACCAACGTTCAGGAAGTGCTGGATCTGCTCGCCGGTAAAAAGCCGGTTTAAGCTTCCGCTACTCAAGCATTACCTCCCAGGGCCGGGCATGCCCGGCTCTTTTTTCGGGTCGGGTTTGTCCGGCCCTTGATCATTGATACGGGAAAAATTATGAAAGCATTACATTTTGGCGCCGGAAATATTGGCCGCGGTTTTATTGGTAAATTACTGGCTGACGCCGGTATCCAGCTGACGTTTGCCGACGTCAACCAGGTGGTTCTGGATGCGCTGAATGCCCGTCACGAATACCCGGTGCATGTGGTTGGCGAGCAGGCGCAGGTTGAGATTGTTAAAGGTGTGAATGCGGTTAACAGTGCCAGTGACGACATCATTCCCCTGATTGCTGAAGTGGATATCCTGACCACGGCGGTAGGCCCGCAGATCCTGGAGCGCATCGCGGCTGGCATCGCCAAAGGGCTGATAAAACGCAGCGACAGCGGTAATAGCCGCCCGTTGAACATTATTGCCTGTGAGAACATGGTTCGCGGCACCACGCAGCTGAAAGGCCACGTGATGAAGGCGCTGCCAGAGCAGTACCACGCCTGGGCAGAAGCCAACGTGGGCTTTGTGGATTCCGCCGTAGATCGCATTGTACCGCCGTCAGAAGCGGGCACCACCGATCCGCTGGAAGTGACCGTAGAAACCTTCAGCGAGTGGATCGTCGATAAAACCCAGTTCAAAGGGGATCTGCCTGCTATTCCGGGCATGGAGCTGACCGATAATCTGATGGCGTTTGTGGAGCGTAAGCTGTTCACGCTGAATACCGGCCACGCCATCACCGCCTACCTGGGCCAGCTGGCCGGGCATCAGACCATTCGTGATGCCATTCTGGATGAGAAAGTCCGCACGGTGGTGCAGGGAGCGATGGAAGAGAGCGGCGCAGTGCTGATCAAGCGTTACGCTTTTGATGCTGACAAGCATGCCGCCTATATCCAGAAAATCCTTGGCCGTTTTGAAAACCCTTATCTGAAAGATGACGTTGAGCGCGTAGGCCGCCAGCCGCTGCGCAAGCTGAGCGCGGGCGATCGCCTGATTAAACCGACGCTGGGCACGCTGGAATATGGTCTGCCGCACGCTAACCTGGTGACCGGGATTGCCGCAGCGATGCACTATCGCAGCAGCCAGGACCCGCAGGCGCAGGAGCTGGTAGCGCTGCTGGAAAGCAAAGGCGTTAAGGCTACGCTGGCGCAGATCTCTGGCCTGGAAGAAGAGAGCGACGTAGTCGCTGATGTGGTAAAAGCATTTGATGCTATGGCCTAGCGCCGGTTTCAACGGATGAACGGACAGGGCACTCTCGGTGCCCTTTAAGGCGGCGTCCCGCCTGGTGATGAACGATATGCAGGCTCTCATGGAAAAACCACAGGCTTTTGAGAATCGGGTGCTTGAACGCCTGAACGCCGGACGAACGGTCAGAACTTTTCTGATCGCGGCGGTTGAGCTGTTGGCTGAAGCGGTAAACCTGCTGGTTATTCAGGTTTTCCGCAAAGATGACTACGCGGTGAAATATGCGGTAGAACCGCTGCTGCTTGGCGATGGTCCGCTGGGCGAACTTTCCGTCAGGCTGAAGCTGATTTACGGTTTAGGCGTAATAAGCCGCAATGAATATGAGGATGCGGAACTCCTGATGGCGCTGCGCGAGGCGCTGAATGACGACGGCACCGATTACCGTTTTACCGACGATGAGCTGCTTGGTCCTTTCGGTGAACTGCATTGCGTGGCGGCTTTCCCGCCCCTGCCAGATCTTTCCAGCGACGATCCCGAACTGCGCGCCATGCTGCAACAGCGTTATCAGCAGGTGGTGCGATCCACGCTGGTGCTCTCCCTGACGGAGCTGATTTCCCGCATCAGTCTCAAGCAGGCGTTCAAAAAGTAACGCGTCCCCTTTCCCTCTTGCTACTGCTTTCGTGTATCCTTGCGGCAATGAATCACATTACGGTCAATGAAAATGAAAGAACCAGTTCAGGAAGAAATCAGAACCCTTAGCGATAAGCTGGAAGCGCTGACGCGGAAAGAGCCAGCGCTGCTGGAGTCTGGCGACGCGGAAAAACTCGGCGAACTGCTGAAAGAGAAAGACAAGATTATTGCAGAGCTGGAACGCCTGCGTGGCGTGCGCGAGCAGAAGCTCAGCAAAGAGGCGCAGAAGCTGAAAGCGTTGCCGTTCAGCCGGGCGATCACCAAAAAAGAGCAGGCCAACCTGGGCGAGCTGAAGAAAAGCGTCCGTGGCATTGTGGTGGTGCATCCAATGACCGCGCTGGGCCGCGAGATGGGCCTGCAGGAGATGACAGGCTTCGCAAAAAAAGCATTCTGACCCCGCCGCGTTTTCGCCTGTTCCAGCGGTTCTGTGATTGCAGAGCCGCTTTCTCTGGCATCATCCCTGATGCATCCTCAGACCTCTCCATCAAGCACACAGCAATCGCCAACGTTATTTCTTAACGCGTGTCATCACTGATTCTTTCTTTGTGCGCAATCCAAAAAAGCTAACGTTTACCGAATTACTCGTTCGACGTACTTCTCACAATATAATCCCTTGCCCAGCAGCATATGGCTTTCACTGCCGGGTTTCCGGCACTTGCGCCCATTAACTGCAACATGGTCACGATATTTTCACTGTGAAGGGGCAGATCTGCTCTTAGCAGAGCCGTTACGGCCGCGCCAATAATGGCGCGCTGGTCGTTTTGCCGTTCATCAGTTATCTTCAAAAAATTCTCCCGGCTGTACGAATAGCCAGTTTACCACCCTTTTAATCCTGAAAAGGGCGTTCCTGACTCGCCTTTATCACACCTTTCAGGTTGTACAAGTCGGGGCGGAAGCAGGATGCGGGTGCCTGTTTCATAACTAGCTGATATGTAAGAGTTAGCACTTATTGCACAAAAACCTGTCAACCATCCGGAGACATTCCTGTACAAAAAAATATTTTTTGTATAACTTACCCCGCATCAAAGGGAGAATAATCAACCACCGGAGTGCGGCCATTATGCATCAGAATAATTTAGTCCCGCAGACAGAAGAGCAAATTGCGCATTATTTCAACACCATACATCTGCCTACCCAGCAGGAGACGCTGGGCCAGATCGTGACTGAAATTCTCCGTGCCGGAAAAAGCCTTAACCGTAAGGCGATTTGTAGTCGTCTTTTGTTTCGTCTTGAACATGCCAGCGGACAGGAAGAAGAACGTCACTATCAGCAGTTGATAGGCCTGCTGTTTGCACGGGACATCTGATAAGCGAGCAATACCCTCAGATAATAGTGCTCCAGCCTGCAATTTCAGTGCGCACAGCTCTACAATAATCCGTCTCAGACAAAAGAAATTGTGCCAGGTCGAGGGTGTTTCCTCTGAGCCTGGTGCTTGTTATGGACCGAATTCATGTTTCCAGATGAAGAAGAAAAGCTCACTGATATTATGTTGGGTGACGCTGTCCTCTATCTGCTACAGGAAGGCAGCGCAATAAACGTTAGCGCACTGATCGCTACCCTGCAGAAAATGGCGGAACGTGAAGAGAGCGCTATTTACCAACAGGCTTGTCTGAACGCGCTAAAAAACGTGCGTAATAGTGCAAAGCTTTGCGTCTGTCAGCCAGATGAGGAGAGCAATGTGTTGCCACTCTTTTCACACTTTCCTACCGCTAACGCGACTAAACACTGATAAACCGTGAAGCGTTCACGCCTGTCAGGCTTACTTACCATGCTGACTTATAATCCTGGTCACCCAGGAAAGGAGCCTATGCAGCAGATGGCAAAACAAGCCTTTTCCGGCTACTCCGGTCAGGAAAGCGGCCTTTTTCATGATGAAAAGCAGATAGCAGGCAGCATTATTCACCACCAGATCTCTACCTGTGGTCACGTTACTAACAAGACCATCACCCTGCGACTGATTGAAATGCTGGAAACAGCGGATAATGCGGAGCAACAGCATATGCTGCGTAATGCGCTGGAACTTATTGTGAGCCAGACAGCCGAATCCGTTCGTTCCTGATCTGCAGGCAGTCTCTTGTCACTGCCGATGTGGTCTCGTCGCGCTCAGTATGATGCTGTGAGCGCGACTGACTTCACTCTTGTTTAGTGCTGGCTGACGGTGATGCGGATAAACAAAATAATCGGTTATTTTTTCGCGTATTTAGCCTGCAACGTGGCGAACCACGGCGCCACGAAGTCGGCAGATTCTCCCCAACCCGGAATGATTTTGTTCAGGCTGGCAACGTTGACTGCGCCAGACTGCTCAGCAAGTTGCGCCTGAGAAATAGCCGCCGCCTTGAATTGATAAGTTGCAGGCGTTGCTTCACCACCAATCTTATTGGCGATCAGACGCATATTGGTGGCGCCAATCAGCTTACTGTCTACCGCTACCGTCTGCTTCCAGGGACTGTTAGCCTGGTGCATCAGCTGAAGATCCTGGTTAGAGACATCGATGCTGTAGAGTTTAATTTCGGTACGGCCATTCTCCTGCAGCGCTTTATAGGCGCCCTGAGCAAAGGCATCCCATGAGCCCCAGATCGCGTCAATTTTGCCTTTCGGATATTTGGCAAGGATGGCACCAATCTTGTTCGCCGTGTCGCCCTGAACGTCTGAAGAGACCGCACCGATTGACTCCAGCTGATGAAGACCCGGATTCGCCTTCAGCACTTTCTCATACACCACCTGACGGCGCTCCATCGCCGGGAAGCCGGCAACCCACAGCTTGACGATATTCGCCTTGCCGTTGGTATCTTTAATCAGTTGATCCAGCGAGAGCTGCGCCAGAGACGCATCATCCTGCGCGGTGACGGTCACTCCTTCCACCGGCTGGTTGACCGGCGTGTCGAACACGGAAACCTTGATGCCTGCGTCAGCAATACGCTTCACCAGCGCCGTGGAGTAAGGATCTTTCCCGTGCGACAGGATGATGCCGTCATATTTCTGGCTGATGGCCTGGTTCACAAAATCCTGAAAACGGGCATCGTCGCCGTTGCTTAAAAAGGTGCTGACCTTAAAGCCGAGCTTGCGCCCTTCCTGAATCGCACCCGCCACAAACTGGGTGGTGTTGTCATCCGAACCGAGGTTACGGATCACCGCCACACGAACCGGGCCGTCGTGGTTAGCAATGACGGCCGGAACGGTAGCGGTATCCGCGAAGGCTGGTACGGCGGTGAGCAGGCTTAACGCCAGTAACGAGGTGGTCAGTTTTTTCATTGTTATCACTACCCTGTCGGTCGGTGTAAAGCGCCTATCGGCGCTGTATGTAAGTAATCGCCAGTGCAACAGCCAGCACTAAGCCTTTGATAATATCCATGGCGTAATAGGGCACGGAGAGCATCACCAGTCCGTTCTGCAGCACGCCGAGAATAATGGCCCCCACCAGCGTTCCCAGCGCGTTCGGCTTGCCGGAGCCCGCCAGCGAGAAGCCGATCCATGCCGCGGCTACGGCATCCATCAGGTAGCCGCCACCCGCGTTAACCTGCGAAGAACCGATGCGGGAAGCCAGTAAAATCCCACCCAATCCCGCCAGCAAAGAGGCGATAACATAGGCGAGCACGCGATAGCGGTTGGTACGAATACCCGACAGCCGCGCCGCTTCAGGATTACCGCCAATGGCATACATCCGGCGGCCATGCTTGGTCAGCGACAGTCCCAACTGCGCCAGCACGGTCACCACCAGCATAATAATAACGATGGTGGGAACCTGTCCCAGCAGCGAGAAGTTGGCCGGAATAGTGCCTTCCGCCATATCACCGCTCGGCAACACCATATTTTCCGTAATAGAGCCGCCGAAGCTGTAGGTCATCGCCACACCCTGAACGACAAACAGGCTGGCCAGGGTAGCTAACATGTCGGGAATACGCAGAATAACGATAAGAAAGGCGTTAAACAGTCCTACCAGCGTACAGAGCAACAGAGTGATAACTATCGCCTGCGTTGAGCCGTAGCCGTACCAGACGAACAGCGAGATCACCAGCGAGTTCGCCAGCGACGCGGTAGACCCGACAGAGAGGTCGAAGCCGCCGATAGTCAGGGAAATCGACACGCCAATGGCGATCACCGTTACGATAGCGATAGATCGCAGGATATTGATGATGTTCGTCGGCTCAAGGAAGCTGTCGGACGCCAGGCCAAATGCTGCGATCAGGGCAACAACTGTCAGCAACATCCCCCATTTATAGAGAAATTCAAACAGCTGGTGACGCACAGAGGGCGCCCCCTTCAGGGAAAGATCTTTGCTGCTCACGCAGGCGTACCTCCGGTGGAATAAAGTAAAAGTGTCTCTTCATCAACGTCGCTGGCATCCATTTCTGCCACGATACGCCCGTCCCAGAGCACGCAAATGCGATCGCACAGGCCGACCAGTTCAGAGAATTCGCCAGAGGCGTAAATCACTCCTTTTCCCTGGCGAGCCAGCCCGTCGATCAGCTCAAATAAATCAGTTTTGGCTTTAACATCTACCCCTTTAGTCGGCTCATCAAAAATCAGCACGTCGGCGTCATTGCGCAGCCATTTGCCGATGGCCACTTTCTGCTGATTACCGCCCGACAGACGACGCAATGTCTGCTGTGGGCCGGTGGTACGCACGCCCAGCCGCTTGATGACCTCTTCCGCCCATTGCCAGGCCTGCCGGTGGCCAAACAGGCTCCAGCGGGAGAAGCTGTTGTCCGCCGTCACGCTCAGGTTCATCGCTACCGACTCATCAATAAAGATGCCCTCTTTGCGGCGCTCTTCCGGGATGAGCGCCATACGCTTCTCTACCGCAGCATGGGGCCAAGAGGGCTTCCAGGGTTTACCGTGCAGCTCTCCACGCTCAACCCGGCTGCGGGTAGCGCCAAACAGAGCCTTACAAAGTTCCGTTTTCCCCGCACCGGCCAGCCCGGCAATCCCCAGGATTTCGCCTTTACGCAGCGTCAGGGAGATGTTGTGCAGCAGCGCATCGTCGTGCAGGCCTTCCACGCTGAGCAGCGTTTGTTGGCTGAAGGGCGGACGACGCGGGGGATAGATATCATCCAGCTGATGGCCCAGCATCTTCTCGACAATCTGCTCGCCATCCAGCTGTGCCATGGGGCAGGTTTCAATCAGCTGACCGTCACGCAGCACGGTGAGCTGGTCGCAGATAGCGCGCAGTTCATGAATACGGTGAGAAATAAACACCACGCCGATGCCGCTGCGTTGCAGACGGCGCACGACCGCAAACAGGCGCTCGCTTTCATGCTGATCCAGCGGCGCGGTAGGTTCATCAAGAATAAGGAAGCGGCAGTGATGAGAGAGCGCCCTTGCCAGCAAAATCTGCTGTTTTTCCGCCAGCGTACAGCGTTCGACAGGCTGGCGAACGTCCAGCGAAACGTCCAGCTGCGCCAGAAGCGCTCTGGCCTGTTTCCGGATCTCTCCCCAGCGATAAATCTGTCCGCCTTCTGCCAGCCTGTCCAGCATGATGTTTTCCGCCACGCTGAGCACAGGCACCAGCGCCACGTCCACTTCCTGCTGCACAAGATGAATGCCCAGCTGTTTCGCGTCGCGCGGAGAGCGGATGGTTACGGGCTGACCATCCAGCAAAATTTCACCGCTGTAATGATCGTAAGCCCCCGACAACACCGCCATCAGCGTCGATTTTCCTGCGCCGTTAGCGCCCGTCAGCGCATGTACCGAATGGCCTTCAAGGCTGAAGTCCACGCCGTTCAGGGCTGTGAAACCGCCAAAAGCGATGGAGATTTGACGCATTTCGAGGCGGTTTAACGCAGTCATGGGCGAAATTCTCTGGCAGATGATAAAACGTGTCGCCGCATTTTTTATTGGATTGGCACGGCTGGCAACGAACGAAAGCGCATAAGCTAACACGAAATGGTATTAGCCATCCAGACATCCAGCCATATAAGCGGTTAAAACCAGCGAGACTCGTCTGGCCAGCATAATGCGGGGGGATAATTGCTACAGGCAGCATTTCACTCGGCCTGTTAAGCCACAGGCCCGAAGATCAGTTGATACTTTTATCGGGAAGTCTGTTACCGCTGGATTGAAATTATCCGGGCCGTTTCGTTTGCTCTATCGACTAACCGTTCAAACAGTACGATAAGCGTACTGCTGTCCATGTTCACAAAACGTTCACGGCTCCAGAGAAGCACTGTTTTCTGATTTCCCAGAACAGAGAGGTTTATGGCAGGCGCAGGCTGGTCAAAGCTATTTTGCTCCAGCAACAGCCACGCCAGCTCCTCCTGATGTTCCGCAGGTACACAACCCAGGCTGGCTACGATCAGAAGCTCATCGCTGTTCAGGGGAGTAAACTGCATGGCTGCATGCTTAAAGTCGATATTAATCCCCTGATTTTCTGCCAGCGCCGGTGCGCTGACGTTCAGGTGACGTAAAAGCGGTTGCATCAGTCGGGCGAAAGCAGAAGAAGCAGGCATCAGCTATCGTCCCCTTCAGGGAAATAGCGACGTGCCTGCTGCATGGCCATCGCCTGTCGCTCATAAACAGCACGGTCGGCAATATTCTCTAATACCTCTGCCGCGTTATCCCGGTTCTGATAGCGCACCCCAACATTGCGGAGACCGTGCGTTCGCCCTTCAAGCCTGACGCTGCCCGGATTTTCTAATACCTGATGATAGGTGGGGATCTGTTTCTGCTGATTAATATGAGCAATCCGCTCTTCATCCACAAGTTTCACATCGGCAAGTTCATCTAACTCCATTTTGGGAGCGGAACCTGGCAAATGAACATCCAGCAGCCGGTTACTATCTGGCCGAAGCGCGGCATTATCGGCAAGATGCGCACGGGCAAAAACTGGCCATGAATCCACCACCACAGCCCGGCGGGGTTCACGCAAATCGCCAATCACATTCAATTGATGATCGGGATGATTTTCAACGGCATAAGTAAAAACCGGACGGGTTAAATCCATATTCGATAAATAAGCCATGGCAAGGGCGGAGTGTTCACCACAGGTGCCTCCCCGAACTGCCAAAGCCGATTTAACAATAGCCCGATCGTCCCCGCGGAAATCAACATCCCGTAAGTAACGGGCGGCAACAGCATGGTGATAGCTTTGGCCCCTGGAGAGCATATAGTCTGTTTTCTGATTACCGGTTCCGTGCACGAGGTTATCTTTAACGGCATCGATTACGCTCTGAGCAATATTCAGTTCATTCATCAACTCAGGCGAAACCAGCACCGTTTCACCGCGATGCTGGCCCGGCAGCGCTTCCCAGAGCTTTACCGTCTGAGGGTCGCTTCTTTTTACCTGTACTGAAGTTAAAGGAAGTGCCGGAAACATAAAGTCCTCCAGAAAGTTCATAATCTGAACTGAGTGTCGCAATGCCAGCAAAAGTTCATCACTTCTTTTCTGTGCTGATGAGAAACGTGAGCTTGCTGGCAATAACGCGACCAGAGGGCAAAGGCGATGATTTGCTGCCAGGGATGGGACAACAGAATTAGCTGGCGACACCCAGCGGGCAATAAAAAAACCGACGAAGCGGACTTCGTCGGTTTATGGTCACGATTTAACGTGGTGGAAAATTAGTTAGCGGCTGAGAAGCGCGCTGCGGCTTCATCCCAGTTAACCACTTCCCAGAACGCCTTGATGTAATCAGGGCGTTTGTTTTGATATTTCAGGTAGTAAGCATGTTCCCACACGTCCAGACCCACGATTGGGGTACCGGATGCGCCAGAAATCGCTTCGCCCATCAGTGGGCTGTCCTGGTTGGCGGTGGAAACCACAGCCAGCTTGTCGCCTTTTTTAACCAGCCACGCCCAGCCTGAACCGAAACGGGTTGCAGCCGCTTTTTCAAACTCAGCTTTGAATGCATCAACGCTGCCGAAATCTTTTTCGATAGCCGCTTTCAGCTCGCCGCTCAGGGTGGTGCCGGTTTTCAGGCCTTTCCAGAAGAAGCTGTGGTTAGAGTGGCCGCCCGCGTTGTTACGCAGTACGGTTTTCTTGTCAGCTGGAACCTGATCCAGTTTAGCGAGCAGCTCATCAACAGGCAGGTCGGCAAACTCGGTGCCTTCCAGCGCCGCGTTGGCGTTGTTGACGTAAGTCTGGTGGTGTTTAGTGTGATGGATTTCCATCGTCTGCTTGTCGAAATGCGGTTCCAGTGCGTCGTAATCATACGGTAAGGATGGCAGTGAATAACTCATGTTCATCATCTCCATTTAAGGGTGAGCGGCGCCGTTTCTGTTAGCACCGCGTAAGCAGTCGGATCATTATAGTTAAATAAACGATCCGTAAAAGGGTTATCAATGCCCCGACGTTAATAAGGGTTTACGCCTTAGCGGGCGCAACGACAGCTTTATGCCATTTGGCTGTAGCGTGACACCAAATCGATCTAAGCCATTATTTCCCTAATGCTGCCAACGATTTATCCAGCGCCCCAACCAGCCAGTCAATATCGCTCTCCTGGAATGCCAACGGCGGGCGCAGTTTCAGCACGTTGCCATAAGGCCCGGCGACGGAGGTGAGGACATGGTTTTCACGCAGCTTCTCGGTGACGTCCAGCGCCAGTTGCTTATCAGGCGTTTTGCTGGCTTTATCCGTTACCAGCTCAAAACCAATAAACAGCCCGGCGCCACGAACATCTCCCACGCACTCATATTTCTCCTTCAGCGTCAGCAATTCACGCAGCAGCTTCTCGCCCACCACACGGCTGTGCTCCTGCAACCCCTCTTCTTTAATGACCCTGAGTACGGCCTGAGCCGCCGCCATCGCTACCGGGTTGCCGCCAAAAGTATTGAAATAGGGAATATCGTCGCTGAACGAGGCGAGCACATCGCTTTTCGCCAGCAGCGCCGAAACAGGGATACCGTTACCCATCGGTTTGCCGGTAGTGACGATATCAGGCACCACGCCGTGACGGGCAAAGCCCCAGAACGCCTCGCCGGTACGGGCAAAGCCGGGCTGCACCTCATCAGCAATGAAGATCCCGCCATTTTTATGCACCACATCAACCGCTTGCTTCAGGAAGCCTTTTGGCCCCGGCAGCACGCCGTCTGAAGAGAAGATAGAATCGGCGAGGAAGCCCGCAAACTTAATGCCATGCGCGGCCATATCATCAATCTGCTTCTGGATTTCGTTCGCAAACCACTCGCCCAAATCTGGCGCGTTGACGCGGTAATGGTCGGGAGGGGAAACCAGGCGGGTCGTTGCTGCCAGCGGCTGTCCCGTTCCCAGCGCAGGCGATACGCCAGATGTCAGGTCGCTGGTGCCGTGATAGGCTTCCTGAGTGACGATAATCCCGGTGCCGCCGCTGTGGGCGCGCGCCACGCGGATAGCCAGATCGTTGGCTTCTGAACCGGTGCACATATACATCGCCCGATCGATCCCGGCCGGCATTGTCGCCAGCAGCTCTTCTGAATAGTCCAGAATGCGCTCATGCAGGTAACGGGTGTGCGTATTCAGCTGCTGCATCTGCTGATATACCGCATCAATTACCGCCGGATGGCAGTGACCAATGCTGGCTACGTTATTATAGACATCCAGATATTTATCCCCGGTGGCATCCCAGAGATACTGGCCCTCACCCCGCACCAGATGCACCGGCTTACGGTAGAACAGACGGTAAGATTCACCCAGCACTTTGCTGCGTTTATCTGTCAGTTTGCGTACGTCAGCCTCCAGGCCTTCGGCGTGCTCGGCGCGAAAACTGTTGGTGTCCATAATTGTCGAACGTGTAGCCATAAGAACTCCCGTTGCAAAGTGAGAATGGGCGGGCAGAGGGGCGCCCAACTCCCCTTATCATGGCAAAGTTTTGCTGGAATGCAACCAAATACACAAATACAATGAAATACACAATAAGAGGCCTGGGTTCTCCGTGACGCCAGGCTCTTTTCATGGAAAAGGAAACGCTATGTTGCAGGAAACCCGCTTACATCGCATTCGCGCCCTGTTGACCACCCTGAATCACCTCAGCACCGAACGCATTGTCAGGGAGCTGGGCATCTCCAGGGAAACCGCCAGAAGAGATATTATTGAGCTGGAGGCGATGGGATTAGCCCGCCGCGTGCATGGCGGACTGATGGCGTTGAATGCGGCACCGGAACCGCCTCTTACCGTGCGTAGCGAAGCCAGGGCGAAAGAAAAGCGGGCCATTGCGCGGGCGGCCGCGCAGCGTCTGAAGCCGGGGCAAACGCTGTTTTTGGACGCAGGCAGCACCACAACGATGCTGGCAGAAGAGCTGAAAACCATGTCAGGTTTAACCATCATAACCAACAGCCTGAATGCGGCGCTTAAGCTCTCGGCGGCTGAGGAGCATGAGGCGCTGAATAACAGTATTGTTCTGCTGGGCGGCAATATGCTCGCCGGGGCGCACGAGACGCGTGGCGAACTGACGGTGGGGGAGATCTACCGCTACCGCGCAGACGTGGCAATGATGTCGCCGGTAGGAATTGACAGTAAAAAGGGTGCCAGCAGCTTTTATCCTCACGAAGCCGCCATTGCCCGCGCCATGGTACAGCAGTCCGCACAGCTGATTTTGCTGGCCGATCACAGCAAATTAGGGCTGACCAGCCGGATAAACTATGCCGATATCGGGCAGGTATCCCTCCTGATCACCGACAGCGGCGCGGCCACGCTTCCCGCTTTTGCTGCCCTGAAGAACAGTCTGGCAGAGGTAGTCCTGGCTTAAGGAGCAAGATAGTAGCGGTAAGGAAACTCATCTATATGCATTGTTTCGCCTACGGCCCGAAACTTTTTCAACTCTCTTATTCTTGCCTTTTTCCTGACTGGCAGGTTAAGTCCATAAACTTCTATAGTTTTTTCTGCTTTCAACCTGTGAAACTCGCTGGCATCAGGCGCAGGTTGCAGTTCCCCACTGCCATAATTGCAGATGAAGTAGTTTTCGAACTGGTAATCTTCTTCATCGGGCTTGATCAGCAGTTCATGGTATGTTTCCAACTTTTTGCTTTGGCAGACATCGCAGCAGGGAAACAAATTTTCCCAGGCAAATGCCTGTTCTGGGAAGCGACTTTTGGGACAAAAGTGTTCAATTGTTTCCCGCCCTTCACTTCCAATAAAGCCATCACAAAATGCGCAGTGGTGTTGCGTTGTAGCCTGCAAAGCCGTGCGGATATCTGCGTAACATGCTCTCGAATACCAGCGAAAAGTCGCGGCAGGATTTAATCGTCTGGCTGTGTTATAACGCTCTGTCCATTCAGATCCTCTGAGAGCCAGACAACGTGGCTGCTCTACCCGAATCATTTTCCTCATTCCCTGGCCCTTATCCTTTTAAGCGGCGTGTAATCTGCCGAAGTTCCATCTCAATAATTATTTCCAGCTCATCACCTCTCTCACGAATTTTATCGGCCAACATCATCAATTCACCATCGTCCTGAGGGTTTTGCAGATAAAAATCTCTACACTCTTTGAATCGTTTTAATAGTTGCTCAGTTTCCACATCAAATTGTTCGCTGACATCAAACACTTCTTCAAGGATAAGCTGATAACTTTTACCTGCGCCTGACTCAACTGGGGCAATCACTTCAGGGACAGAGGGATCACGACAAACTTTGCATTGCGGATCGGGCAAGCGGTAGACCCATGCATCTTCAACAGAGCCCACGACAAAAGGTGAATGAGTAGAAACAAAAACTTGTGCCTCAGGCAATAATTTTTGGATAGCAGGAAGAATACGACGCTGCCATTTAGGGTGGAGATGGATATCTACTTCATCGAGGAAAAGAATGACTGGCTGAGAAAAGATGTCCCCTTTCTCTTTCCATGTAATGGCTTCAAGACGTAATGACAAATCGGCCACCCATGAAATAATGGATTTTAATCCCTCCGGTAAGACCTCAAAACGCATCTCTTGCCCATCAACTATAGCAACCACCTCAAGCGGCTTTCTTTTCAGGCTAAAAGAGACGTTCAATGAGGAAACATCGAAAATAAACTCGCCAATTTTTTTCAAAGCATGTTGATAGTGTTCAGCTTCTTCAAGCTCATTCTCAGACAATGAAAGCGCATGCTTTGTGCGGTTATTAGCAATCCACTGGGCTAATACATCTATCCTGACAGTAGAGTTAAATGATAAGGCGTTCTCAAAGGGAGAGCTTTCTACTTCTTTAATGGAATCGAGTCGAAACTGACCCTCACTGTTTCGGTTACCTGAATAGGCAAAAGCAGCAAAACTCACAGGGGAATTCGTTTTTTTATAAACACTATTTCGATAGCTATCAAGAAGGGTTGACGAGGAAAATGAGGCGATGCTGCCCGTGCCAGGGACTGGAGGCAAAGGCTCGTTGCCAAAGTATTTCAAATCAAGACCATCAAAGCGATAGTCAACCAGTCCGGTATTTCTGAAACGTTTTTTTATCAGTTCATTGTCAAAAGGGACAGAATCAAAAATCGCTGCCAGTGCATAGAGAAGGGTGCTTTTACCACAGCCGTTCGGACCCGTAAAAATATGAATTTCGGCTTTATTGACATCCTGTCCGACCCTCTTGATTTTTGGAAAATCAAAATGTATATGCTCAAAAACACCGATGTCTTGCAAAGTGATACTTTCAATACGGTAAGGCTTTCGCATAATGTCACATCCCATGTGTCTAAAAGTTGCTCAATATTACACCAATCTCTGCGGATGCGTGTATACGGTGGCTCTTCCCGGTTTGCTGAAGCCTACCAGCGTCAGATTACTGCGCTCGGCTACCTCAACGGCCAGCTTCGTGGCGGCTGAGACGGCAAAGAGAATTTCGACGCCGCACATTGCAGATTTCTGCACCATCTCATAGCTGGCACGGCTGGAGACCAGCACCGCGCCCTGCCGCCATTCCGGCTGCTGGCTGCGTTGCCCCAGCAGCTTGTCCAGCGCCACATGCCGCCCGACATCTTCACAGCCTCCGGCCAGATTGCCGTCCGGCAGGATCCAGGCCGCAGCGTGCGTACAGCCGGTAAGCTGTCCGACGGGTTGATAGCTTTTCAGCTGGGAAAGGGCTTCATCCAGCCGGGCAATCTCAAAGGTCTGGGTAAACGGCAGCGGCTGAATGGGTTTGCCAATCTCTTCCAGCTGCTCCACGCCGCAGACGCCGCAGCCCGTGCGCCCGGCCATCGCTCTGCGCTGTTCTTTCAGTCCCATAAAACGGCGGCTGGAAAGCTCAACCTGAACCTCAATACCGCCGCAGGAGGGGTGAATATCGATGCCATAGATATCGGCAGGCGAGCTGATAATCCCTTCAGAGAGCGAGAAGCCCAGCGCGAATGCCTGCAGATCTTTTGGCGTGGCCATCATCACCACGTGCGAGATGCCGTTATAGACCAGCGCCACCGGAACCTCGTCGGCCAGCCAGTCATCCTCTGGCGTCTCCAGCGAACGGCGCTGCCGGACCTGTACCTGACTTAACCCCGCGATCTCACTCATATTCCCACCGTTTTTATTCACCTGCATTTCACCTGTTATCACGACTCTTCAAAAAAGGCGGCCATGCTTTAATCATCTGCGTTCCAGCGCGTGCAAAGATTCTGAACCTGTCACCTGCTAACCGCAATGGTTTAGCCACTGCGACAAGGCGAGACAGCACTTTCCAGGCCGGTAAGGGAGGCTTGATAAGGAGAAATTCAGGAGAACATTAAAACTCATCTTAAGTTACTGGTCGTTAAGAGGACTTAACCGCAGAATGATACCCATAAGTAGTTAAATTGTTAATTGAATAGCAATAAACAGCTGACTTCTTGATTACCATCAAATAATGCCCTTTTCAGCCTGTTATTTTGCGCATTCAAGGAACGTAGAGTGAGCAGATAACAATGAAAATGAACAGACGAAGCTTTTTTAAGATCTGTGCCGGAGGGATGGCCGGTACTTCTCTGACCTTATTAGGTTTTACGCCAACAGCAGCACTGGCCTCGGTACGCGAGTACAAATTACTGCGCAGTAAAGAGACGCGCAATAACTGTACCTACTGCTCTGTGGGCTGCGGCATGCTGATTTACAGCCTTGGCGACGGGGCAAAAAATGCCCACTCCGCCATTTATCATATTGAAGGGGACCCGGACCATCCGGTGAGCAGAGGCTCTCTGTGTCCGAAAGGCGCTGGCGTACTGGATTATATTCACAGTGAACAACGGCTGAAATACCCGGAGTACCGTGCGCCGGGTTCCGATCGCTGGCAACGCATCAGCTGGGACGAAGCCTTTACGCGCATCGCTCGCCTGATGAAAAACGATCGCGATGCGAATTTCCAGATTAAAAACAGCGAGGGCACAACGGTAAACCGCTGGCTGACAACGGGCATGCTTTGCTCTTCCGCCGCCAGCAACGAGACCGGCCTGCTCGACCATAAATTTGCCCGCTCAATGGGCATGCTGGCGCTGGAAAACCAGGCGAGGCTCTGCCACGGGCCTACCGTGGCCGCTCTGGCGCCAAGCTTTGGCCGCGGTGCAATGACCAATAACTGGACCGATATCAAAAACGCCAACGTTATCCTCATTATGGGCGGTAACCCGGCAGAAGCGCACCCGGTAGGATTCAAATGGGTGGTGGAAGCGAAAACCCGCAACAATGCCACCGTCATCGTGGTTGACCCGCGCTTTAACCGCTCCGCCGCCGTGGCTGATATCTATGCGCCTCTGCGTGCAGGTAGCGATGCCGCCTTCCTGATGGGCGTGGTCAATTACCTGCTGGAACATGACAAGGTTCAGCATGAGTATGTGAAAGCTTATACCAATGCCGCGCTGATAATCAGTGAAGGCTATGGCTTCCGGGAGGGGTTGTTTAGTGGCTACGACCAGGCCACACGTCAGTATGATAAAACCAGCTGGCACTATGAACTGGATGCAGCAGGCCATGCGAAGCGTGACGACTCGCTGACTCACCCGCGCTGTGTGTGGAATCTGCTGAAAGCGCACGCCAGCCGTTACACGCCTGAGCTGGTCAGCCGGATTTGCGGCACGCCATCAGAGGATTTCCTGGCTATCTGTCAGCAGCTCGCGACAACCTGTGTGCCGGATCGCACCACCAGCGTGCTTTATGCGCTCGGCTGGACGCATCACTCCAATGGCTCCCAGATCATACGGGCAGCCGCTATGATACAGCTGCTGTTAGGTAATATCGGGATGATTGGCGGCGGCATTAATGCATTGCGCGGCCACTCTAACGTGCAGGGTTTTACCGATCTGGGACTCCTTTCCCAGAGCCTGCCGGGTTATCTGACGTTGCCTTCAGAAAAACAAACCACGCTGGAAGCATACCTGCAACAAACCACGCCAGCCATGCTGCTTCCGGGTCAGGTTAACTACTGGCAGAATACCGCGAAGTTCTTTGTCAGCCTGATGAAAAGCTTCTACGGCGACAGGGCGCAGAAAGAGAACAGCTGGGGCTTTGACTGGCTGCCAAAGTGGGATAAAAGCTACGACTGTATGACCCAGGCCGAAATGATGGTTGAGGGAAAAATGAATGGCTATATCGTGCAGGGCTTTAACGCGCTGGCCGCCTTCCCGGACAAGAACAAAGCTTTCCGCGCCTTCTCGAACCTGAAATATCTGGTGGTGATCGATCCCCTGAGCACGGAAACTGCCAGCTTCTGGCAGCATCATGGCGAATTTAACGACGTTAAGGCCAGTGAGATCCAGACAGAAGTATTCCGTCTGCCCTCTTCCTGTTTTGCCGAAGAGGAGGGATCTGTCTCCAATTCCTCCCGCTGTTTGCAGTGGCACTGGGCCGCAGCCAGCCCGCCGGGCGAAGCGATGCATGACGGTAAAATTCTCGGCAATATTTACCTGCGTTTGCGCCAGCTCTACCGCGAGGAGGGCGGCGTGGCAGCTGAACCGCTGTTAGCGATGAACTGGGATTACAGTGACCCGGCGTCACCTTCGCCTGAAGAAGTGGCGAAAGAGAATAACGGCAAGGCACTGGCCGACGTGGTGGATGCGGAGGGCAAGCTGGTGCTGAAAAAAGGGCAGCAGCTCACCTCCTTTGCCGAGCTACGTGATGACGGGACCACCGCCAGTGCCTGCTGGATTTACGCCGGTAGCTGGACGCCTGCGGGCAACCAGATGGCAAGGCGCGACAATGCCGATCCGTCAGGGCTGGGGGCGGTGAACGACTGGGCCTGGGCCTGGCCGCTGAACCGGCGAATTCTCTATAACCGTGCCTCAGCCGATCCGCAGGGTAAAGCATGGGATCCGCAGCGCAAACTTATCGAATGGAACGGTCAGCGCTGGGAAGGCCTGGACGTGCCGGATTACCCGGTGACGGCGGCACCAGAAAAACAGAGTGGCCCGTTTATCATGCTGCCAGACGGCATGGGGCACCTGTTTGCGCTGGATAAACTCGGCGACGGCCCTTTCCCGGAGCACTACGAGCCGATGGAAAGCCCCACGGGCACTAACCCTCTGCACCCGGATGTGGTCTACAATCCGGTAGCTCGCCTGTTCAGCCGCGACGCGGCGGCACTGGGCAAGGCAGATAAATTTCCCTGTGTCGCTACCACCTACTCCATCACTGAACTGTTCCGCCACTGGAGCAAACATGCCCGGCTGAATGCCATTGCCCAGCCCGAGCAGTTTGTTGAGATTGGCACAGAGCTGGCCAGAGCCAAAGGCATTAAGGCCGGAGATTGGGTAAAAGTCAGCTCACAGCGTGGTTACATTAAAGCTAAAGCAGTGGTAACCCGACGTTTGCAGCAATTAACCATCGATGGCAAGCAGATCGATACCGTTGGTATCCCCTGCCATTGGGGATTTGAAGGGAGCGCGCGTAAAGGCTTTCTGGCCAACACGCTGACCCCTTCTGTGGGGGATGCCAATTCACAAACACCTGAATACAAAGCTTTTCTTGTTAACGTCGAGAGAGTGTAAAGGAATACGCTATGTCACTACAAAGTCAGAATATTCTCCGCCGTTCAGCAACAAACGCCCTAACGCCACCGCCGCAGGCGCGGGATCACCAGCAGCAGGTCGCAAAGCTTATTGATGTCACTACCTGTACAGGCTGTAAAGGGTGTCAGGTGGCTTGCTCAGAGTGGAATGATATCCGTGATGAAATCGGCCACAACGTCGGGGTGTATGACAACCCTGGCGATTTAAGCGCCAAATCCTGGACGGTGATGCGCTTCGCGGAGACAGAAGAGTACGGCAAGCTGGAATGGCTGATCCGCAAGGACGGCTGTATGCACTGTGCCGATCCCGGCTGCCTGAAAGCCTGTCCCGCAGAGGGAGCGATTATTCAGTACGCTAACGGTATCGTAGACTTTCAGTCGGAGCAGTGTATCGGCTGTGGGTACTGTATCGCTGGCTGTCCGTTCAACGTTCCTCGTCTGAATAAAGAGGACAACCGCGCCTATAAATGTACGCTTTGCGTCGATCGGGTCGCTGTCGGCCAGGAGCCAGCCTGTGTGAAAACCTGCCCAACCGGCGCGCTCCACTTTGGCAGCAAAGAGGAGATGAAGCAGCTGGCCGCAGAGCGCATTCGTGAGTTGAAAAGCCGGGGCTATGCCCATGCAGGGCTTTACGATCCGCAGGGCGTGGGCGGCACGCACGTCATGTATGTGCTTCATCACGCTGATAAACCGCAGCTCTATCATGGTTTGCCAGACGATCCCGGCATCAGTCCGGCGGTCACCTTCTGGAAAGGGATCTGGAAACCGCTGGCGGCGATTGGCTTTGCCGCCACCTTTGCTGCCAGCGTTTTTCACTATGTCGGCGTCGGGCCGAACCGTGTGGAAGAGGATGAGGACGAAGCCCATGACAAGGAGGATCGGAAATGAAAAAGCACCACATTCAACGCTACAGTGCGCCTGAGCGGATTAACCACTGGATTGTGGCGATCTGTTTTCTCTTTGCGGCCCTGAGCGGCCTGGGGTTTTTCTTCCCCTCGTTTAACTGGCTGCTGCATGTGCTGGGGACGCCGCAGCTGGCGCGCATCCTGCATCCCTTTATTGGCGTAGTGATGTTTGCTGCCTTTTTACTGATGTTTTTCCGCTACTGGCGACATAACCTGATCGAACGTGAGGATCTGCTCTGGGCGAAAAATATTTATAAAATTGTGCAAAACAGGGAAGTCGGGGATACCGGGCGCTATAATTTTGGTCAGAAGTGCGTATTTTGGGCTGCTATCCTTAGCTTAGTGCTGTTACTGGCAAGCGGCGTGGTGATCTGGCGGCCTTACTTTGCGGGTGCCTTTGCCATCCCTGTTATTCGCTTCGCTCTGGTGGTGCACTCCGTTTCGGCGGTGGCTTTAATTATCGTAATCATGGTGCATATCTATGCCGCACTGTGGATAAAAGGGACGATTACCGCGATGGTTGAAGGCTGGGTCACTCACGCCTGGGCGAAAAAGCATCATCCGCGCTGGTATCGTGCCGTACGCGCGCGGCACCCAAAACCACAGGAAAAACGTCCCTGATGAGTATTCGCATAATCCCGCAGGACCAGTTGGAAAAAAGCGACCAAAAAACGGCGGAGCAGATCCCGCCGTTACTTTTCCCCAGGCTGAAAAATTTATACAGCCGCCGCGCCGCAAGGCTGCGGCAGCTGGCGGAGAAAAATCCGCTGGGTGACTATCTGCGCTTTGCCGCCGTGGTCGCCAGCGCGCAGGAAATCGTGCTGTACGATCATCCTCTGCAGATGGATCTCTATGCCAGGCTGGTGGAAACGGCTGCCACGGGCAAGCCGCCGCTGGATATCCATACGCTGCCGCGAGATCCGCACTGGCAGCGTCTTCTTAGCTCGCTGATTGCTGAGATGAAACCTGAGATGACCGGCCAGGCATTAGCTTCGCTGGAAAACCTGGAGAAAGCCTCGGCTGCCGAGCTGGAAACCCTGGCCAGCGCGCTGTTTGCCAATGATTTTGCGCAGATCAGCAGTGATAAATCGCCGTTTATCTGGGCCGCGCTGTCGATTTACTGGGCGCAGATGGCCGCGCTGATCCCCGGTAAAGCGCGGGCTGAATATGGCGAACAGCGGCAGTTCTGTCCCGTTTGCGCCAGCGTGCCGGTCGCCAGCGTGGTGCATATGGGTAGCCAGGAGGGCCTGCGCTATCTGCACTGCAACCTTTGCGAAAGCGAATGGTACGTGGTGCGCTCAAAATGCAGTAACTGCGAACAGACGCGCGACTTGCACTACTGGTCGCTGGAGAGTGAGCTGGCGTCGATCAAAGCGGAAAGCTGTGGCGACTGCGGCACCTATCTGAAGCTGCTCTATCAGGAAAAAGACCCGGCGGTGGAGCCGGTAGCGGACGATCTGGCATCCCTGATCCTGGACGCCCGCATGGAACAGGAAGGGTTTGCCCGTAGCAGCCTGAACCCCTTCCTGTTTCCGGGAGAATGAAGCTCTCTTTCGTCGGACATGCCTGTCCGGTGCTACCATCTTGCAGACAAGACCGATAACGATCGGTCAAAACAGGGGAATACAGCATGAAATTAATTGGCACCTATACCAGCCCTTTTGTTCGTAAAATTTCCGTCATCATGCTGGAAAAAGGCATTACTTTTGAGTTTATAAATGAAAATCCCTGGGGTGAGGAGAGCCACGTTCCCGGCTATAATCCGCTGGGTAAAATCCCGGCGCTGGTAACCGGCCCGGAAGAAACCTGGTATGACTCGCATATTATTGCCGCTTACCTTGAGCAACTGGATATCGCCCCTGCGCTGCTTCCGACTGAAAAAATGGCGGCGTTGAAAGTCCTGCAGCTGGAAGCGCTGGCGGATGGTATTGGCGATGCGGCAGTGATCCTGCTGCGTGAACAGATGCGCCCGCCTGAGTTGCAGATGGAAGCCCAGCTTCTGCGCCAGCGCGAGAAAATTCAGCGCGGGCTGGATGCGCTGGAAAAAGAAGCCGCGAAGGGCACCGTGCTGAACAGCGATACGCTGAATCTGGCGGATATCGCCACCGCCTGTCTGATTGGCTTCCTGAACTTCCGCCGTATTGTGCCGGGCTGGTGCGTGGAGCGTCCGGCGCTGATCAAACTGGCTGAAAAGATGTTTGAACGGGAAAGCTTCGCCCGTACTGTTCCCCCAACCGCCTGATTTGTAAAAAAGCTATTCTCTTTTCACTCCCGGTGATGGATGCGGGGTGACGGGAAACATCGTACAAACTTCAGCGCCACCGCCTGGTAAGCCGGTGGCGCTGCTTTTCGCTTGCGTTCAGAAACGTGCGCTGACGCCGAGGTTATACATAAACTGCTCGCCAGAGCTTAACCCACCGGTTTGCGAAACCGAGGCAAAGGCTGCCACGCTGTCGCCAAGCGGAACGTGCGCCCCTAAGGTGACGTCCACCCAGTTGGTGTCCTGCTCTGCCGAGTCACGGCTGAAAGAGGTTTGGGTGGATTTCAGTCCACCTCCTGCCCGCCAGACGTTATCGCCAAACTGATGGTTATAGCTGACCTCTGCCCAGGGGTTGATCCAGCCCAGCAGTGAATCCACCCGCCAGCCCAGCGCGCCAATCCGGGAATGGTAATTCTGATCGTCAAAGCGCATAGCGGTACTGCTATTACCCTGCTCCTGATAACCCTCAACCGAACTGTAATCCAGGGCATACTGCGCCATCGGGCCGGTGGTAAGCGCGGCGTTAATGGGGAAATCCCAGCCGGTCGTGATACGTGCGCCCAACTGCGTGCCGTCGGTTTCGCCACTTTCAGTACGGGTGGCCGGGCCAAGGGTCACGCTACGTTTAATGCTGTCGTAGCTGGCAGAAGCGTAATGCACATCGGTATTCACCCAGCCGCGATCGAAGAACGCTATTTCGCTGTAAGCGGCGGCCAGCCAGCCGCGCATCTTATAGTCATAACGCGGCGTGGGCTGCTGATTATCCCTGGAGCCGGAGACCAGCGCGCCTACCAGCCAGCTATCGGTAAGCTGATAGTCGATGCCCAGCGTCAGGTTGTGCGTGGTGGCGTCGCCCTCTCCGGCAGCAAGATTGCCGCTATATTCATCATGTTGACCAGCATAGCCGCCGTACAGGCTGAGTGAACCCTGCGGGTTATCAGCGTGACGCTGCTGCTGCAGGCGGCTGTCCAGCGTTGCGCGGGCATCACGTGACATCGCCAGCGTGGCCTGATTAAGCGCGACAACCTGCGCCGGGGCATCCAGCACCGACTGGATATAATCCGCAATCAGTAAGTGGGTTGCCGGGCTGGGATGCAAACGGTCAGCAAACAGAAAGGCCTGCTGGCCTGAAAAGCCCGGCGTTGTGGTGGAAGAGCATGCTGCTGCCGAAACGCCCGGCGGACAGGCCATTCCCGCTGTATTGGTCAGGCCGTAACGGGCCGGATCGCTAAGTACTTCGTTAAACAGACCATTGATATCCACCCGCACGATATTGCCGCCCCGCTGCGCCAGCAGGGTATCTTCCTGCTGGTTATAGCTGTTTGTCAGCACCCCGGCCTGAGCACTCAGCGTTTGCCAGGCTTCATAGAGCTGGCTGGCGATCGCCTCCCGCAAAGCGGTGACTGTTGTCAGCTGCCCGGCAGCGGCAGACAACGCTTCTCTGATCGCCTGGTTACGGGCATCCTGGCTGAGCGTGGTCTGGCTGTTAAGAGAGGAGAAAGCCGCTGCAAGGGCGGCGTTGGCAACCGGTGCCAGACCTGCCTGGATGACCGCTTCGAGTAAGGCTGGCGTGGAACCAATGTTGGGTACCGTGGGGACAATAACGGTCTCGGCGCCCGCCGCCAGCAAAGCCTGTACCTGACTGGCCGCGGCAAAAGCGCTATTGCTGACAATATCGTTTGCGACAAGAGGATTAAGCGCCGCTGCGGCCAGGTCATTTCCGCCAATCCAGTGAACATAGAGTCCCTCTGCGTCTGCCCGTCCGCCGTTCGCGGTCAGATAGTCGCTGACCTGGTCAGCACTATTATCGGCAGGATTGAGCTGCGGCACGGCCACCGCATCGCCAGCGGCGTAATTGGTGCCGCCCTGGTCAGAAGGACGTAAAGCGTAATTTATTTTGGCTGCCAGAATATCGTCATACAGTGGATGCTGACTGCCGTCCCAGGTATAGCGGCCATTGTTGCCGCTGTCACTCAGGCTGTCGCCAAACACATAGAGCCGATCCCAGCTTAATGCCGGGCTGGTGCTACAGAGGTAACAGGCCATCCACGCCGCCCCAAAGGTCATACGGCGGATGCCAGTGCGTTTTTCAGACATAAAATGACTCCGGAATAGAGCCCAAAAGCGGCGAACGGTTATTATTGAATTTATTTTCAGTTCTTAATGTGAGTTAACTATTGCCTGGATAGCGATAACGTCAAGGCAGGCGTGATTATTTTTTCAGCTAATCTGATAAAGGATATTTACTATGCAGCGATGCGACTGGGTCACCCAGGACCCGCTCTATCTCGCTTATCACGATAACGAGTGGGGCGTAGCGGTAACCGACAGACGGGAGCTGTTTGAAATGCTCTGTCTGGAGGGGCAAATGGCGGGGCTTTCCTGGCTTACAGTACTGAAAAAGCGTGAAAATTACCGTAATGCCTTCCATTACTTTGAACCGCAGAGCGTGGCGTTAATGAACGATGCCGATGTGGACAGGCTGATGCAGGAGAGCGGGATTATTCGTCATCGCGGAAAAATTTCAGCCATTATTTCTAATGCCCGTGCACTGCTGGCAATGGAAGCGAAAGGCGAAAAGTTTAACAGCTGGATTTGGGATTTTGTCGGTAATGAACAGCAAATCCACCGACATGAGGATTATCGAACGGCACCTGCCTTTAGCGCGGCATCAGATGCCCTTTCAAAAGCATTAAAAAAGCGGGGTTTTAAATTTGTTGGTACAACCACCTGTTATTCATTTATGCAAGCTTGTGGGCTGATCAACGACCATGTGACCGGCTGCTTTCGTCATCCTGATAATCTGAAGTAGCGTCTCTTTACACTTTAAGAGCAAAGCACCGTTTTTTTTCCACAGTTCATCGGCATAATCGGGGTTTTACGGGTAATTTTACCCGCCGTTGTGGATGAAAAGGAACCCCAATGAAAAAAAGCTATATCACCCTCGCTCTGGTTTTGAGCGGCACACTTGCCCTGTCAGGCTGTACCACCAACCCTTATACCGGCGAGCGTGAAGCTGGCAAATCCGGCATCGGTGCCGGTCTGGGCGCCGCGCTGGGCGCTGGCGTAGGCGTGCTCTCTTCCTCGAAGAAAGATCGCGGTAAAGGGGCGCTGATTGGTGCAGCGGCCGGTGCGGCCTTGGGCGGCAGTGCCGGTTATTATATGGATGTGCAGGAAGCCAAGCTGCGTGACAAAATGAAGGGAACCGGCGTTAGCGTTACGCGCGAAGGCAATAATATCGTGCTGAACATGCCGAACAATGTGACCTTCGACAGCAGCAGCAGCACACTGAAACCGGCGGGCGCCAACACGCTGACTGGTGTGGCGATGGTACTGAAAGAGTACCCTAAAACAGCTGTAAACGTGGCGGGCTATACCGACAGTACCGGCACGCGCCAGCTCAACATGACGCTGTCGCAACAGCGTGCAGATAGCGTGGGCAGCTCCCTGATTAGTCAGGGCGTTGCGGCTAACCGCATTCGCACCACCGGTATGGGCCCGGATAACCCGATTGCCTCTAACAGCACCACTGAAGGTAAAGCGCAGAACCGCCGCGTGGAAATTACCCTCAGCCCTCTGCAGTAATCTCTTCTGCCGGGCCGCTGAGGTGGCCCGGTTGCTTCCCCTCTTCTGTGAATCGCTTTATCTTCCGCGTCTCCTTGTTCAAAGGTGGGCTGACTGACGCTTATGCTTTATGATGGCCCGATTGGCTCTCAGCGAACCATGGCTATCTCAGGATATTCAGGCCAGAACGGGCTGAAGCTACGCTTTTCCTGACTTTTAATGTTTTGAGGATCGCTATGAACCGTCAGGCTGCACGAGCCACCATCAGCGACGTTGCCAGAGCGGCAAAAACCGGTAAAACCAGCGTCTCGCGTTACCTGAACGGCGAGCAGCACGCCCTTTCAGCCGATTTAAAGCAGCGGATTGAAACCGCGATTGCCGAACTCAATTACCGTCCAAGCCAGATGGCGCGCGGACTGAAGCGAGGCCGCACCCGCTTAATCGGTCTGATCATTGCAGACATCACCAATCCTTACTCTGTAGATGTGATGAGCGGCATTGAAGCAGCCTGCCGCGCAAAGGGCTTCACCCTGCTGATGTGTAACACCAATAACGAAGTGGATCAGGAACAGCACTACCTGAATCTGTTGAGCAGTTATCAGGTGGAAGGTATTGTGGTTAATGCGGTTGGTATGCGCGAAGAAGCGCTGAGCTATCTTCAGCAATCATTACTGCCGATGGTGCTGATCGACCGCAAAATCCCGGATTTTCCCTGCGACGTCGTGGGCCTGGATAACAGTGAAGCGGGCATTCAGGTCACCACTCATCTGATTGAGCAAAATTTTCAGGCGGTACTGTTTGTTACCGAACCTCTGGGGCTGGTCAATACGCGGCATGAACGTCTGCAGGCCTTTAAAAACACCATGGCACAACATCCTGCACGCTTTGCAGGACAGGCGGAAGTTGCGCTTAATGACGCAGCGATGATGGACCGCGTGCTGCAGGCGTTTTACCAGCAGCACCGCGATCAACGCTGCGCGATAATTGTGGTGAATGGCGCATTAACGCTGCAGGTGGCGCGTTCGCTGAAAAGGCTTGAGCTGGCTTGGGGCGAGCAGATCGGTCTGCTGGGCTTTGATGAGCTGGAGTGGTCTGAACTGGCAGGCGTGGGGATCACAACACTAAAGCAGCCCACCTGGAAAATGGGTTACGCCGCGCTGGAACAGGTTATCCGCCGTATTGAAGGGGAGACTACGCCGCCAGTTGACCATACGTTTTCCGGCGAGCTGATTGTTCGCGGCTCCACAAAGCACGTAAAAAAATAGTCGGTTATGGCATGCCCAAGGCGGCCAGTTAATCAGGCTCCCCTGAAGTATCGCTCCCCGAGGTTACCGTAGCGCCTTGCACCGGCAGAGAGGCCTTTACTATTTTTTTGCGAAAACAGCAGGCGGAATTTTAGCACCCGGATAGCAGAGAAATTCCCTGCGGTCAGAACCTGTTTCTTTTAGCCATTCCGGGTGTCACCATTAACCATTAACCATTAACCATTAACCATTAACCATTAACCATTAACCTTTAACCTTTAACCATTAACCATTATGCATGGCCAGTTTCATCCGTAAAAACGTTTTCCGCTCGCTGACTTCCCCCCATTTTCAGACCATCCCCTGGAATTAATTGTTCACATCGTGAGCGCGATCATAAATTCGTACTCTGCCCCTTTGCATTGGAACCGGTTCCATTTAACGTTTTTATAACGTCGAGGCCACCCCGAGCCTGGAGGACCCCATGAAAAGTGAAGTGATAGTGGTAACGGCGGCCTATGGCCGCGAGCAGATTGCCGCACTGGGCGGCCAGCAGGCAGTGATACCGACAGTGTCCGCAGCTGGCGCGGACGGCGTGGAGATCCGTCGCGAACTCTTTAACGAGAAAGAGCTGGAAAACCTTTCCGGGCTGGGTAAAACCATCGCGGAAGCGGGGCTGGCGGCATTCTATTCCATTCCGGAAGCGCTGTTTACTGAAGCGGGTGAACTCAACCCTGACCTCGATCGCCATTTTGCCGAAGCCGGACAATTACTGGCCCAGCGACTAAAATATTCTCTGGGGCATTACCGTCCCGGCTTTGACGGTTCCGGCCTGCGCGAAAAACTGACCGGCCAGCCCTTTCAGTTGGTAGTAGAGAACGATCAGACTGAATACGGCAAACTCAGCGCGCTGAAGCGCTACTTCCAGGACGGCGGCGAAACAGGAACCAGTATGACGTTCGATATGGGCAACTGGCTGTGGGTGGGCGACGACCCGATTGCAGCCGCAGAGTGTCTTACTCCGTATGTCAGTTATATCCACGTGAAAGCGGCCAGGCGCGAAGGAAACGGCTGGCACGCTGTTGCCCTGGACGAGGCTGATAACCTGTGGCGGCAAACGCTGGCGCTGCTGCCTGCTGGCGTGCCACGCGGAATCGAATTCCCGCTGGAAGGTGAAGACCTGGTTGCGGTAACCCGCCATTACGTTGAACTGTTGCGAGAGGAAAAACCATGAGTCTGCATGAAAACGGCACGCTGGACGCCATCACCATAGGCGAAGCGATGGCGATGTTTGTCGCCACCCAGCCAGGCGATCTGGCAGCGGCGGAACAGTTTGTAAAGCGTATTGCCGGGGCCGAGCTGAATGTGGCTATCGGACTGGCCAGACTGGGCCTGAAGGTAGGCTGGGTCAGCCGCGTAGGCGACGACTCTTTTGGCCGCTTTACCCTGCAACAGCTGGAAAAAGAGCAGGTCGATCATCGTCAGGTGACCACCGATCAACGTTACGCCACCGGCTTTCAGCTGAAATCCAAGGTGGATGACGGTTCCGATCCGCTGGTGGAGTATTTTCGCAAAGGCTCAGCCGCCAGTCATCTTTCACCCGATGACTTCAACCGTGACTATTTTGGCTCAGCACGCCATCTGCATCTGAGCGGCGTGGCCGCAGCCCTCTCCGAAACTTCCCTTGCGCTCTCTAAACATGCGGCAAAAGAGATGAAGGAGATGGGGAAAACAATCTCCTTCGATCCCAATCTTCGCCCGGTGCTGTGGCCAAACGAACGTGAGATGGTGAAACAGCTGAATACGCTGGCCAGCTTTGCAGACTGGGTTTTACCCGGTATCAGCGAAGGGAAAATATTAACCGGGCACGATCAGCCTGAAGCTATTGCTGATTTCTATCTGGAGAGAGGCGTGAAAGCGGTGATTGTGAAAACCGGCTGCGACGGCGCCTGGTATAAAACCGCTGAGGGCGAAAAAGGCCAGGTGGAAGCGATTAAAACCAACAATGTGGTGGACACGGTTGGTGCCGGCGATGGCTTCGCCGTTGGCGTGATCAGTGCGCTGCTGGAAGGCAAAACGCTGCCCGACGCTATCCGGCGAGGCAATAAAATTGGTTCACTGGCCATACAGGTCATCGGCGACAGCGAAGGGCTGCCAACGCGCGCTGAACTGGGCGATTTCTGACCCACTCATAATAAAAAAATCCCGATACTCCTACAGCCTCAACAGAGGGTACACCTATGAACAAGCAGACAATCGCGCCTAAACGCTGGTGGTATATTATGCCCATCGTGTTTATCACTTACAGTCTGGCGTATCTGGACAGGGCGAACTTCAGCTTCGCCTCCGCAGCAGGCATTAATGACGATCTCGGCATTACCAAAGGTATGTCCTCGCTGCTGGGCGCCCTGTTCTTCCTCGGCTACTTCTTTTTCCAGATCCCCGGCGCTATCTATGCTGAACGCCGCAGCGTAAAGAAATTGGTATTTGTCTGCCTGATACTTTGGGGTGTCTGCGCTTCGCTGACCGGCATGGTCAGCAATATTCCGATGCTGGCCGCCATCCGCTTTGTGCTGGGGGTGGTTGAAGCCGCAGTGATGCCCGCTATGCTGATTTATATCAGTAACTGGTTTACCAAGTCGGAGCGCTCCAGAGCGAACACCTTCCTGATCCTGGGTAATCCGGTCACCGTACTCTGGATGTCAGTGGTCTCTGGCTACCTGATTGAAGCCTTCGGCTGGCGTGAAATGTTTATTTTTGAAGGTATCCCGGCGGTTATCTGGGCGATTGCCTGGTGGTTTATGGTGCAGGACAAACCGGCACAGGCGAAATGGCTCAGCAACGACGAGAAAGCGGCGCTGCAGGCCCAGCTGGAGAAAGAGCAGGAAAATATCAAAGCGGTACGAAACTACAGCGAGGCATTTAAGTCCCGCAACGTCATCATTTTGTGCGTTCAGTATTTTACCTGGAGCATTGGCGTGTACGGTTTTGTACTGTGGCTGCCTTCGATTTTACGCGGCGGCTCGCAGATGGGTATGGTAGAAGCGGGCTGGCTCTCTGCGGTGCCTTATCTGGCGGCCACCGTGGCAATGATTGTGGTCTCCTGGGCATCCGATAAGTTACAGAACCGCAAGCTGTTCGTCTGGCCGCTGCTGCTGGTTGGCGCACTGGCGTTCTTAGGCTCTTATCTGGTAGGAGCAAATCATTTCTGGCTCTCCTTTACGCTGCTGGTGATTGCAGGTGCCGCCATGTATGCCCCTTACGGGCCTTTCTTCGCCATTATTCCGGAAATGCTGCCGCGGAACGTGGCTGGCGGCGCGATGGCGCTGATCAATGCGATGGGTGCGCTGGGTTCATTCCTGGGCTCCTGGGTGGTAGGTTACCTGAACGGTGCGACCGGCAGCCCTTCAGCTTCATATATCTTTATGGGGGGATCCCTGCTGATTTCAGTCTGGCTCACGCTTATCGTAAAGCCAGCGGAGAACAATCAGCCCCCGTTGCCTCGCGGCGCTAAACACGCTTAAAAATGCCTGACGGGCCAGCTGGCCCGTTCATCAATTCAAAGGGAGACGAGAATGAAACCTTCTGTGGTGCTGTATAAGAAATTACCGGAAGATCTGCGCGCAAAACTCGATGAACATTTTACCGTGACGGAAATCAACGGTCTTACCCCTGAAACAGTAAGCCAGCATGCCGGGGCGTTTCAACAGGCGGAAGGGATGTTGGGTTCAGGCGGGAAAGTTGATGCGGACTTCCTGACTAAAGCACCTAAGCTGCGTGCTGCTTCCAGCGTCTCCGTTGGCGTGGATAATTTTGATATCGCCGCCCTGAACGACCGTGGCGTGATCCTGATGCATACGCCAACCGTACTGACCGAAACCGTGGCCGATACCATGATGGCGCTGGTGTTGGCGACCGCACGCCGCGTGACGGAAGTGGCTGAACGCGTCAAGGCGGGAGAGTGGCAGAGCAATATCGGCGCAGAGTGGTTTGGCACAGACGTCCACCATAAAAAGCTGGGTATTCTGGGAATGGGTCGTATTGGCCTGGCGCTGGCTCAGCGCGCTAACCTCGGCTTCAGCATGCCGATTCTCTACAACGCACGTAAACACCATGAAGAGGCTGAGCAGCGCTTTGGTGCCACCTATTGCGATCTGGATACGCTGCTGAAAGAGTCTGACTTCCTCTGCATCAGCCTGCCGCTGACCAAAGAGACGCATCACCTGATTGGCCGTGAGCAGTTGGCGAAAATGAAGCCGGGCGCAATATTGATCAATGCCGGACGCGGACCTGTAGTGGATGAAGAGGCGCTGATTGCTGCACTACAGGACGGGACAATTCATGCCGCAGGGCTGGATGTATTCGAAAAAGAGCCGCTGCCAAAAGAGTCTCCTCTGCTGAAGCTGCCAAACGTGGTGGCTTTACCTCATATCGGTTCGGCTACACATGAAACGCGATATGGTATGGCGCGTGACGCGGTAGATAATCTGATCGCTGCGCTGACGGGGAAAGTGGAAAAGAACTGCGTTAACCCGCAGATTATTCAATAACGATCCAGCGTTAAATAACGCAAAGAAGGCCACCTGTCCGGCGTGAACCCCGATGAGGGGCGCTTAAACAGGTGGCCTTTTTGTCTGCTGCTCCCGGAGATTTATCGCTAAATCAGCGGGAGATAACGTGACTAACGTGCCAGCCAGCCACCATCCACCGCCAGCGTATAACCATTAACATAATCAGAAGCCTGAGAGGCCAGAAAGACCACCGGTCCCTTCATATCCGCCGGTACACCCCAGCGGCCAGCCGGAATACGTTTAAGGATTTCACTGCTACGCTCTTCATCCGCGCGCAATTGCTGCGTATTGTTGGTAGCCATATACCCCGGCGCAATGGCGTTTACATTAATATTGTGTTGCGCCCATTCATTCGCCAGCAGTCGGGTAACGCCCATCACGGCACTTTTGGAAGCGGTATAGGAAGGCACCCGGATCCCGCCCTGATAGGAAAGCATTGAGGCAATATTAATGATCTTGCCACCGTTTCCCTGCTTAATAAACTGACGGGCTACCGCCTGGGACATAAAGAACACCGATTTTATATTCAGGTTCATCACCTCATCCCAGTCCTTCTCGCTGAAGTCTATGGCATCAGCGCGGCGGATAATGCCGGCGTTATTGACAAGAATATCGATTTTACCGAACTCCGCCACGGCGGTTTCCAGCAGGCTTGCAAAGCGATGGGTGTCGCTAAGATCGGCCGTCAGGCTGAGAAAACGCCGCCCCAGGGCAGTGATGCGTTCGATTGTCTCCGCTGGCTCTACAATATTGATCCCCACAATATCGCAACCAGCCTCTGCCAGTCCCACCGCCATGCCCTGCCCAAGACCGGTATCGCAGCCGGTAACCAGTGCAACTTTGCCCTGTAAACTAAACATATCTAAAATCATTTCAACTCTCCTTTGGCCCGCAATATGGGCGATCCCTGTGATAGTCCTACCGAAAAATAGCTTTAGCGAAGCTCGCTAACTTTGACGTGGTCCATGTCGTCAAAGACCTGGTTTTCCCCCACCATTCCCCAGATAAAGGTGTAGTTTTTAGTACCGACGCCGGAATGAATTGACCAGCCTGGTGAGATAACCGCCTGCTCGTTATGCACCAGAAGATGACGGGTCTCCTGAGGTTCGCCCATCATATGAAACACCGCCGTTTCTTCATCCATATTGATATAGAAGTACGCTTCCATCCGACGATCGTGCGTGTGGCACGGCATGGTGTTCCAGAGATTGCCCTCGGCCAGTTCTGTCAGGCTCATGGTTAACTGGCAGGTGGTCAGCACATCCGGTACCAGGTACTTATTGATGGTCCGTACATTGCTGGTTTCAGGGCTGCCAGACGTCTGTCGGGAAACGCTGTCGCGCGTCACCAGTTGATGAGGGTAGGCGGTGTGTGCCGGGGCGCTGTTGTAGTAAAACTTTGCCGGAGCGGACGCACTGATGCTACGGAATTCGATGTTTCTGGCTCCCTGCCCGATATAGAGCGCCTCTTTGTTATCCACCTCAAAGCAGTGGCCATCAACCGTGATCGTTCCCGCTTCACCAATATTGATCACCCCCAACTCACGGCGCTCAAGAAAATAGCTGAACCCACTTCCGCCGCAAAGGCCACGCTCTGGCTGACAGGCATCACGCCGCCAATCACGATGCGGTCAATAATGAAAGAGCAGGCTTATCGCCGTCTGCCCCGATGGCTTACTATAGCCAGGGGTCGAAAATCATAACTGTGATCCAGGTCGAATTTAATTATTAGTGATACGTCATTTCTTTTAAAATAAAACTATGTTTCATTTTAAAAATTAATAATGTTAAATACGCAGGTTAAATTTTAAAACCTTGTTAGCAAGGATGATGGGTTAATAGCTTGCCGCTGGCTTTGATCACTTCCGGCACTTCCTGACCTGTTGGCGCAGGAGGGGGGCGCAATCGGAGCATTGCACTCCGTCAGGGCTGACGTTAAGGTAAACCCCCACGAATTTAAAAAGTAGTTAACACGTTATGAGCTTTTCCGCCTTCGGTGACAAATTTACACAACACTCAGGCATAGCCCGTCTGATGGAAGATATGGGTGAAGGATTACGCACGCCGGGTGCGGTGATGCTGGGCGGCGGCAATCCCGCGCAGATCCCTGCGATGAACGACTACTTTCAGCAGCTGCTGCAGGAGATGCACGACCAGGGCAAGCTGGCTGAAGCGCTCTGTAACTATGACGGCCCGCGCGGTAAAACCACGCTGCTGGAATCGCTTTCCACACTGCTGCGTGAGCAGCTCGGCTGGCAGATTGGGCCGCAAAACATTGCCCTCACCAACGGCAGCCAGAGCGCGTTCTTCTACCTGTTTAATCTCTACGCCGGACGCCGTGCGGACGGCAGTAAAAAACGGGTACTGTTCCCGCTGGCACCGGAATATCTGGGCTATGCAGATGCGGGGCTGGATGAGGAGTTGTTTGTCTCCACTCGCCCAAATATTGAGATGCTGCCAGAGGGGCAGTTCAAATATCATGTCGATTTTGAACATCTGCAAATTACCGAAGAGACCGGGCTGATCTGCGTTTCCCGCCCGACCAATCCCACCGGTAACGTCATTACGGATGAAGAGCTGCTGAAGCTGGACGTACTGGCACAGCAGCATGAGATCCCGCTGCTGATTGATAATGCTTATGGTGTTCCCTTCCCTGGCATTATCTTCAGCAAGGCGCGTCCGCTGTGGAACCCGAACATCATTCTCTGCATGAGTCTGTCGAAACTCGGTCTGCCAGGTGCACGCTGCGGCATCATTATTGCCGATGAAAAGGTGATTTCCGCTGTCAGCAATATGAACGGCATTATCAGCCTGGCACCGGGCGGCATCGGGCCTGCTATCGCCCATGAGATGATCCAGCGCGGCGATCTGCTGCGGTTATCCGAAGAGGTGATCAAGCCATTCTATAAGGCGCGAGTTGAGCAGACAATTGTGGTCATTCGCCGCTATTTATCGGCAGATCGCTGCCTGATCCATAAACCGGAAGGGGCAATTTTCCTCTGGCTGTGGTTTAAAGACCTGCCAATCTCCACCGAAGTACTGTATCAACGGCTGAAAAAGCGTGGCGTGCTGATGGTACCGGGCCACTTCTTCTTCCCGGGGCTGGAGCAGGAGTGGCCCCATACGCACCAGTGCATGCGCATGAACTACGTGCCGGACAGCGACAAGATTGAGCGCGGCGTAGCGATACTCGCCGAAGAGATTGAGCGGGCGCACAGGGAAGGATAAAAACAAAAAGGGCCGCGCGATGCGGCCCTTTTCTCGTCTGAAGCGTAATTATTTCAGAATTTCAATCCGGCGAGGCTGATTAGCTTCAGGCACCACGCGCTCCAGATCGATATAGAGCAGGCCATTTTCTAATTTAGCGTCACGCACGTTGACGTGTTCCGCCAGCTGGAATTTACGTTCAAAATTACGCTCGGCAATCCCCTGGTACAGATAGGTGCGCTCCTGCTGTTCTTCAGGATGAGCACCACGAACGGTAAGCATGTTGTCATGGGCAGTAATATCCAGTTCGTTCTGCGCGAACCCTGCCACGGCAATGGTTATACGATATTTGTTTTCCGCCACCAGCTCCACATTATAGGGAGGGTAGCCGCCGTTACTCTGACCCTGGTTAGATTCCAGCAGGTTGATCAGACGGTCAAAACCAATAGAAGAACGGTAGAGTGGAGCCAGATCGAAGTTACGCATTTTACTACTCCTGATTATCAGCGAGTGAGAAGTCAGACCTTCCACAATGGACAGGCCGCAGGCCCTGAGCCGTACCCTGACGGCGTACGCTCTGTGACCTTGCTAGTAAAATGGTGACGCTGACGAGGCTTTCAAGGGCTAAAAACGCAAATTTTTTAACTCTTGCCTTGTGAATGTCATACACTCAGGGAAGCATTCGTCGGACCAGTGCAGGAATCGCCACAGAGCGATCGGGACATTCCCGGCATGCGACGATAACAATCAGGACGGCTTTGCCGTGACTGAAGGGATGATGACTATGATAGTAATGAACAAGTGTCGTTTTGCTGGCCTGCTGGCCTGCCTGTCACTTACTGGCACCGCCGGGTGTTCCAGCTTTATGACCCATTCCGGCCCTGAACAGGGCTACTATTCCGGCACGCGGGCTGGTGCCGCCGTGGTCGCAGACAGCGACAGCGGCTGGGTGATGCGCCCGCTGGCTGCGCTCGATTTGCCCTTTTCTGCGGTAGTGGACACGCTGTTCCTGCCATGGGACTACTACCGAAAAGGCAGTGACAGTACAGGCGACTCCCCACGGGAGCGGGTACTGCGCAGCGAGCAGCAAAATCACACTAACGAAAGCCTGGCCCAGGCCGCGCCGATGCCAGCCAGCCCTCCTTCCCGCCCCTCTCCTTAATCGGGCAGCGCATCGACGCTGACGATAAAGATTTGTTGCCAGCCCCCGACATTACGCAGATAAGCCACATGCAGACCGTCGGGAGAGCAGACCACCGCATCAGCCAGCGGCGCTTCGTTTGTCCTTGCGGTCAGTCGGCGCATTTTCCCTGTTGCCACTTCGCACAGCATCACGCTGTTATCGTTGATCAATGCCACCAGGCGCCCCGATGGATGCCAGCTGAATGCCGACTGGATATCGCTGGCTGAGCGGGTAATCTGATGCGGTTCACCGCCGGTTGGCGATACCGTCCAGAGCTGAACCACCCCGTTATCATCCTTCATCAGAAAGGCGATGGCCCGCCCGTCTGGCGAGCTGCGTAACCAGTGGCGCGGCGTTGTCGCCAGCCCCGGAAAAGCTCGCTGATGCGTATAGGTTAACCTGCGCTGCGCCACGCCTGCTGGCGGAGCGGGTAAGCGAGTTTCTGTTCCGGCAAGTGGCGCGTCGCCTTCCAGCGCGTAGTCTGCCATTTTCGCCGGCAGATCAACGAGAAACACCTCCGGCACCTTTTCGCCCTTTTCAGATAGCGTATCGCCAATAAAGGCCAGCGCCCAGCGCTGACGGTGGCCATCATGCCGCAGATATCCCTCTTTACCCACCCAGCCCTCTTCATAAGCGCGGTTGATCTCATCACTACCCGGCGTCGGGGCAGAGGTCGTCTGGCTGACCAGCACGCAGAAATGGCTGCCATCAACTTCGCGCGGGTGATGTTTAACCGGGCAGACAGCATGCAGAGGCACGGCGACGCCGACATTCCGCAGATCTTCTTTTACGTCCAGTTCATGCATCACATGATCGTTATAGGTGAAGCTCAGCCGGGAGCCGTCCGGGCTGAAAACATGAACATGGGAGCCGCCGCGCAGCGCGCCGGCGGTAAAAGGCGGGGTGATGTCGCAGGCGTCCAGATTTTCGGCATGACCGTGCTGAATAATCACGCCACGGCGATGATGAAAATCGTACTTCCACTGGCTGTCCGGATGTTCCGGTCCATGGATACAGACATAGCGGGGTGGCAAATCGGGGCTGGCGGTGACCACGCCAACATGGGCACCCTCTTTAGCCTGATAAAGCACTTCCGTTTGCCCGCTGAGGTTGACCCGCTCAACGGTCAGGCTGCTGAAGGTGGCTCCGTTGGGCCGCACGTCATAAACCAGCCACTGGCTGTCTGCGGTCCAGATATTGATATTGGTGAGTTGATGATTACGTGGATCAAATGTCAGCTGTGTTTCCATAATGCTTACCCCTGGCCGTTTCTACAGCTAAGGGTACTGCAATCAGCGGCATTCGGGTACTGGCGTCACCAGCGGCAAACCCGCAAAAAACGCTTCGACGTTATCCAGCACCAGCTGCGACATGGCCCGGCGCGTTGACCAGGTTGCGCTGGCCATATGCGGCGTGATCACCACGTTGGGCCGGTTACAGAGCGCTTCCGGCACATCTGGCTCCTGACTAAAGACATCCAGCCCTGCGCCACCCAGCGTTCCGGCATTGAGCGCAGCGATCAGCGCCTGCTCATCCACCAGGCTTCCGCGCCCGACGTTAATCAGGATACCTTCGCTGCCCAACGCCTCCAGTACTTCGCGGTTAATCAGATGCCGGTTACTGGCGGTGCCAGGGGCGCAGATCAACAGAAAATCGCAGCTTTCGGCCAGCGCCACGATATCAGGCTCGTAACGGTAGGCCAGGTTATCAAGCGGCCTGCGATTGCAGTACGCAACCGACATATTAAAAGCCTGCGCACGTTTAGCCGCAGCCAGCCCTATCCTTCCCAGCCCTACAATCCCCAGCGATGAACCTGACATTTTTCGTGTCCACGGATAGCTGCCCTGCGGCCATTTACCCTGCTGAATAAACGTCTGTGCGGCGGGGATCTGCCGGGACGTTGCCAGCATCAGGCCGAGCGCCAGATCGGCCACGTCCTCGGTCAGCACATCTGGCGTATGCGTCACGGTTACGCTCTGTTCCGTCGCAGCCTGCATATCCACCCCGTCGTAGCCCACGCCAAATACGGCGATCAGTGCCAGATTGGGCAGCGAGGCGATCAGTTCGCGGGTCACCACGGCTTCACCATTGGTCAGCAGTGCCCGAAAATCACCCGCCATGCCGCTGAAATCGCCTTCGGTGAGCGCATCGAGTTCTACAATCTCATAGCGGGCCTGCAACGCAGTGAGCAGAGGAGCAGGCAGCGCGGCCTGCTTCAGCACTTTCATTTTCATTTCAATTACCTGCATGAGGATGGGGTAACGTTTTCAACGCATCACGCGAGGGACGGGAGATGATGATTCCAATCACGCCTCCGAGGATCAGCGCCACGGCAACGATCAGCAGCCCGTAGTGATAGCTGTTCGTCATATCTTTGATTTTTCCCAGGAGAGGCGGTAAACCCAGCCCAACAAAGTTGGCGACGGTATTGATAAAAGCGATGGAGGCAGCTGCGGCCACCCCGGCCAGCTTTTCAGTCGTCACGGCCCAGAAGATCGGCGTCAGCGCAAAGTTGAAGCCTACGGTCAGCACCAGCAGAATGTAGGAGAGCACCAGGTTGCCGGACCAGATCGCCGCCGCCAGCGAGAGTCCGGATAAGATCAGCGGCAGGCCCAGGTGCCAGGAGCGCTCACCAGACTTATCAGAATGGCGACCATTCAGATACATAAACAGACAGGCCAGCACAAAGGGTACGGCAGAGAGCAGGCCGATCACGACGTTGCTCTGCTCCGCCGCCATACTCTTGATAATCAGCGGCATAAAAAGCGTGATGCCGATAGATCCAAACGCCTGCAGAAACCAAACCAGACTCAGCAACAGCACGGTTTTATCTTTTAACGCGCTCAGCCAGCTATGATTTTTGCCAATTTCCACGCCTGCGTTCTCCTGTTGCAGACGATCGCGCAGCCAGGATTTTTGTTCAGGACTTAACCAGGGTGCATGATCTGGCGTATCCGGCAGGCGCCATAATACCAGGCAACCCAGCACCACAGCGGGGATACCTTCCAGGCCAAACAGCCAGCGCCAGCCCGCCACATCCGCAATACCATGCATATTCAGGATAGCGCCGGAGACGGGCAAACCAATAATGGAGGCGGCTACCGATCCCATATAGAAGAAGGACATGGCGCGGGCGCGATTGCTCTTCGGGAACCAGCAGGAGATGTAGTAGATGATACCTGGCGCGAAGCCAGCTTCCGCCATGCCCAGCAAAAAGCGCATCACGTAGAGTTGGTTAGCGCTGTGCACAAACGCCATGCCGGTGCTGACAATGCCCCAGGTAATCATGATGCGGGCAATCCAGCGGCGTGCGCCAACCTTTGTCATGATAACGTTGCTGGGGATCTCAAACAGGATGTAAGAGATATAAAACATGCCGACGCCCAGGCCGTACATACTGGCAGAAAGCCCCAGGTCCGCATTCATCTGCAGCGCGGCAATCGAAATATTGGTTTTATCCAGGTTAGCGACAAAATAGCAGATGACGATAAACGGAATAATTTTGCTGTTTAACTGCTTTATTGTAGAGGTACAGAGATCGGTGTTCATAATAACAACCTTATGGGGCGTTACGGCCAGATTCAGGCAGCACGAAGCCAGCCCACGCCGTACGCAGGGATTTTAGGGTGTCTGTTTTATTATTACTGCTCTTGCTTTAACGAATTGCTTTAGCTGTCACCAAAGTTAATCTTCAAGTATTTGGCGCTGTAGCAAGGCAGCAAGAGAGTGAATCCCAATGAGCTTACTCAGGTAAGTGATTTGGGTGAACTCTCGCTGCTAACGCAGCTACAGCGTCAAAGACGCCGAAGATTTACCATTCTGCTACGGTGCCATCGCTAAACCGCCACAACGGATTGCGCCAATCCTGCACGCTCTGGCTCCGTTCGATCACCAATGCTTCGTTGATCTCCACACCCAGGCCGGGCTTGCTCAGCGGCGCAAAATGGCCGCCCTGCATGGCAAAGTCCTCTTTGTTCACCACATAATCCAGCAGCTCTGCGCCCCTGTTGTAGTGAATGCCCATGCTCTGCTCCTGGAATACTGCATTGCGTGAGACAAAATCCACGTGCAGGCAGGAGGCCAGCGCAATCGGCCCCAGCGGACAGTGCGGTGCCAGCGCTACATCATAAGCTTCGGCCATTGCGGCAATCTTGTAGCATTCGGTGATGCCCCCGGCGTGTGAGAGATCCGGCTGCAGGATAGCCAGCCCGCCCGCTTCCAGGACGCGCTTAAATTCAAAGCGGGAGTACATCCGTTCACCGGCCGCAATCGGGATGTGCGTTTGCGCCGCAAGACGGGGATAGTATTCCGCCTGCTCCGCCAGCACCGGCTCTTCAATAAACAGCGGGCGGTAAGGCTCCAGCTCTTTGATCAAAATCTTTGCCATCGGCGCACTGACGCGACCGTGGAAATCCAGGCCGAACTCAATCTCATTGCCGAAGGCTTCACGGATCTGCGCTACGGTGTTCACCGCCGCATCCACTCTGCGCGAGCTGTCGATAAGACCCATCTCTTCACAGCCGTTCAGCTTGAAGGTATCCACGCCGATTTCGCGCAGTTTCCTGATGCCCTCAATCACTTCCGCAGGGCGATCGCCCCCCACCCAGCTGTAAGCCTTAATACTGTCACGCACCAGACCGCCCAGCAGTTGCCAGACGGGCGCGCCCAGCACTTTACCCTTGATATCCCACAACGCCTGATCGATACCGGCGATAGCGCTCATCAGAATTGGCCCGCCGCGATAGAATCCGCCCCGGTACATGACCTGCCAGAGGTCATTGATCCGCGCAGGGTCCTGACCGATAAGGTAGTCTGAAAGTTCATGAACAGCAGCTTCCACACTTTTGGCCCGCCCTTCGATCACCGGCTCACCCCAGCCCACCACGCCTTCGTCCGTCTCTATCTTCAGAAACATCCAGCGCGGCGGCAGGCGATAAGTGGTCAGTTTTGTGATTTTCATTGTACGGCTTCCTTATAAGCGGCAACGAAAGCGCGTGCCTGTTCAACGGTGCGTGAAACGGGCTGTCCGGCACGGTAGAGATCGCTACCCAGACCAGCACCAATGCAGCCTGCGGCCAGAAACGCATGGAGATTTTCAGGGGTGACGCCGCCCACGGCAAACACCGGTACGTCCGCAGGCAGCACGGCTTTCAACGCCCTGATATAGTCAGGACCAAAGGCGGAGGCAGGAAAGATTTTCAGCGCCTGCGCGCCCGCTTTCAGCGCGGCAAACGCTTCAGAAGCCGTGGCGCATCCTGCTGCTACCGTCATCCCCTTTTCAACCGCGCGGCGGATCACCGCACTATCAATATTGGGCGTCACCACCAGCTGGCTGTTGATGGTTGCAAGCAGGTCAACCTGCTCAGGTTCCAGCACCGTACCCGCGCCAATCAGCGCTTTGTGACCAAACGTGGCGACCATGCTGGCGATACTTTTCTGCCACTCCGGGGAGTTAAGCGGGATCTCGATAGCCTCAAAGCCGGCATCAATCAGTGCAGCGACATGCTCTTCAGCTTCTTCAGGACGAATGCCGCGTAAGATAGCGATCAGCGGCAGCTTAGTGGACCAGTTCATTGACGATACTCCTGATTCCTTGCTGGAAGGCCCGATCGCCCTCCAGCAGTTGGGCGGACAGCCCGGTAAAAGCCATCGCTTTTTGGTAGCGGTCGGCCAGAGAATTACCTGCAATAAGGGTTAACGGAGCGTTATCCCCCTGGATAAACGTGCCTGCCATCTGCGCCACTTCATGGCCAATCAGCAGGCCAGAGAGGAACTCAGCGATCGTTTCACGCGGGCGGGTTCCTAACAGATGAGCGGCACGGACTTCAAATAACCGGCTCAAAATAGTGTGGTCATTTGCCCCGGTTTCCACTCCCTGATGAAAGGCGCCAGCATCCGCCTGCTGTTCAGGCAAACCGGCCCCTATCAGTGAATGCTTCATCAGGATATGGTGTAACTCTCCGGTCATCACGGTGCGAAAATCCACAATCTGGCCGTCTTCTTCACGCACCCATTTGCAGTGCGTACCCGGCATCACATAATGTGTGGCGGGAGCAAGCTTTACGGCACCCAACAGCTGGGTTTCTTCGCCGCGCATCACGTTATGGTTGTCGTCGTTATCAATACTGAGACCCGGCACGATCCAGGCACGGTTATCGACGCGGGTCAGGCGTGAGGCAACTTCATTAAGCGATACCGGGCAGGAGAGATAGGGAACGCTCATCCAGCCCGCATTGCTGCCTACCATGCCTGCCATTACCACAGGCAGCTCAGTGACCGGCCAGCCTTGCGTAACGGCAGTAAAAACTTCTGGTGGCGTTCTGCCCTCAAGCCGGGTAATGCCCGATTCAGAGCGACGCTCTTCCTGACAGATGCCTTCGCGGTAATACCAGGCGCGAAGATTGGTGGAACCCCAGTCGAGTGCGATATAACTTGTCACGTAATGTCCTTAAGTCTTCGGGTTGAGCTGGCTATCATCGTCAGCGCCGCCTGCTCCGCCTCGTCTGGCTTCTGGTGACGAATAGCGTCAAACAGCGCTTTATGCTCCTGTAATGTCGCGGGCATATTGCCGCTGTCGGGCATATAGGTGCGTTCAAACACGGCCCGCTGCAAAGAGCTGATCGCCACGCTGAGCTGCTGGAGCACCGGGTTGTGCACAGACGCCAGCACCGCCTCGTGATAGCGAATATCAGCCTGGTTAAACGCATCGCGATCATTGTGGTGCGTAACCATGTCGTTCAGTGCCGCTTCAATCTTCGCTAAATCGCTGGAGGCAGCGCGTTCTGCAGACCAGCGGGCGATTTGCGGCTCCACCAGGTTACGTACCTCGCTCATGGCGGCAATCAGCCGTGGGTCCTGGTCATGCTTCAGGGACCACTGCAGCACATCACTGTCCAGAAAATTCCACTGACTCCGCTGCGTGACAAACGCGCCACGGTAACGCTTCATCTCCACCAGCCGCTTTGCTATCAACGACCGGAACACTTCACGGATGATATTTCGCGAGGTGCTGAACTGCTCACAGAGCTCGGCCTCTGCCGGGAGCGAACCTCCGGGAGCGTACTTACCTGAGACAATTTCTTCGCCCAGAGTCAGCGTGATGCGATCCGTTTTGCTGAGTTCGTCTTTCATGATGTTCCATGCAGTTGAGTTAACGTCCCTGGTACTTTACCGCCGCCCGCAAGGGGATCGCACTACAAAGATGTTTGGATATTGTTAACCAGTAGCTGCATTGTAGTACCTTGAAGGTAGGTTGTACTACAATCCAGATCACAAAACAGACAATCGTCTCAGAGGATGTTTTCTCTTCAGCAAGGCTTAAAAGGAGATAAAACTGAGGAGGGCTGCCCCGGTTTAGCCAGGGCAGTAAGACAAGCAGTTACAGCGCAAACTTCTCTATAGCGTGCGCCACGCCATCTTCCATATTGGTTTTGGTAACAAACTGCGCTATCGCTTTTACCGACTCTATGGCGTTACCCATGGCCACGCCGGTTCCTGCAAATTCCAGCATCGCCAGATCGTTCTCCTGGTCACCAATCGCCATCACTTCCTCGCGGGAAAGTCCCAGCTTATCGGCCAGCGCCTTAACGCCGGCGCCTTTGTTGACCTGCTTGTTCAGAATTTCCAGATAATAGGGGGAACTTTTCATAATGGTATAGCGATCGCGGGCCTCCTGCGGCAGACGCGCAATAGCCTTATCCAGCGCTTCGGGCGGATCGATCATCATCACTTTTGGAAAGGTCATGGCAGGGTCCATCTCTTCAACGGCACGGTAATGCAGGGGAATGCCGGTCAGGTAAGATTCATGGACGGTGTAGGGGCTGATATCTTTGTTCGCGGTGAACAGCTGGGATTTGGTCAGCGCCTGGAAATGAACGCCAAGCTCCCGCGCCAGCTTTTCAAAATAGAGATAGTCATCATGCGTCAGCGTCACTTCTGCCACGCAGTCGCCGGTCGCGGCTTTCTGTACCAGTGCACCATTATTGGTGATGCAGTACTGCCCCTCCAGCTGTAAATCCAGCTCCATCAGATAACGCTGCACGCCGATAAAGGGGCGCCCCGTTGCCAGAACAATCGCTACTCCTTTCTCGCGCGCGGCGTTGATCGCCTGCTTCACGCCTGGGGTAACTTCATGTTGCGGATTCAGCAGGGTGCCGTCCATATCAATCGCAATCAATTTTATTGCCATAACGTCCTCGTCAGCTCAGGGTTTATTCTCATGCTAGCGCGATTCAGCTCACATTGACCAGCGCGATGCACACTCGCTGCCGTTAACAGAAAAAATTACATATTAAATTGGCACTAAAAATGGCTGTTTTACGTGTGTAGAGTTTAACCAGTTGTGACAGAATCAGGTTGCGAGACATTCAAGGAGGAAACATATGAATATTGTCATCGTGAGTAAAGACAGCTTTTTCATTTCAGGAGTGATCGGCTTAATTCAGGAGGCCTGGTCGCCGGGTATCGACAGCCCGGTGTTTCTGATAGCAGACGAGCATAGGTTATTACTGGTGCCCGATATTATTATCACCGATGTATGCAAATTGACCGCTATTTCTCTTCACCCAAAACTGTCAGGTCCAGCTCGGGATAAGGATAATGTGAGGGAGCGTTACGTCTCCCTCTTTCTGGCGGCGCAGTGCCCTGACGAATTAAGATCCTGCTCGCAACATCTGATTCGGCTTAAAAAGAGGGGCTCTGCTGAGAAGCTCCAGAAGCTGATCAGACGTTTAAACACCCCCAGTTATGCCAAAGAAAAACATAATGCCGTTGTATTGAGCAGGCAGCAGGCAATGGTGGTGAAATATACCCGTCTTGGCCTCTCTCTCACCGACATCTCCAGGGTCACCAATCTGAGCATAAAAACCATCAGTACCCATAAGCGCGCCATAATGCGCAAGCTGGACATAAAAAATAACAGTGATTTTTACCGTTACGCGCTGGTGAATTTTACTCCGCGCTGAAAAAAAGCATAAAAAAAGGCAGATCCGGAGATCTGCCTTTTTCATTGCCCGCTGTTATCAGATATCGATGTTGGCTGCCCGCAGCGCATTCTCTTCGATAAATGCACGTCGTGGCTCTACCGCATCGCCCATCAGCGTGGTGAACAGCTGATCAGCCGCAATGGCATCTTTAACCGTTACGCGCAGCATACGGCGGCTGTCCGGATCCATGGTGGTTTCCCACAGCTGCTCCGGGTTCATTTCGCCCAGGCCTTTATAACGCTGTACAGAGAGACCACGGCGCGACTCTTTCACCAGCCAGTCCATCGCCTGCTCAAAGCTTTCAATCGGCAGGCGACGTTCGCCACGTTCGATATAGGCATCCTCTTCAATCAGGCCACGAAGCTTTTCACCCAGTGCACAAAGCTTGCGATACTCGCCGCCGGTCACGAATTCGGTATCCAGCGCATAGTCAGTATCTACGCCATGAGTGCGGATACGAACGATCGGCTCAAAGATATGGAGTTCCAGATTTTCTCGTACCAGCCCGGAGTAAGAGCTACCGTGCTGCTCTTTCTCGTTCAGCATCGCTACCAGACCGTCAGTCCAGCTCTGCACCGGCGCCTGTACCGCAAGATCGCTCAGCGTTGAGTGATAGATCAACGAGTTAAGCAGGGCTACCGGATAACGGCGCTCCATACGTTTGATCATCTTACGGGTGCTGTTGAACTCCGCCACCAGGTTTTCCAGCGGTTCGCCAGCCAGGGCTGGCGCTTCTGCGTTGGCATGCAGCGTGGCACCGTCCAGCGCAATGGCGATCTGGTACTGATCCATCGCGTCATCATCTTTGATGTACTGCTCCTGCTTGCCTTTCTTCACTTTGTAGAGCGGCGGCTGAGCAATATAGACATGACCACGCTCAATGATTTCCGGCATCTGACGATAGAAGAAAGTCAGTAACAGCGTACGGATGTGCGAACCATCGACGTCCGCATCGGTCATGATGATGATGCTGTGATAACGCAGCTTGTCCGGGTTGTATTCGTCACGGCCAATGCCGCAGCCCAGCGCGGTAATCAGCGTGGCGACTTCCTGCGAAGCGAGCATCTTGTCGAAACGCGCTTTTTCCACGTTAAGGATTTTACCCTTCAACGGCAGGATGGCCTGATTTTTACGGTTACGTCCCTGCTTGGCTGAACCGCCTGCGGAGTCACCCTCCACCAGGTAGATTTCAGACAGCGCCGGATCACGCTCCTGGCAGTCCGCCAGTTTGCCCGGCAGGCCTGCCAGATCCAGCGCGCCTTTACGGCGGGTCATTTCACGGGCGCGACGAGCCGCTTCACGGGCGCGGGCCGCATCGATGATTTTACCGACGACAATCTTCGCATCACCCGGATTTTCCAGCAGATATTCTGCCAGCAGTTCGTTCATCTGCTGTTCAACCGCCGTCTTCACTTCAGAAGAAACCAGTTTATCTTTGGTCTGCGAAGAGAATTTCGGGTCCGGTACCTTCACGGAGACCACCGCGATCAGGCCTTCACGGGCGTCATCACCGGTGGCGCTGACTTTGGCTTTTTTGCTGTAGCCTTCTTTATCCATATAGGCATTCAGGGTACGCGTCATCGCGGTACGGAAACCAACCAGGTGCGTGCCGCCATCGCGCTGCGGAATGTTGTTGGTAAAGCAGTAGATGTTTTCCTGGAAACCATCGTTCCACTGCAAAGCCACTTCCACGCCAATACCATCTTTTTCCGTTGAGAAGTAGAAGACATTAGGGTGAATAGGCGTTTTATTTTTGTTCAGATACTCTACGAACGCCTTAATACCGCCTTCGTAGTGATAGTGATCGTTTTTGCCGTCGCGCTTGTCTTCCAGCTTGATAGAGACGCCGGAATTAAGGAACGAAAGCTCACGCAGACGCTTGGCCAGGATTTCATATTCGAAATCGGTGACATTGGTAAAGGTCTGATGGCTTGGCCAGAAACGCACGCGCGTTCCGGTCAGGTCCGTTTCACCGGTCACGCTCAGAGGAGCCTGAGGCACGCCGTGCACGTAAATCTGCTGGTGAACTTTACCTTCACGGCGGATGGTCAGCTCCAGTTTTTCCGACAGGGCATTCACCACGGATACACCTACGCCATGCAGGCCGCCAGAGACTTTATAGGAGTTATCATCGAACTTACCGCCTGCGTGCAGCACGGTCATGATCACTTCCGCAGCAGAGATACCCTCTTCTTCATGGATGCCGGTAGGAATACCACGGCCATCATCCTGCACGGAAACAGAGTTATCCGCATGAATCGTAACCAGAATATCTTTACAGTGACCGGCGAGTGCTTCGTCGATGGCGTTATCCACGACCTCGAATACCATGTGGTGCAGACCGGTGCCGTCATCCGTATCGCCGATATACATACCAGGGCGCTTGCGTACTGCATCAAGCCCTTTCAGAACTTTGATACTTGAGGAGTCATAAGAATTCGACATCAACGTTTCTCGCTCGTTTAATCTTCAGGTTGAACCGCTATTTTACCCTGTTCTACGTGGAACATCTTGCCCTTTTCGTCAGCCATGTCGAACACGTGTTCGGCACCAATTGCGCTGACAAAAACCTGGGCATGAGTGGCTTTCAGTCGCGCCGCTAACAGCTGCCGACGCGTTTCATCCAACTCAGAGGCAAAATCATCTATCAGATACAGGCAGCGTCGCCCGTTCTGTCGGGTAAGAAACTCACCCTGCGCCAGTCTGAGGGCGCACATCAGCAGCTTTAACTGGCCGCGTGAGAGTAAATCTTCCACCGGCGTCCCGTCGGCACGGATACGAAAATCCGCTTTGTGCGGGCCGCTGGCGGTATAGGTCAGCGCCCGATCGCGTTCAAACTGGCGTTCGAGCAGCTCGCTGTACTCGCTCTCTTTGTCCCAGCCGCGCTGGAAAGAGAAGTTCAGCTGAAATTCCGGTAAAAATTGCGCGCAGGTGACGTTAATATCCGCCGCAATCGCTTCACTGTAGGCTGCACGCCATGTGCTTATCTGTTCGGCCAGCGGAGCCAGCTCCTGATCCCAGGCGCGAATTTGCTGGTAGCGGGAAACCTGCCGCAACGCCGCATTGCGCTGTTTCAGCAGCCGCCGGAGGTTGCTCCAGGCGGTGAAAAAGCCGGGTTCATTGTGAAAGCAGCCCCAGTCGATGTAAGCACGGCGATATTTTGGCCCGCCATTCAACAGGGTAAAGCCTTCCGGGGTGATCAGCTGCATCGGCAGCATCTGCGCCAGCTCTGCAACTTTATGCCCGTCGCTGCCATCAATCCGTACCTTGCTCTCTCCGGCACGATTTTTAGTCAGGCCGACAGAAATTTCCCTTTCGGCGCCTTCGATGCGGCCATGCAGCACAAAAGCGTCCTGATCGTGCCGGATAACCCTTCCCGCCTGCAGGCTGCGGAAAGCCCGACCATGGCCCAGGGTGTAGATCGCTTCCAGCACGCTGGTTTTACCGCTGCCGTTAGCGCCTACCAGAAAGTTGAAGCCGGGAGCCAGCGCCAGATCCGCATTTTCAATATTGCGAAAGTCTTTGATTAGAAGGCGGGTTAAAGCCATTTGAACCACATCCGGGGCATCTCAGAAACGGGAGAAGGCGCAACTGCCGCCTGACGGCCCGCGGGCTGCCTGGCGACAGAGCTGGAACTCTGCCTCGCGTCCCGTCTCCGTTTCGCGCGGCGCCCCAAAGATATGGGGGCAAAAGTTCTGGTTACAACCTCATTGGCATCACAACGTAAGCCGCGCTCTGACTGGCCGCATCCTCGATCTGTACGCTGGAAACGGAGTCCGTTAACAGCAGACGCACGTTCTCGCATTTCAGTGCGTTAAGCACGTCAAGCACGTAGCTGACGTTGAAGCCGATTTCCAAATCGGTGCCACCATAAGTGACGTCCAGCATCTCTTCCGCTTCTTCCTGCTCAGGGTTATTCGCCGTGATCTTCAGCTGATTTTCGCTGATATAGAGGCGAACGCCACGGAACTTCTCGTTAGAGAGAATGGCCGCGCGCGCGAAAGCCTGCTTGAGAATATCGCAGCCTGCATCCAGCGTTTTATCGGGGTTCTTTGGCAAAACGCGGCGATAATCCGGGAAACGGCCATCAACAAGCTTGGAGGTAAAGATAAAGTCGCCAACGTGGGCACGAATGTTGTTGCTGCCAATCTGCACCTGCAGAGGCGTTTCGCCGCCGTCAAGCAGACGAACCAGCTCAATCACCCCTTTACGCGGCACGATCACCGAATGGTTTGGCAGCGACTGTCCAACCGGCATAGAGCAGACCGCAAGGCGGTGGCCGTCGGTGGCTACGGTACGCAGCTCTTCCCCTTCGGTTTCAAACAGCATGCCGTTCAGGTAGTAACGAACGTCCTGATGCGCCATTGAAAACTGCGTGGCTTCAATCAAACGCTTCATGGTGGCCTGAGGAAGGGTGAATTCCACCTCGCTTTGCCAGTCATCCAGGTTCGGGAAGTCGCTGGCAGGCAGCGTGGAGAGCGAGAAGCGGCTGCGACCGGAACGCACCAGCATCCTTTCACCGTCCAGCATCACGGTAATCTCCGCGCCTTCGGGCAATCCCCGACAAATATCAAAGAATTTGCGTGCCGGTACCGTGGTGGCACCCGGTTCGTGATCCTGTGTCAGCGCGACACGGGCCACCATCTCCATTTCCAGATCGGTGCCGGTCAGCAACAGGCTGCCTTCATTCACCTGCAACAGCAGGTTGCCAAGGATGGGTAAAGTTGGCCGACCGCCCAGTGGGCTGCTGACCTGCTGTAAGGGCTTAAGTAAATGCTCGCGTTCTACAATAAATTTCATAGCGTCAGGAAGATAATGTTCTGATTAAATTGGAGAAATCTTCTTTAATATCGTGACTTTCTTCACGCAGCTGCTCGATTTTACGACAGGCATGCAGCACCGTAGTATGGTCACGACCCCCGAAAGCATCACCGATTTCCGGCAAACTATGGTTGGTCAATTCTTTTGCCATCGCCATCGCCATCTGGCGGGGACGCGCCACCGAGCGGGAACGCCGCTTGGAGAGCAAATCAGCCACCTTGATTTTGTAATACTCTGCCACCGTTTTCTGGATGTTGTCGATGGTGACCAACTTTTCCTGAAGCGCCAGCAGATCGCGCAGGGCTTCCCGCACAAAATCGATAGTGATGGCCCGGCCGGTAAAATTGGCATTGGCAATCACACGGTTCAACGCGCCTTCCAGTTCACGCACGTTGGAACGCAGACGTTTAGCAATAAAGAAAGCCACTTCACCCGGCAGACGGATATCGTTTTCATCCGCTTTCTTCATCAGGATCGCCACGCGGGTTTCCAGTTCAGGCGGCTCGATCGCCACCGTTAATCCCCAGCCAAAGCGTGATTTCAGACGATCTTCCACCCCATTGATCTCTTTTGGATAGCGATCCGAGGTCAGAATGATCTGCTGATTGCCTTCCAGCAATGCGTTAAAGGTGTGGAAGAACTCTTCCTGAGATCGTTCTTTATTGGCAAAGAATTGAATATCATCAATCAACAGCGCATCTACCGAACGGTAGTAACGCTTAAACTCTTCAATAGCATTGTTCTGCAGCGCCTTCACCATATCCTGCACAAAGCGCTCGGAGTGCATGTAGACCACTTTCGCATTTGGTTTACGCGCCATAATGCCGTTGCCTACCGCATGCAGCAGGTGGGTTTTACCCAAGCCCGTGCCGCCATAAAGGAACAGAGGATTATAAGCGCCGCCGGGATTGTCTGCGACCTGGCGGGCTGCCGCACGGGCCAGCTGGTTTGATTTACCTTCAACGAAGTTATCAAAGTTGTGCTTGGTGTTAACGTTCGAGCGGTAAGAGAGCTCTGCCGGTGCCGGCATGCTGTCCCAGCTTGGGCGCGAAGGCGCCGGACGTGAACCCTGCATCGGCGCGCTGGCCTGAGCGGCGCTCGCCATAACCGGCTGGCTGATCTGCCGTGTCACCGGCTTACTGCCCACTTCAAAACGCAGTAACGGCGTGTCTGCACCGCAGAAATCATTCAGCAGGGCGTTAATGTTATTAAGGTATTTATCCCGAACCCAATCGAGCACAAACCGGTTTGGTGCATACAGGGCCAACGTGTTGTCGTTTAATTCGGCCTGCAATGGACGTATCCACATGCTGAATTCGGTGGCAGGTAGTTCATCCTGCAAACGGGCAAGACACTGTTGCCAAAGCGTAAGTGACACGGCGGACTCCACTCGAAAAAATTCGATAAGAAAAAAGGCGCTGAAGCGATAAATTCATCATTGTTGACGCATGCAGATGAGGCACATACGAACCGCTGTCCGCGGTTATCCCGCCACTGATCGACCCGGAGGATCGCAAACGGAAGGGCGGATCATAGCGTAAAGCGAAGCAGAGATCTTCACTTTCTACACAGTTTTGTTCCAATTTATCCACAGGCCCAGAGACGCGGGGATAAGTGTAGGCTTTCGGCCATAAAAGGCATTCAGGATCGTCTGCTTTCGGTGAATTTTAAAGGTGCCGTCACGTTATTATCGCAAACGTGATGTAAGCGGATCGCAAGAAGATCCTGGCCGATCCTTGCGCTTTATCCCAGACGCCGTATAATTCTTGCCCCGGCGTATTGCGCTCTGGCCCAAACCGGCTGGTTTTGCGGTCGAATGGGATATCCAGGCGCGGCTTTTTAACGCGAAGTAAATTGACTCCGGACTGTACAATTATTACAATCCCGCCTCTTTATTAAAGACACACTGAGGCGTCGGTCGGTTTTCTGACCATCAAAACGCGTCACCAAGTGAAAATTTTCCAAGTTTAGGTAGAAATCGCCATGAAACGCACTTTTCAACCGTCCGTACTGAAGCGTAACCGTTCACACGGTTTCCGTGCTCGTATGGCAACAAAAAATGGTCGTCAGGTTCTGGCACGTCGTCGTGCTAAAGGCCGTTCACGTCTGACCGTTTCTAAGTAATAAAAGCTAACCGCTGAGTGGTTAAGCTCGCATTTCCCAGGGAGTTACGTTTGTTAACTCCCACTCATTTCACTTTCGTCTTCCAGCAGCCACAAAGAGCTGGCACGCCGCAAATTACTATTCTCGGCCGCCTGAACTCGCTGGGGCATCCCCGCATCGGTCTTACCGTCGCAAAAAAACACGTCAAACGCGCGCATGAACGCAACCGGATCAAGAGATTGACCCGCGAGAGTTTTCGCCTGCGTCAGCATGAACTTCCAGCAATGGATTTTGTGATCGTGGCGAAAAAAGGCGTGGCTGACCTGGATAACCGTGCGCTGACGGAAGCGTTGGAGAAACTATGGCGTCGTCACTGTCGCCTGGCTCGCGGCTCCTGATAGCGGCCATTCGCGTGTACCAACGCGCGATAAGCCCGCTACTAGGCCCCCACTGTCGTTTCCACCCCACCTGTTCTCAATATGGAATTGAGGCCTTGCGCAGGTTTGGGGTGGTAAAAGGCAGTTGGTTGACGCTGAAACGCGTATTAAAATGCCACCCCTTGAACCCGGGTGGCGACGATCCGGTGCCGCCACATAACCATTGATACCAGAGAACATTAACGATGGATTCGCAACGCAATCTTTTTCTCATCGCTTTTCTGTTCGTGTCTTTTATGATCTGGCAAGCCTGGCAGACGGACCATGCTCCGCAGCCTGTGCAGACGCAGACCACGCAAAACACGACAGCAACCGGTGATGCCGCAAACCAGGGTGTCCCTGCCAGCGGCCAGGGCAAAACGATCACCGTTAAGACTGATGTCCTGTCTTTACATATCAACACCCGTGGTGGCGATATTGAACAGGCACAGCTGCTGACTTACCCGGACAAACTGGGTTCTTCACAGCCATTCCAGCTGCTGGAAACTACCCCAGGTTTTCTGTATCAGGCGCAAAGCGGTCTGACCGGTCGTAACGGCCCGGACAACCCGGCTAACGGCGCGCGTCCTCTGTTCACCACCACTCAGGAAAGCTATGAGATGGCGGACGGTCAGAGCGAATTGCGTATTCCGATGACCTACACCGCTGAGAACGGCGTAACCTACACCAAAACCTTCGTACTGAAGCGCGGTGAGTTTGCCATCAACGTGGATTACCAGATCAACAACACCACCCAGCAGCCGCTGGAAGTGGCGATGTTTGGTCAGCTGAAGCAGACCATCGACCTGCCTAAACATCGTGATACCGGCAGCAATAACTTTGCGCTGCATACTTTCCGTGGTGCGGCTTACTCCAGCAGTGAGACCAACTACGAGAAGTACAAATTCGATAAAATCAGCGATAACGAAAACCTGAGCACCACCACCAACAATGGTTGGGTGGCGATGCTTCAGCAATATTTCGCTACTGCCTGGGTGCCTCGTACCAACGGTACCAATACGCTTTATACCACTAATCTGGGTAACGGTATTGCCGCTGTCGGTTACAAATCTTCCCCAATCTCTGTCGCGCCGGGTTCGCAGCAAAACCTGGCTGCCACCTTGTGGGTAGGTCCGGAAATTCAGGATAAGATGGCTGCTATCGCGCCTCATCTCGACCTGACGGTGGATTACGGTTGGTTATGGTTTATCTCGCAGCCACTGTTCAAACTGCTGAAATTCCTGCACAGCTTTATCGGTAACTGGGGCTTCTCCATTATCGTTATCACCTTTATTGTTCGTGGCATCATGTACCCGCTGACCAAGGCGCAGTACACCTCCATGGCAAAAATGCGCATGCTGCAGCCGAAAATTCAGGCTATGCGTGAGCGTATGGGTGATGATAAGCAGCGCATGAGTCAGGAGATGATGGCGCTCTACAAAGCAGAGAAAGTGAACCCGCTGGGCGGCTGTCTGCCGCTGGTGATCCAGATGCCTATCTTCCTGGCACTGTATTACATGCTGATGGGCTCGATTGAACTGCGCCATGCGCCGTTTGCGCTGTGGATCCATGACCTTTCTGCGCAAGACCCGTATTACATCCTGCCGATCCTGATGGGCGTGACGATGTTCTTCATTCAGAAGATGTCGCCAACCACCGTGACCGACCCGATGCAGCAGAAGATCATGACCTTTATGCCGGTTATCTTTACCGTGTTCTTCCTGTGGTTCCCGTCCGGCCTGGTGCTGTACTACATCGTCAGTAACCTGGTGACCATTATCCAGCAGCAGCTGATCTATCGCGGCCTGGAAAAGCGTGGCTTACACAGCCGCGACAAGAAGAAAGCGTAATTTGCGCCAATAACCGCAAATAACCCAGTAAAATAAGGCGGTCATCTGACCGCCTTATTTTTTGCCTTAAAAAGAGAGTTAACTATGAATCACAGCGAAACTATTGTCGCTCAGGCGACCCCGCCAGGCCGCGGTGGTGTAGGCATTCTGCGGGTTTCCGGCAGCCAGGCGTCAGAGGTGGCTCAGGCGCTGCTGGGCAAGCTGCCAAAACCACGCTATGCCGATTACCTGCCTTTTTGCGACAGCGAAGGCAACGCGCTGGATCAGGGCATCGCGCTGTGGTTCCCCGGCCCTAACTCCTTCACCGGAGAAGATGTGCTGGAACTTCAGGGGCATGGCGGGCCGGTAATCCTCGATATGCTGTTAAAGCGGATTGTCGCCCTGCCGGGTGTACGTATTGCCCGCCCTGGCGAATTCTCTGAACGTGCATTCCTCAACGACAAACTCGACCTGGCGCAGGCAGAGGCGATTGCGGATCTGATTGATGCCAGTTCAGAGCAGGCTGCGCGTTCCGCTTTAAACTCGCTGCAGGGGGCTTTTTCGCTGCGCGTAAACAATCTTGTGGAAGCGCTCACTCACCTGCGAATCTATGTAGAGGCGGCGATCGACTTTCCGGATGAGGAGATTGACTTCCTTTCTGACGGCAAAATTGAAGCGCAGCTGAATCAGGTGATCGGCGATCTCGATGGAGTGCGTAACGAAGCCCGCCAGGGTAGCCTGCTGCGTGAAGGGATGAAGGTGGTGATTGCCGGGCGACCTAATGCCGGCAAATCCAGCCTGCTGAATGCGCTGGCAGGCCGTGAAGCCGCCATTGTGACCGACATTGCCGGTACCACCCGCGATGTCCTGCGCGAGCATATTCAGATCGACGGTATGCCGCTGCATGTGATTGATACGGCTGGCTTGCGTGAAGCCAGCGATGAAGTGGAGCGTATCGGCATTGAACGCGCCTGGAAGGAGATTGAACAGGCTGACCGCGTGCTGTTTATGGTCGACGGCACCACAACTGGCGCGACAGAACCCGCTGAAATCTGGCCAGACTTCATTGCGCGCCTTCCGGAGTCGCTACCGATCACCGTGGTACGTAATAAAGCAGATGTTACCGGTGAGCTTCAGGGCTTAACGGAAGTGAATGGTCACTCACTTATTCGTCTCTCAGCCCGCACCGGTGATGGCATTGATGTGCTGCGTAACCATCTTAAAGAGAGCATGGGCTTTTCCGGCAATATGGAAGGCGGTTTCCTGGCCCGCCGTCGCCATCTGCAGGCGCTTGAGTTAGCAGCTACTCACTTACTTCAGGGACGTGACCAGCTGCTGGGCGCACGTGCTGGTGAACTTCTTGCTGAGGAACTTCGGGTCGCGCAGCAGGCGTTAAGTGAGATTACTGGCGAATTTACCTCTGATGATTTGCTGGGCCGCATCTTCTCCAGTTTCTGCATCGGTAAATAAGCCTGCGCCGCTGGCTGGCTGACAACTTTACTTCTCCGCTTTTGTAGCAGCGAATCAGACCGGGCCGTCAGGGTACTTAACCTGACGGCCCGGTTCCCCGCACGCTGTGGTTGTGCTTCAGTTGCTCACCTTCATCTTTCTGTTTTTCATGCAGACATTTTCTTTTCAGGATCTGAGAGGCTCACTTGTATGGCTCAGGTCGCAAAACATGATCTTTATCTGAAAGTTTCCAATTACAGAGCAAGAGAGGTGATATTTGCTAAGAAAATTCTTACAATAACAGTGATGAAATTCCGACCATTTTCACGGAGCGACAGATGGCAGGTCATTTTGCACGCCGGACACTTGTCCACGGCACCTCGCTGGTGCCCAGACTCCCCCAGAACCTGATAAATTTTGCCGACACGCTGGCTGAAAAACGCCGAACGCGCTATCTCGCCGCCCGTTCGCTGCTGGCTGAACTGATGCTGCGGATTTACGGTATTACTCAACTTCCTGAATTAACCCTTTCCCCCTGTGGCCGCCCTCGTTTTGTCGATGGCGATCTGCCTGACTTCAGTATTGGCTATGCCGGGAGTATTGTTGGCGTATTGCTGGCCGAGGAAGGTGGCAGAGCCGGGTTGGGAATGGAAATTATGCGTGCCCACAGCCGTCAGACGATGGATCTCTTTCTGCGCGATCTCTCTTCGGGAGAGAGAGCCTGGATTAATGCCCAAACCGATCCGGCTGAGGCTGCAACCCAGCTTTGGACAATGCGTAAAAGCCTGCTGAAGTTGACGGATCGGGCAGAAAACCCGGGCGACTCGCTGCGCTTACATCCCGCTTCAGGCAGATTAAGAGCGCTTAATTTTCCGGATATTCAGGCTGTTTCAGACGTTGAACCCCTACTGCTCTGGTCCTGCGCCTTTTCGCCGGGCAACGAACGGCTGCATCTGTGGGAGCTGGATGAGAAGGAGAACTGGGTCCGGTTGCAGGAAATTCAGATTAACAAAGCCATTATGGGTGAACGCGTGCTGCGTCTGACCAGCATGCCAGCGGAGAGAGTAGGGAGTTGTTGATAACCGGCATCCGGCGAAGCGGTGGAAAAGGGTAAGAAACAGGCCGTTTTCACGGCCTGTCCGGGGATCAATGAGCGTCGATAAAGGCAATTTTCAGCACAAACAGCAGCGCAACAATCACCACGCAAGGGCTGATTTCACGCCAGCGACCGGTACCCAGCTTCATCACGCAATAGGAGATAAAGCCCAGCGCGATACCTTCAGTAATAGAGAAGCTGAACGGCATCATTGCGGTGGTAACAAACGCAGGCACTGCTTCGGTCAGATCATCCCACTTCACGCGCGCCAGGCTTGAGGTCATCAGCACGCCAACGTAAATCAGCGCACCGGCGGCTGCATAGGCTGGCACCATGCCTGCCAGCGGCGAAAGGAACATCACCAGCAGGAACAGAATGCCCGTCACTACCGCCATCAGGCCTGTACGTCCACCAATTGAGACGCCTGAAGAGCTTTCAATGTAGGCCGTCACGGAAGAGGTGCCGATGTAAGCACCCGCTACGGAGCTGATGCTGTCTACGTAAAGCGCCTGCTTCATGCGTGGGAAAGTGCCTTTCTCGTCAGTCAGCCCCGCCTTATCCGTCACGCCAATCAGCGTACCTGAAGAGTCAAACAGGTTAACCAGCATAAAGGAGAAGATGATGCCAGCCATGCCGACATTGAACGAGCCAGCCAGATCGACCTGACCCAGTACGGAGGTGACGCCGGTTGGCATTGAGAACACGCCACCATATTTCACATCGCCTATGGCCAGCCCAATCAGGGTGGTGATCACAATCGATATCAGAACGGCAATATGAATGTTACGGGAGGCCAGGATGGCGATAATAAAGAAGCCCAGCGCGCCCAGCAGGACGCTGTGAGAGGTTAAATCGCCTACCGCCACCAGCGTATCTTTATTGGGTACCACAATGCCGGCATTTTTCAGGCCGATCATCGCAATAAACAGACCAATCCCGGCGGTAATCCCCACGCGCAGGCTGACCGGAATATTCGCAATCATCCAGTAACGGATGCGGAAAATCGTCAATAAGAGCAGTCCCACCGCGCCCCAGAAGATGGCGCCCATGCCCACCTGCCAGGAGATACCCATCGCGCCTACCACCACAAAAGCAAAGAAGGCATTCAGGCCCATCGCCGGAGCCAGCGCAACCGGAAGGTTAGCCACCAGGCCCATCAGGATGCTGCCTCCGGCCGCAATCAGACAGGTGGTCACGAAAACCGCCTGTGTGTTCATGCCCGCCACGCCGAGGATCTGCGGGTTAACGAACACGATGTACACCATCGTCAGGAAGGTGGTGAAACCGGCAATCACTTCAGTACGCGCTGTCGTACCGTGCTCCTGCAGTTTAAAGATCCGCTGTAGTAGACCTGAATTATTCATTATGTGATTCCAAAACGGAGAAAAGTTATCGACGGCTATCCTAACCTATAAAATTTATTTTGGTAGCTAACCGCAGGGATTTTTCGCAACCGATTGCGCTGATCTTTCCGCAAGATCGCGACCACTAACTGGAATTGACATTTGTTAAGCGCAAACCCTCGCCAGTGAAGTAAAGTGAAAGGACGAGAAAATAACGAAGGGAGTGTTTGATGACCGTTGGCTGCATATTTTTTGATTGTGATGGCACACTGGTAGACAGTGAGCTGCTGTGTACGCAAGCCTATGTAAACACCTTTGCCCGGTTTGGCGGCGAGCTTTCGCTGCAGGAGATGTTTGAAAAGTACAAAGGCGTCAAGCTCTACGAGATCATCGACGATGTCTGTGCAGAGCATCACCTTACTGTGAGCAGAGAAGAGTTTGAGCCAGCCTATCGTAAAGAGGTTGCGCGGCTTTTTGATCTGGAACTGAAACCGATCGCTGGCGCCAAAACGCTGCTGGAGCAGGTCACCGTACCGATGTGCGTGGTCTCGAACGGCACCGTGCCTAAAATGCAGCACTCGCTGGGGCTGACCGGCATGTTGCGCCATTTTGATGACCGGTTGTACAGCGGCTACGATATATCAAGCTGGAAGCCTGATCCGGCGCTTATGCTGCACGCCGCAGAGCAGATGGGCGTGGCAATTGAGCAGTGCATTCTGGTCGATGATTCAGAAGCGGGAGCCAGAGCCGGTATCGCTGCGGGCATCCCGGTGTTTTACTTCTGTGCGGATGCGCACAACAAGCCGCTCGATCACCCGCTGGTCACCTCTTTTACGGAGATGTCGCAGCTCCCGGCGCTGTGGCGTGAACGCGGCTGGGATATCGCGGGCTGAAAATGCGGGGCAAGGGAACGCCCCGGTCTCTGTATGCCGCTGCTGCGTCAGGCTCTTTGCCAGGCTTCAGCCAATAGCTCCCAGCGCATCCTCACTCCCCTGCTTTTTCGGCAGCAGAAACAGCGTGGCCGCAATATCCAGCAGATAAATCAAGGCCAGCAGAGTAATTGCTGCCGTAAAGGAGAGGTTAACCACCAGCAGCCCAATAACCAGCGGACCAAAGCCGCCCACGCCGCGACCGAGGTTAAACAATACGTTCTGCGCTGTGGCACGGACCTGGGCTGGATAGGTGTCGGAAATCAGCGCACCGTAGCCGCCAATCATACCGTTCACAAACATGCCCATAATCGCGCCGGTAAAGAGCATCACCGTGGGATCGCGAAGCTGGGCATAAACAATCACCATCACTACCGCGCCGAACTGATAAAGCAGGAAAATTTTCCAACGGGCGAAGCGGTCAGCCAGTACGCCAAACAGCCAGATACCAAAGGTCATTCCTACTACCGTCACCGCAGTCCAGAGTCCCGATTTAGTCAGTGAGAAGCCAAAATTGCTGGAGAGATAGCTCGGCATCCAGATCATCAGGCCGTAATAGCCAAAGTTCTGCACCGAACAGAGGATAAAGATCCCCAGGCTGGCTTTGGTGGTGGCGGCATCCTTAAACAGCAGCCTGATGCGGGCGGAGAAAGAGAGCCCCTGATTCACATCAACATGCCGGGTGAAGCCTTCCGGCTCGCCCATGCCGCGACGGATGGCAAAAGAAGCCAGGGCAGGCAACAGCCCCACCAGAAACATGCCGCGCCAGCCAATATGGCCGAGCAGGAAAGGAGTAATAAACGCCGCCAGCAGCACGCCCAGCTGCCAGCCGATGCCAACCCAGGCTGAAGCACGGTTACGCTTGTTGGCAGGCCATGCCTCGGCGATCAGCGCCATCCCGATGCCAAACTCTCCGCCCAGGCCAACGCCCGCCAGCGTGCGATAGAGCAACAGATCCCAGTAGCCCTGCGCAATAGCGCAAAGCCCGGTAAAGAGAGAGAACATCAGAATAGTGAAGGTCAGGACACGAATGCGCCCGAAGCGGTCGCTGAGATGACCGAAGATAATGCCACCCATAACTGCGCCAATCAGCGTCCAGGTCACCAGCGAGCCGGCCTGAGAGGGATTCAGCGCCAGTGAAAGGCTGATGGCGGGCAGCATAAAGCCCAGGATCAGCAGATCAAAGCCGTCCATGGCGTAGCCGCTAATGGCAGCCAGCATCGCTTTACCCGGAGTGGCGCCCTTTACAGCTCTCTTTTGTGTCATGAGTGTTCCTTGCCAGAATGTCGTGCGGCAAGTATACGTTTTCAGCGGTTACATTCCAGACGAAAAAAGCAGGCCGGGCGAACCCGGCTTGAGGAGGGATCAGGTGGGATTGTTCTCGCCATTGCTGTCGCCGGTTAACAGCTTATCCAGCTCGTCACCGCCAACGTGGCGGAAATCCTGTCCTTTAACAAAGTAGAAGATAATTTCGCAAATGTTCTGGCAACGGTCACCGATGCGTTCGATAGCACGAGCACAGAACAGCGCGGTCAGCACGCTTGGAATGGTTCGCGGATCTTCCATCATATAGGTCATCAGCTGGCGCACGATGCCCTCATACTCCTGGTCGACTTTTTTGTCTTCCCGGTAGATCTCAATCGCCGCAGTGAGATCCATGCGCGCAAATGCATCCAGCACATCATGCAGCATCTGGATAGTATGGTGGCCAAGGGACTCCAGACTCACCAGCAGCGGCTGATGGCTTTGTCCAAACTTCTCCAACGCCGTGCGGCTGATTTTTTCAGCCACATCGCCAATACGCTCCAGCTCGGAGATGGTTTTGATGATCGCCATCACCAGACGGAGATCGCTGGCGGTTGGCTGACGTTTGGCGATGATGCGCACGCAGGCTTCATCAATCGACACTTCCATCATATTAACCTTCTGGTCGCCATCAATGACCTGCTTCGCCAGCTCGCCATCCTGGTTATGCATGGCGGTAATCGCATCCGTCAACTGCTGTTCAACCATGCCACCCATGGTTAATACCTGGGTACGGATATGCTCCAGCTCGGCGTTAAACTGCCCGGAGATATGTTTGTTCAGATTCAGGTTATCCATCGTATTCTCCAGTCAACTCAACCGTAGCGGCCGGTAATGTAGTCTTCAGTTTGTTTCTGATGCGGCTTGGTGAACAGCGTGTCGGTGTCGCTGAACTCAATCAGTTCGCCCAGATACATAAAGGCCGTGTGATCGGAGCACCGTGCAGCCTGCTGCATATTGTGCGTAACGATAACCACGGTGTAATCCTGCTTAAGCTCGGTGATCAGCTCTTCAATTCTGCCCGTAGAGATAGGGTCCAGCGCAGAGCAGGGTTCATCAAGCAGCAGCACTTCAGGGCGAATCGCAATCCCCCGTGCGATGCACAAACGCTGCTGCTGGCCGCCCGAGAGACTGTAACCACTCTGATGCAGTTTGTCTTTGGTTTCCGTCCACAGCGCCGCTTTGGTCAGCGCCCACTGCACGCGCTCATCCATATCAGCACGCGAGAGCTTTTCAAACAGACGTACGCCAAACGCAATATTGTCATAAATGGACATCGGGAACGGCGTGGGCTTCTGAAATACCATCCCCACGCGGGCGCGCAGCAGGGCGATGTCCTGGCTGGCGGTCAGAATATTTTCCCCATCCAGCATGATTTCGCCTTCGGCGCGCTGCTCCGGATAAAGTGAGAACATTTTGTTAAAAGTACGCAGCAGGGTGGACTTGCCACAGCCTGACGGGCCGATAAAGGCGGTAACCTGGTTTTTGGCAATATCCAGATTGATGTTTTTCAGCGCATGAAATTTACCGTAATAGAAGTTCAAATCACGAACCTGAATCATCTTACGTGAGGTGTTGTCAGCCATTCTCTTTCTCGCTTATTCGCGCCGCCGCAGCCGCGCCAGGGAATTAATGTTTACTACGGGCAAAAACGATGCGCGCCAGGATATTCAGTAACAGCACGCAGAGGGTAATCAGCAGCACGCCCGCCCAGGCCAGACTCTGCCATTCGGCAAACGGGCTCATGGCAAATTTAAAGATGGTCACCGGCAGGTTAGCCAGCGGCTGCATCATATCGGTACTCCAGAACTGGTTAGAGAGCGACGTAAACAGCAGCGGAGCGGTCTCTCCGGCAATACGGGCAATTGCCAGCAGTACCCCGGTCAGGATGCCGGAGACAGAAGCCTTGAGCGTAATGGCTGAAATCATCTTCCATTTCGGCGTACCCAGCGCATAGGCTGCTTCACGCAGGCTGTCCGGCACCAGTTTCAGCATGTTTTCCGTGGTACGAATCACAATGGGGATCTGCAGAAGCGCCAGAGCAATTACACCAGCCCAACCCGAGAAGTGCTGCATCTGAGCCACCACAATGGTGTAAACAAACAGGCCAACTACAATTGAGGGAGCAGAAAGCAGGATATCGTTGATAAAACGGATCACTTCTGCGAGCCAGGATTTACGCCCATACTCCGCCAGATAGATCCCGGCCATGATCCCCAGCGGGGTGCCAATCACTGTGGACCAGAGGATCAATAATCCGCTGCCCGCAATAGCGTTCGCCAGCCCGCCGCCCGCCGTATTAGGCGGCGGCGTATTTTCCGTAAACAGCGACAGCGTCATGCCGTCCACGCCGCGCGTCACGGTGGCAAACAGGATCCATACCAGCCAGAACAGCCCAAACGCCATGGTCAGCAGCGAGAGGGTCAGAGCAATGCGGTTCTTCATCCGACGCCATGCCTGCATTTTACGGCGTGACGCTAACAGCTCAGCACGAGTCTGCATCTCCATGGTGGTCATGAACGCGCTCCTTCACTTTTCGCCAGACGCAAAATCATGAACTTTGAGCAGGCCAGCACAATAAAGGTGATGACAAACAGGATCAGACCCAGCTCCATCAGTGCGGCGGTATGCACACCGGATTCAGCTTCAGCAAATTCGTTGGCCAGTGCCGAGGTAATACTGTTACCCGGCATAAACAGTGAAGGACTATCCAGCTGGTAGGTGTTACCGATAATAAAGGTCACGGCCATGGTTTCACCCAGCGCACGGCCCAGGCCCAGCATCACGCCGCCAATCACACCATTTTTGGTGAACGGAAGCACCACCCGCCAGATGACTTCCCAGGTAGTGCAGCCAATGCCGTACGCCGACTCTTTCATCATCACTGGAGTCTGTTCGAACACGTCACGCATCACTGAAGCGATATAGGGAATGATCATGATGGCCAGAATAATCCCGGCAGCCAGAATACCTATCCCAAAAGCAGGACCCGAGAACAGCGCGCCGACGATGGGAATATTTGCCATCAGGTCGCCCAGCGGCGTCTGGAAGTAGTTAGCAAACAGCGGGGCGAAGATAAACAGCCCCCACATGCCATAGACAATACTTGGGATCGCAGCCAGCAGCTCAATCGCCACACCCAGAGGGCGGCGTAGCCAGCCAGGGGCAAGTTCTGTCAGGAACAGCGCGATACCAAAACTAACCGGAACGGCGATAACTAACGCAATCACCGAGGTCACGACGGTGCCATAGATAGGCACCAGCGCGCCAAATTGTTCGTTGGGAGCATCCCAGGTTTTGGTCCACAGGAAGGAGAAGCCGAACTTCTGCATGCTGGGCCAGGAGGAGAAGATCAGAGAGACAATAATGCCGCCGAGCAGAAACAGCACAATCAGCGCAGCCAGTTTAACCAGCGCACCGAAGATGAGGTCACCCTGTTTTCCGGGAGCTTTAAATGTCGGCTTGGTTTCAGCCATAAGATTCTCGATATTGAAAGTGTAGGGGCGGCACGACGATGCCGCCCGATGGCACAGGCCGGATTAACCGGCCCCTACAACCGCTTAGTAAAGCGCTTTACCCGAGCCGTCTTTTACGTTGGTTTTCCATGCTGCGCGGATCTGCTCAACAACAGAGTCCGGCAGTGAAGCGTAGTCCAGGCTGTTAGTGGTTTTGCCACCGTTTTTGTATGCCCAGTCAAAGAACTTCAGTACAGCAGCACCTTTGTCAGCATTTGCCTGCTCTTTGTGCACCAGAATGAAGGTGGTGGAGGAGATTGGCCAGGCATCAGCTCCTTTCTGGTAAGTCAGGTCCTGCGCGAAAGATTCGCTCCAGTTAGCGCCTTTCGCGGCGTTGCTGAAACTCTTCTCGCCTGGCTCAACGGCTTTGCCATCGGCATCAACCAGTTTGGTGTAAGCCAGGCTGTTCTGTTTGGCATAGGCGTACTCAACATAGCCGATAGAGCCAGGCAGGCGCTGTACGAAGGCCGCAACGCCGTCATTGCCCTTACCGCCCAGACCGGTAGGCCAGTTTACGGTGTTGCCTTTACCAATTTTGCTGTTCCAGTCGCTGTTAACTTTTGCCAGGTAGCTGGTGAACACAAAAGAGGTGCCTGAACCATCAGCGCGGCGAACCACGTTGATGTTGCTGTCTGGCAGTTTCACACCCGGGTTCAGCTTAGTGATAGCCGGGTCGTTCCACTTTTTGATGGTGCCCAGGTAAATGTCGCCCACGGTTTTTCCATCCAGCGTCAACTGGCCAGATTTAATACCCGGGATATTAACGGCCAGAACCACGCCACCGATCACGGTAGGGAACTGGAACAGGCCGTTTTTCTGCAGATCTTCATCTTTCATTGGCGCATCAGATGCACCGAAATCAACAGTCTTAGCAATGATCTGTTTTACACCGCCGGAAGAACCGATGCCCTGATAGTTAACCTGTGCGCCCGTTTCGGTGTTGTAGTCAGCAGCCCATTTGTTATAAACAGGCGCCGGGAAGGTGCCGCCAGCGCCGGTCAGATTAGTGGCGGCAATTGCAGAAACCGCGCTCAATGAGAGGGTTACAGCTACGCATTGAGCCAGGGTTTTTTGCATCAGTGTCATGTTCCCTCCAGGGGATTTCAGGTCTGCTTTTTAACAGGAATAATGATTGTTGCTGGAGGCAAAATAGGACAGTTTGATGACATTACCGTGTACGTAATATGACAGTTTTATGACAAAAATCCGGATAGCAGTAAGGTGGGTAGAACAGGCTGGTTTTAGTGCGTCAGCTAACAGGAGTATCAGGGGCAGGAAGCTTATTTTTTTATATGTCGCGCGAGGGATCACTCCTGAAAATAAATAGTTTATCCTTAAAATCATAAAAGCCCTGACTATGACAGCCAGGGCTTTTAGGGTACTACACTTTCATTAATTAGCATTAAATTACTTAATTTTCACATACTACTGTTTGTACAACTTAGCATGTACAAGTTCACAAAGATAATATTAGGTTCTGAGTCTATAAATACCTCCTATTATTACCAATTAACATGACCTGCCTTTTCACTCTTAAACAAGACAGGCTGAACCAGTACAATTCCCTTCGCGATATCTACTTTTTGATGCGTGGCTTTACATCTTCACTTATTGATGCGTTGCCTTACATCATCGCGATTTTATCCCCACTGCGATGAACATAACAACTACGTGGCCTTAAAACATCATGTGGGAAAAGAACTCCTCACTATGATCCCCATACAACAATATAACGAGGCCTTTATCGCAGATAACTCTTTTACGCTCTTAAGCGTCAACTTACTTACTACTGACAGACAATTTCGTCTGCCGTTGATTAATAATCTACGCATCTTTAAAACGAAGTCAATACTGTTTTTAATAACATGTGATTACTTACAGCTTTTCTGCTGTGGTGGCATTAAATCGGCCGGAGAATAAATAAATATTCCCGATATTTCCTTCTTAACCGGCTCTTACTGACCGGGTTCATTAAGGAAAAACCCGTACCGGTTCACTCTGTTTTGCTGCATTAAGAAACCTGTTTACCCGTACCGTTTTCTCTGCATCGCCTATAAAAAATCCGGTCAGCCTTTTAATCGGCATAACCGGATTTTTTCAGGGAAAATCAGTCATTCATCTCACTGAACTGACTTTCCAGGGAAGCGGACTATTCCACCGTCACTGACTTCGCCAGGTTACGCGGCTGGTCAACGTCCGTGCCCTTGATCAGCGCCACGTGATAGGAGAGCATCTGCAACGGAACGGTATAGAAGATGGGGGCAATAATCTCCTCAACGTGCGGTAACGGGATAATGCGCATCCCTTCCGAGTTGCTGAAACCGGCATCCTGGTCAGCAAAGACATAGAGCAGGCCACCGCGCGCGCGAACCTCTTCAATATTCGACTTCAGCTTTTCCAGCAGCTCGTTATTTGGTGCAACCACAATCACCGGCATATCGGCATCGATCAGCGCCAGCGGGCCATGCTTGAGTTCACCTGCCGCATAGGCTTCCGCGTGAATATAGGAGATCTCTTTCAGCTTCAGCGCCCCTTCCATCGCGATCGGGTACTGATCGCCACGGCCCAGGAACAGCGCATGATGCTTATCAGAGAACTCTTCAGCCAGCGTTTCAATCAGCTTGTCCTGCGAAAGCATCTGCTCGATACGGCTTGGCAGCGCCTGCAGGCCATGCACGATGTCATGCTCGATCTGCGCGTCCATGCCTTTCAGGCGGCCCACTTTCGCCACCAGCATCAGCAGTACGGTCAACTGGGTGGTGAACGCTTTGGTCGAAGCTACGCCAATTTCGGTACCGGCTTTAGTCATCAGCGCCAGGTCAGATTCGCGCACCAGCGAGGAGCCAGCCACGTTACAGACGGCCAGCGATCCCAGATAGCCCAGCTCTTTAGAGAGGCGCAACGCCGCCAGCGTATCCGCTGTTTCGCCAGACTGAGAGAGGGTGATCAGCAGGCTGTTTTTGCGCACCGCAGATTTGCGATAACGGAATTCTGAGGCAATTTCGACGTCACAAGGAACATTCGCCAGCGCTTCAAACCAGTAGCGCGATACCATGCCGGAGTTGTAAGAGGTGCCGCAGGCCACAATCTGGATATGCTCAACCTGCTTCAGCAGCTCGTTGGCATTCGGACCCAGCTCGGAGAGATCCACTTCGCCGTGGCTGAAGCGCCCGGTCAGCGTGTTTTTGATCGCCATCGGCTGTTCATAAATCTCTTTCTGCATGTAGTGACGGAACTGGCCTTTGTCACCCGCATCATACTGTACGGTAGATTCGATTTCGCTGCGCTCTACTGACTCACCCTGACGATTAACAATTTTCACCTCACGGCGGGTAATCTCTGCAATATCGCCCTCTTCGAGGTAGATAAAGCGGCGAGTCACCGGCAAAAGGGCCAGCTGATCGGAAGCGATAAAGTTCTCACCCACGCCACGACCAATTACCAGCGGGCTGCCGGAACGCGCAGCCACCAGCACCGACGGATCGCGGCTGTCCATAATCACCATGCCATACGCACCGCGCAGCTGAGGGATCACGCGCAGTACCACTTCACGCAGCGTACCACCCTGCTGTTTCTGCTCCCAGTGTACCAGGTGAGCAACCACTTCAGTATCGGTCTCAGAGGCGAAAATATAGCCCCGTTCCGTCAGCAGTTCGCGCAGGGGTTCATGGTTTTCAATGATGCCGTTATGAACGATGATGATATGTTCAGAGATATGGGGATGCGCATTAGCCTCGGAAGGCTCTCCGTGCGTAGCCCAGCGCGTGTGCGCAATACCCGTGCCGCCCACCAGCGGGGTAGTTTCCGCAGCTTCGGCCAGCTTAGCGACCTTTCCCAGACGACGCAGACGCGTGACCTGGCCTTCTGCGGTGACCACTGCCACACCGGCAGAGTCATAACCCCGATACTCGAGGCGACGTAACCCTTCAAGCAGGATTTCAGCGATATCACGCTGGGCAACTGCACCTACAATTCCACACATAATGTTATTCCTGTCGTCATGATCCTGTGGATCATTAACTTTGTCTTCTGACCTGATTAGTCCGGCTTTACCGGTTCCCCGAGCCTTTGTAGAGAGTGGGGTTTATATTTATAACTGCACTTACGGGAGGGATGAGTCCCTCAAGAATAATAGTGGGGCAGCCTGCGCTGCCCGATTGATTTACTTCTTCTTCGCCGGACGCTGCCAGTCTGTTTTCAGATTCTGTTCTTTGCGGTTGTAAACCAGCCCGGCGGTCAGGACATCTTTCATTATCGTGGTGCCAGCCGCAATGGTTGTGCCTGCAGCGACCGAGACCGGCGCTACCAGCTGAGTATCAGACCCCACGAAGACATCATCACCAATAATCGTCAGGGATTTATTTACGCCATCGTAGTTACAGGTAATGGTGCCGGCACCGATATTGACGTTTGCGCCGATTTTCGCATCACCCAGGTAGCTCAGATGTCCGGCTTTGGAGCCTTTACCTAACGATGCCTTTTTCATTTCAACAAAGTTGCCTACGTGCGCGCCTTCTGCCAGCTGCGAGCCGGGGCGCAGACGGGCAAACGGGCCGATGGTGCAGGCCGCAGAGAGTTCCGCTTCTTCCACCACGCTGTAGGGGCTGATTTCACAATCATCGCCAATCACACAGTTTTTCAGGATGCAGCCGCTGGCAATTTTGACCCGATTGCCCAGCACTACCCGGCCTTCAATAATCACATTGGTATCGATTTCGACATCTCTTCCGTGGGTCAGCTCACCACGCAGATCGAAACGGGCAGGATCTTTCAGCATCACACCCGCTAACAGCAGTTTCTCAGCCTGTTCCGCCTGATACACCCGTTCAAGCTGAGACAGCTGCAGGCGGTTGTTCACGCCTTCCGTTTCGGTGGCCCGCTCAGGATGCACCGCTTCGGTAACGCGGCCTTCCTGATGGGCAAGGGCGATAATATCGGTGATGTAATATTCACCCTGAGCATTGTTATTGGTCAGCTTGCTTAACCAGCGTTTCAGATCGGCTCCGTTAGCCATCAGAATGCCGGTGTTGATTTCTTTGATCGCGAGCTGGACAGGGGAGGCGTCTTTCTGTTCGATAATCCCCACCACCGAGCCATTCTCGCGCAGGATGCGACCGTAGCCGGTTGGATTATCCAGCATCACCGTCAGCAGGGCGATACCGCCTTCAGGTTTGGCTTGCTGTAAACGTTGCAGCGTCTCTACCGAGATCAGCGGCACGTCGCCATAGAGCATCAGAATGTCTTCATCATCGGCAAAGTGCGGCGCGGCCTGCTGCATGGCATGGCCTGTTCCCAGCTGTTCCGCCTGCAATACCCAGTTAAGCGAAGGCTCAGGCAGGGCTGACTTCAGCAGCTCGCCGCCGTGGCCATAAACCAGATGGACATGGGCGGCACCAAGCTTGTTCGCCGCATCGATAACATGTTGCACCATCGGCTTTCCCGCCAGGCGATGCAGTACTTTCGGCAGGTCGGAGTACATGCGGGTACCCTTGCCGGCAGCAAGGATCACCACGCTCATTGCGCTGTTAGACATAGACATCCTGAATTTCAGTAATTAAACGGAAGTAAAACTGTTTAGCTGTGAAAATACTACATTTTTCTCGGCAAAAAAAATGCCAGTCAGTTTCCTGACTGGCATTCGGGCTGCTTAAACCTGAGTTACATCGCTTTTTTGGTCAACTCGATCACGCGCAGTTTGGCGATCGCTTTAGCCAGTTCAGCCGACGCGGTAGCAAAGTCCACATCACCGTGAGAGCTGTTCATATGCTCTTCGGCTTTGCGTTTCGCTTCCATCGCACGAGCTTCGTCGAGGTCGGTTCCACGGATCGCTGTATCAGCCAGCACGGTAACCGCGCCCGGCTGCACTTCCAGCAAGCCGCCGGAGAGATAAATATACTCTTCGTCGCCTTGCTGTTTAACGATGCGAACCATACCAGGTTTAATGGCGGTCAGCAGCGGAGCGTGGCCAGGGAAAATCCCCAACTCACCTTCGCTACCTGACACCTGGATTTTCTGTACTGATCCTGCGAACATTTGTTGTTCTGCGCTGACAACGTCCAGGTGATAAGTCATAGCCATGATTAACCTCCAGAGAAACTGTTACAGCTTCTTCGCTTTTTCCACGGCTTCTTCGATGGAACCAACCATGTAGAAGGCCTGCTCTGGCATATGGTCGAATTCACCTTCCATGATGCCTTTAAAGCCACGGATGGTATCTTTCAGCGACACATACTTGCCTGGAGAACCGGTGAAGACTTCTGCCACGAAGAAGGGCTGGGAGAGGAAGCGCTGCATCTTACGAGAGCGTGCTACCACCAGTTTGTCTTCTTCAGAGAGTTCGTCCATACCGAGGATGGCGATGATATCTTTCAGTTCCTGATAACGTTGCAGCAGGGACTGAACGCCACGGGCGGTATCGTAGTGCTCCTGGCCAACAACCAGTGGATCCAGCTGACGGCTGGTAGAGTCCAGTGGGTCAACCGCTGGGTAGATACCCAGAGAAGCGATCTGACGGCTCAGTACCACGGTTGCGTCAAGGTGCGCAAAGGTGGTGGCTGGTGATGGGTCAGTCAAGTCATCCGCAGGGACGTAAACGGCCTGAACGGAGGTGATTGAACCAGTCTTGGTGGAGGTAATACGCTCCTGCAGGACACCCATCTCTTCCGCCAGCGTTGGCTGATAGCCTACCGCAGAAGGCATACGACCCAGCAGTGCTGATACTTCAGTACCGGCCAGGGTGTAACGGTAGATGTTATCGATAAACAGCAGAACGTCACGACCTTCGTCACGGAACTTCTCAGCCATAGTCAGGCCGGTCAGCGCTACGCGCAGGCGGTTTCCTGGTGGCTCGTTCATCTGCCCATAAACCAGAGAAACTTTATCGATAACGTTAGAGTCGGTCATCTCGTGGTAGAAGTCGTTCCCTTCACGGGTACGCTCGCCCACACCGGCAAAGACGGAGAAACCTGAGTGCTCAGCCGCAATGTTACGGATCAGCTCCATCATGTTTACGGTTTTACCTACACCCGCACCACCGAACAGACCGACTTTACCGCCCTTAGCGAACGGACACATCAGGTCGATAACTTTGATACCGGTTTCCAGCAGCTCTTGCGAGTTGGACTGATCTTCATAAGAAGGTGCTGCACGGTGAATGGCCCAGCGCTCTTCTTCGCCGATGTCGCCCTTCATATCGATAGGCTCACCCAGCACGTTCATGATACGGCCAAGTGTGGCAGTGCCAACTGGCACTTCGATTGGGTGCTCAAGGTCAACCGTTTCCAGACCGCGCTTCAGGCCGTCGGAAGAACCCATGGCGATGGTACGAACCACGCCGCCACCCAGCTGCTGCTGGACTTCCAGCACCAGACGAGCATCACCATTTTTAACCTCAAGGGCGCTGTACACTTGTGGTACTGCGTCCTGAGGGAACTCGACGTCCACAACGGCGCCGATTACCTGGACAATCTTTCCAGTAGCCATCTTGAATCCTCTACCTAATTCGTTTATACCCCGCCAGCTCTGAGCCTCAGCAGGGTATACCTGGTTAAACCGCGGAGGCCCCACCGACAATCTCGGTAAGTTCCTGGGTGATGCTGGCCTGACGAGCTTTGTTGTATACCAACTGCAGCTCTTTGATCAGGTTTCCGCCGTTGTCGGTCGCAGCTTTCATCGCCACCATACGCGCGGCCTGCTCGCTGGCCAGGTTTTCTACAACACCCTGGTAAACCTGAGACTCGACGTAGCGACGCAGTAATGTATCCAGCAGCGCTTTCGGATCCGGCTCATACAGATAGTCCCAGGTACTCTTCTTCACAACGCCTTCGTCTTCATCTGCTGGCGGTAACGGCAGCAGCTGGACGATTTGTGGAGACTGGGACATGGTGTTGATAAATTTGTTGCTGACGATAAACAGCTTGTCGAGACGACCTTCATCATAGGCTTGCAGCATGACTTTCACTGGGCCAATCAGATCGGACAGAGAAGGTTTATCTCCCATGCCGGTCACCTGGGCAACCACGTTGCCACCAACAGAGCTGAAGAACGACAGGCCTTTGGAACCGATAATGGCGAGATCGCTCTCGACGCCTTTATCAGACCAGCCTTTCATATCTGCCAGCAATCTTTTGAACAGGTTAATGTTCAAACCACCACAAAGCCCGCGGTCGGTAGACACGACCAGGTAGCCGACGCGCTTGACGTCACGCTCTTCCAGGTAAGGGTGCTTGTACTCCAGATTCCCTAACGCAATGTGACCAATCACTTTGCGCATGGTCTCTGCATAAGGACGGCTGGCCGCCATGCGTTCTTGCGATTTACGCATTTTGGAGGCGGCGACCATTTCCATCGCTTTGGTGATCTTTTGCGTGTTCTGGACGCTTCCGATCTTACTACGTATCTCTTTTGCGCCGGCCATAAGCTTCTCCTCAAAGCCTTGCGGCCTGCTCCCTGAGGAGCAAGCCGCCAGACATTACCAGGACTGGGTTTTCTTAAACGTTTCGAGGAGGCCTTTCAGCTTCTCTTCGATTTCGCCGTTATAGTTACCAGCCTGGTTGATTTCAGCCATCAGCTCAGCGTGATCGCGATCCGCAAAAGCCAGCAGCGCCGCTTCGAAGCTGCCAATTTTCGCCAGTTCGACGTCATTCAGGAAGCCACGCTCGGCCGCAAACAGCACCAGACCCTGCTGCGCTACGGACATCGGCGCATACTGTTTCTGTTTCAGCAGCTCGGTCACTTTCTGACCATGGCTCAGCTGTTTACGGGTTGCTTCATCCAGATCGGAAGCGAACTGAGAGAACGCTGCCAGTTCACGATACTGTGCCAGCGCGGTACGAATACCACCGGACAGTTTCTTGATGATCTTGGTCTGAGCTGCACCACCCACACGGGATACCGAGATACCTGGGTTAACCGCCGGACGAATACCGGAGTTAAACAGGTTCGTTTCCAGGAAGATCTGACCATCGGTAATCGAGATTACGTTAGTCGGAACGAACGCAGAAACGTCGCCAGCCTGAGTTTCGATGATTGGCAGCGCGGTCAGTGAACCGGTTTTACCTTTCACTTCGCCGTTGGTGAAACGCTCAACGTAGTCAGCACTCACACGGGAAGCACGCTCCAGCAGACGGGAGTGGAGGTAGAACACGTCACCAGGGAAAGCTTCACGACCCGGTGGACGACGCAGCAGCAGAGAAACCTGACGGTAAGCAACAGCCTGTTTAGACAGGTCATCGTATACGATCAGCGCATCTTCACCGCGGTCACGGAAGTATTCACCCATTGCGCAACCGGCATACGGTGCCAGGTACTGCAGCGCAGCAGACTCAGAAGCGGTAGCCACAACCACGATGGTGTTAGCCAGCGCATTGTGCTCTTCCAGTTTGCGAACCACGTTAGCGATAGTCGACGCTTTCTGACCGATAGCGACGTACACACACTTGATGCCGGAATCACGCTGGTTGATGATGGCATCGATCGCCATCGCGGTTTTACCGGTCTGACGGTCACCGATGATCAGCTCACGCTGGCCACGGCCGATTGGAATCATCGCATCGACTGACTTATAGCCAGTCTGTACAGGCTGGTCAACAGACTGACGATCGATAACGCCAGGTGCAATCACTTCGATTGGCGAGAAGCCATCGTTGTCGATTGCGCCTTTGCCGTCGATTGGTGCACCCAGGGTGTTCACCACGCGGCCTAACAGGCCACGGCCAACCGGTACTTCAAGAATACGGCCAGTACACTTAACTTTCATGCCTTCGGCAAGGTCAGCGTAAGGGCCCATCACTACTGCACCAACAGAGTCGCGCTCCAGGTTCAGTGCGATTGCGTAACGGTTGCCCGGCAGTGCGATCATCTCACCCTGCATAACATCGGCCAGGCCGTTTACGCGGATGATACCGTCACTGACGGAAACAATAGTACCTTCATTGTGAGCTTCGCTCACTACATTGAACTGAGCAATGCGCTGCTTGATCAGTTCGCTGATTTCGGTGGAATTCAGTTGCATATGCTCCAGTCCCCTTAAGACTGCAAGACGTCTGCAAGACGCTCAAGACGGCCGCGTACGCTGCCGTCAATGACCATATCACCCGCACGGATGATTACGCCTGCCATTACAGACTTATCGATTTTGCAATTCAGCTTAACTTTGCGTGACAGACGTTTTTCCATAGCGGCGCTGATTTTGGTCAGCTGTTCGTCACTCAGTGTGGTGGAAGAGATTACCTCAACGTCCGCGGTCGCATCATGTGCGGCACGTAGCTGGATAAACTGAGCCAGAACACTGGGAAGCGCTGGCAAACGTTTGTTTTCGGCCATGATCTTAATCAGATTTTGACCGGCTTCGTCCAATTGATCACCACAGATAGCGATGAACTGTGCAGACAACGCTTCCGGCGCAAGCGCGCCGGAAAGAAGTTCTGCTACCTGTTCATTGCTGGCTACCTCGGTAGCGAACGCCAGCATCTGCTGCCAGCGATCGACACTTTGATGCTCAACAGCAAAGTCAAAAGCTGCTTTGGCGTAGGGGCGAGCTACAGTAGTAAATTCAGACATCAGCCCCTCCCTCCTTACAGTTCAGCGACCAGTTTATCAACGATGTCGCTGTTAGCAGCTTCATCCACGGAACGTTCAATGATTTTTTCGGCGCCAGCCACAGCCAGCATCGCGACTTGCTTACGCAACTCTTCACGTGCACGTTTGCGTTCGGCGTCGATTTCAGCCTGCGCCTGGGTGACGATCTTGTTACGTTCCTGCTCAGCCTCAGCTTTCGCTTCGTCCAGGATCTGCGAACGACGCTTGTTAGCCTGTTCGATGATTACCTGAGCTTCTTCTTTCGCTTTCTTCAGCTGATCGGTCGCATTAGCCTGTGCAAGATCCAAATCTTTTTTGGCACGTTCAGCGGAAGCAAGGCCTTCGGCAACTTCTTTCTGGCGCTTTTCGATAGCGGCCATCAGCGGCGGCCATACGTACTTCATGCAGAACAGGACAAACAGGATGAACGCGATAGCCTGGCCGAGGATTGTTGCGTTAATGTTCACAGCACAATGCCTCTTGTTAAGTTAACTTTTTCTCCGGCCGGCAAGCCAACCGGAAGAATCGGTTCATCGCCAGGTGACCAGCGATGAACTATCGGTTATTACGCGACAGCAAACATCACGTACAGACCCAGACCAACAGCGATCATTGGGATTGCATCCACCAGACCCATTACAACAAAGAACTGCGTACGCAGCAGAGGGATCAGATCCGGTTGACGCGCGGCGCCTTCCAGGAATTTGCCTCCGAGGATGCCGATACCGATCGCAGCACCGATTGCCGCTAAGCCCATCATCACAGCGGCAGCCATGTACAGCAGATCCATATTCAGGTTTTCCATGACAGTCTCCAGTTTGTTTCAGTTAAAACGCAGTAGTGTTGAGAAAAAAATCAATGTTCTTCAGATGCCATCGACAGATAGACAATCGTTAAGACCATGAAAATGAAAGCCTGCAACGAAATGATCAGGATGTGGAAAATGGCCCAGGGCACATTCAGAATCCACTGTGACCACCACGGCAACAGACCGGCAATCAGGATAAAAATCAATTCACCCGCATACATGTTTCCGAACAGTCGCAGACCCAGGGAAACCGGTTTGGACAACAGGCTTACACCTTCAAGGATCAGGTTGATCGGAATGAAAATCGGGTGATTGAAGGGTTGCAGTGTCAGCTCTTTAGTAAAGCCGCCAATGCCTTTCATCTTGATGCTGTAGAACAGAATCAAAATAAATACGCCAAGTGCCATTGAGAGCGTGATGTTCACGTCTGCAGAAGGCACAACACGCAACGCTGGCAAACCTAAGAAGTGCTCACCGATATAGGGCAGCAAGTCGATAGGCAGCAGGTCCATGAAGTTCATCAGGAAGACCCAGACGAAAATCGTCAGAGCCAGCGGTGCGATTACTTTGCTTTTACCATGGTACATGTCGCGAACGTTGTCATCGACAAAGCCGACAACCAGTTCAATCGCGGCCTGCATTTTTCCCGGCACGCCGCTGGTGGCTGTCTTCGCAACTTTACGAAACAGCACCAGGAACACCAGTCCCAGCACCACAGAGAAAAACATGGAGTCGATATTCAATACCCAGAACGTCGCCGGTGCGTCGTGTGGATTCACCAGCTCGAAGGTACGCAGGTCCAACTGAAGGTTATTCAGATGATGGCCTATGTATTCCTGCGGCGTAGAGATTTCTCCTGCAGCCATGATGCCTCTTACCCTTTGTTGTTAATTACAGCCGGTGCGACGATTTGCACAATCAGCACCGATAACCAGGCCAGTCCGAGCGGTGTAAACACCGCCCCAAATACCGCCAGCGCCACGACAAGCAAGAGAATGGTGGCCAGAACCTTCAGCACCTCACCCAATAAAAAACTCCAGGCTATGCGCCCTTTTATCGGGTCTCCTGCCTGATGACGCCAGGCAAAAATCATAAATACAATGTTTGGCAGCCAGGCTGCCAGTCCACCTGCAAGGGCGGATAAGCTCCATGCCAGATCTTTAAAGGCAAACAGCGCGCCGATTACGACAAAGGTCACCAGCTGAAGCAGCAGCACGGTTCGGGCAAATTTCACTCTGTAAAGGGACACTGACATGACGCTGAAACTCTCCTGCCCCCTCGGGGGTATGTCGCGTGTCGTATAAAACTGCCTTTGCTCTTTTGAGTCAAGCAGCAAAAAACGAGCAAATTATACGGTGCGCCCCTGCGATTTCAATGGATAAGTAGCGAAAAGGTGAACAATTATTTAAATTTCTTTCGCGAGGCCTGTTTTTCAAAACTCAGAAGAACGGCAAACCGGAAGAAATTTCCTGCAAGAGTCGACAAACCTTGCTCATAAAGCGTGCTGAAGATCACAATTCAGCAACTTAATGATTAAGTTATGTTCAGGAATAATCTTAATTTAATAAAAAACCAGTCTATATAATAGAGAAAATTCAATGGCTTATGGATATTTATTTTAAAAAGAACACCTCTCAGCGTTTAAAACCTTATATTGACATTTGAAGCATCGAATTATTCCACCAAAGCGCCTTACTCACGTCGATTTATAAACAGAAAATATTTTCCGCCGTCACCATCTGACAGGGAATAATCGTTGCTTAAGGTGATAAACATGATAACAGAATGTGAAATTATCGTTAAATGTTACAGAGAGTTTCTGATAATTTCAGCCTGCCGTTTTAACCTTATGGAAACAACCTGGCAGCGATAAAAAGTGTGAAGAAGATCGTTTGAGTGATGCATTTTCAGACAACGCCTGCCGGGCGGTAACGCAGAGGGTGCGGTTACGGTTAACGATAGTCACGCAACTTAACTAAAATCCTGTTACTTAAAGCACTTACGGTCAATAAGGCTATTCGGCTTTTACGCGACACTAAGATTAAAAAACCGTAATAACAGCCGCCTGTTTTGGTTACTTAAACAGCAATCTGACTTCACTTATTCACATTTACTACGATCAGATGACGCTCACCTTCCAGCTGAGGTACCAGCAGTTTAACTACGCGATCGACGGTAAATCCATCCGGCAAATGGGCTAATTCATCCTGCGGAACTACTCCTTTAAGAGCATAAAACTGACCTGTTTTACCAGGCAAATGGTGGCACCAGTTTAGCATGTCATTCAGCGAGGCGAAGGCACGGCTGATAACCCCGTCGAACGGCGGTTCGGCCGGAAAGTCCTCTACCCTGCTCTGCACCGGTGTGATGTTACTCAGCTTCAGCTCATGCTGGACCTGTTTGAGGAAACGGATGCGTTTGCCCAGGCTGTCCAGCAGGGTAAAGTGCGAATCAGGGCGGACAATAGCCAGCGGCACGCCTGGCAGGCCCGGACCGGTTCCCACATCAATAAAGCGCGTTCCCTGTAGCTGTGGCTCAACCACAATGCTGTCCATAATATGGCGAATCAGCATCTGCTCAGGGTCACGTACCGAGGTCAGATTATAGGCTTTATTCCACTTGTGCAGCATGTTGACATACCCCACCAGCAGATCCTTTTGCCGATCGGAGAGAGAAATATGGGCGGCGTTAAGCAGCGAAGTGAGTTTGGTAATCACACTGAGTTCCTGTGAAAAGGTCTGCGGGCGAAGGTATTCGTCCCGCCTTACAAAAACAAGAGGGGCGGATTCTCTTCCGCCCCCTTACGTTATGACAGCTGAACAGATCAGGCGCTTTTACGCAGCAATCCCTGTTTCTTCAGGTAAATCAGCAAAATGGAAATGGCTGCGGGCGTGATCCCTGAAATACGGGAAGCCTGGCCAATCGATCCCGGTTTGTGATCGTTAAGCTTGGCAATCACCTCATTTGAAAGGCCGCTCACCTGACGGTAATCCAGTTCAACCGGCAGCAGCGTATTTTCATTGCGCAGCTGGCGGTCAATCTCTTCCTGCTGGCGAGCGATATAGCCTTCGTACTTCACCTGAATTTCAACCTGCTCTGCGGCCTGAGGGTCGCTCAGCGCCGGGGCAAAGGTGCTCAGGGTCATCAGCTGCGGATAAGTCATCTCAGGACGGCGCAACAGGTCTTCACCGCTTGCCTCTTTGGTCAGCGCCGCGCTCAGTACGCCGTTGACCTCCTCAACACACTCCGACTTCGGGTGCACCCAGATGTCACGCAGACGCTGGCGTTCCTGTTCAATGCTTTCCAGCTTCTGATTGAAGCGTGCCCAGCGGGTATCATCCACCAGACCCAGCTCACGGCCCGCTTCGGTCAGTCGCAGATCGGCGTTATCTTCACGCAGCATCAGACGATATTCCGCACGGGAGGTAAACATGCGGTATGGCTCTTTCGTGCCCAGGGTGCAGAGATCATCAACCAGCACGCCGAGATAAGCCTGATCGCGACGTGGCGCCCAGGTCTCTTTGTCTGCCGAAAGGCGACCGGCATTCAGACCAGCAAGAAGGCCCTGCGCCGCCGCTTCTTCATAGCCAGTGGTGCCGTTGATTTGTCCTGCAAAGAACAGCCCCTGAATATATTTACTTTCGAGCGACGGTTTCAGATCGCGCGGATCGAAGAAATCATACTCAATAGCGTAACCAGGCCGGACGATCTTCGCGTTTTCCAGACCCTGCATGGAGCGGACGATCTGGATCTGTACATCAAACGGCAGGCTTGTTGAGATGCCGTTCGGGTAAATTTCATTGCTGGTCAGGCCTTCCGGCTCCAGGAAGATCTGGTGAGCGTTACGATCGGCAAAACGCATCACCTTGTCTTCGATAGAAGGGCAGTAGCGCGGACCAATACCTTCGATAACGCCTGAATACATCGGGCTGCGATCCAGATTATTACGGATCACATCATGCGTTTTCTCGTTTGTGTAGGTGATGTAGCAAGGCACCTGTTCAGGGTGCTGGTTCACATTTCCCATAAACGAGAAGACCGGCATTGGCGTATCGCCATGCTGCGGCGTCAGTACGCTGAAATCAATGGTTCTGGCATCAATGCGCGGTGGCGTTCCGGTTTTCAGACGGCTGACGCGCAGAGGCAACTCACGCAGACGGCGGGCCAGAGGGATCGAAGGAGGATCGCCAGCACGGCCGCCGCTGTAGTTATCGAGACCAATATGAATTTTCCCATCAAGGAAAGTACCTACGGTCAGCACAACGGCTTTTGCACGGAACTTCAGGCCCATCTGGGTCACTGCGCCTACAACCCGATCGTTCTCAACGATAAGATCGTCTACAGCCTGCTGGAAGATCATCAGGTTTGGCTGATTCTCTAACGCTGTACGAACAGCCTGTCGATACAACACGCGGTCTGCCTGAGCACGAGTAGCCCGCACTGCCGGGCCTTTGCTCGCGTTTAGTATCCTAAACTGTATGCCTGCCTGGTCGATTGCATGTGCCATCAACCCGCCAAGTGCGTCCACTTCTTTAACCAGATGTCCTTTTCCAATACCACCGATCGCCGGGTTACAGGACATTTGTCCAAGCGTATCAATGTTATGGGTTAATAGCAGGGTTTGCTGACCCATTCGGGCAGCCGCCATGGCGGCTTCGGTACCCGCATGACCACCACCGATTACGATGACGTCAAAAGGATCTGGATAAAACATGGTACTGCACCTCGCGATTGTGCGAATGAGAGATTACTGCCGGGCCGTGGATTCTACTCAACTTTAGACGAAGGGGAAAGCACACAGCCCGGCGTGTATTAAAAAGAAGATCTTTTTTATCTAGAGATCTCTTTGTTAGATCTTCTATTAGGATCGACGATCTCTGTGGATAAGCCTTTTTTCCTGATAACGATCATCAGGTTATTAAGGATCGTATGCTGTGAAAGATCGGTGATCCTGTGGCGTATAAGCTGGGATCTAAATGGCATGTTATACACAGGCTTAGCCAGGGTGCCAAGTTGTTATTGGGATAAACACCGGTTATTACCGGGTATTGAGCATAGTTATCCACAATTGATCGCTAATTTATTGTACAAAAAAGGGCAATATTTACAAAACTTGGCCGCTTTTTTCGACAGAGGCAGCAAAAATCGGGACGATCGGCCGCCCGCGATCCTCAGTTAAGCAGGTTTTTCCAGCTGGCGATCCAAACCTCAGCCGGATCTTCAGGGATCTCATGCTCCAGTACATCTATCTCGAGACGATCGCCGATCCGCTGAGCGCCACATGAAGTCAGCAGAACATCCATTTTTTCAATGGCACCGCAGAAAAGATCGTATTCGCGGTTACCAATTCCCACCGCACCGTAGCGAACCTGACTCAAATCGGGTTTCTTTTCTTCTATTGCATCAAACAGGGGAAGCAGGTTGTCAGGAAGATCGCCTGCGCCATGGGTGGAGGAGACCACCAGCCAGATCCCTTGCGTGTTTAGCTCATCCAGCTCCGGACCGTGAAGCATTTCCGTTGAAAAGCCTGCTTCTTCCAACTTCTCTGCCAGATGTTCAGCCACATATTCTGCGCCGCCTAAGGTGCTGCCACTGATTAAGGTTACGTCTGCCATGATGAAGATCCCTGGATTACAAAGGCGGGTATTGTACGCTGTGATTAAGCAGGGATCTACCTGTGGAAAAGTGAGGGTTTATGTGGATGCCTGGCTAACTTGCTATTTTCGACTCGGGCAGTGCTCGCGGTCCTCATGTACTTAAGTACACTGCGGGCACTGGGCGAAGCAAAACGCTCTGCAACGCCGACAGCACGATCGTCTGAAAGAAAAAAATGCAAAACAGACTGTGGATAATTCTGTGCACAGATCAGGGCTTAATGGTGCGCATGATCGGATTTTGCAGCGAGATCAGCGTCTCGGTGGACTGGATTTCATCAATGGTCTGGATCTTGTTGATCAACACTTGTTGCAGAGCATCGATCGACCGGCACATGACCTTGATAAAGATGCTGTAGTGGCCGGTGGTGTAATAGGCTTCAACCACTTCATCCAGACTCTCCAGCCGGGCCAGCGCGGAAGGATAATCTTTGGCGCTCTTCAGGATGATGCCAATAAAGCAGCAGACGTCATAGCCCAGATGTTTGGGGTCAATCTCAACTCGGGTTCCTTTGATCACTCCGGCCTGTTTCATTTTCTCCACGCGTACGTGAATGGTTCCAGGGCTGACGTTAAATACTTTTGCCAGTTCGGCATAGGCGGTACGGGCGTTCGCCATCAGGGCATTCAGAATGCCGCGATCGAGATTATCTATTTGCAGATTATCTGCCATAAGGGTTCCAGAGTTAGCGAATATGCAGTGTGATAAAGATTAATGTGCAGGAAAGGGGGAGAACAGGCAATATCATTGTGGAATGAACAGCGGGCGCTGTTAACGCCCGCTACACAGTTTAACGTTTACGCCAGAGGGTGAGCTGCGCAACGGTGTGCTGATACTTACGTGCGGTTTCGCGGATCACAAAAGGCACATCCTGAGGTGAAGCCATCTCTTCAAAATCTTTAGCCAGCAGGCGTTGTAGTGCCTGATAAGTTGTCAGCGCTTCACCGTTCTCCCGAATGCCACCCAGCCAGTTCTCCTTTGGCGTGTACTCTTCAAGCCAGGTGTAAGGCGAGGAGAGCATCAGTACGCCACCAGAGCGGATCATCGCCGTCACATCCCGCAGGAAGCGCTCAGGCTGACGCAGCCGGTCAATCAGATTGGAGGCGAGTACCAGGTCGTAACGATCGGGCTGAGGCTTAAGGTTGCAGGCATCCCCCTGGATAAACTGAATGCGGCTGGTCTGCTCCGGCCCCAGACCAAAATCTTTCAGGTGAACCTGACGATACTCCACCAGTTCGCCCTCTTCCTGGGTGACGTAGCGGAACGTTTCGCCTGAAGTAAGCTGCAGTGCCACATCAATAAAGCGGGCCGAATAATCCATGCCGACGACTTCATCAAAATGGCGGGCAAGTTCGAAGCTGGCGCGACCGGTTGCACAGCCAATATCCAGCGCCCGGCCCCGTTTTTCCGTCATCTGACAGGCGATATCTACCAGCGCTTTGCCATAGTTGGCGGTGCCGAAATAGTCCGGGCCGTACTGAAAGTCCAGATACTGCGAAACCATGCTGTCCGTTTCGTAAGGATTGAGCGCGATTTTTTCCTGATGCGTGGAAACCACGTAGCGGAAGCCGGCATGCTGGAAGAAGTGACGGCGGAAGGCGTAGCGGGCAGATTTCAGCGCTTCGTTGCCGGTGGAGATCCAGCTACCTCCTTTAATCAGCGCATGCTTGCCGTCAAAAGTTGGCGTAGAGAAATCATCATACAGAGGGTGAACTTTAAAGCCTTCCAGCCCGCTAATGGGCGTAGTGGTCCATTGCCAGACGTTGCCGGTGAGATCAAAGAACTCCCCCTGGGCAAAGCGATCCACCGGACAGGAAGAGGCCCACCATGCCAGATTCAGATTACCCGACTCTTTAACAGACCGATCCTCCGCAACCTGCTCGCGCAGCAGCAGCCATTCAGCCTCGCTGGGAAGCTGAACAGACTTGCCGGTTTCTGCCGCTTTCCAGCGACAAAACGCAGCGGCTTCCAGCTGATTGACTTCTGCCGGCCAGTCCCAGGGCATGGCGACTTCTTCAGTCAGCAGGCGCAGCTTCAGATTTTCAGGCGCTTCAGGAGAACCGATCCAGAAGGTGGGCTGTGTGGCCTGGGCAAAATCACGCCAGCCCCGGCCTTCATCATCCCACCAGCGGTTATCCTGGTAACCTCCGGCCAGGATAAATTCAAAGAACTCAGCATTGCTGGTCAGCATTTTGCTGGCTTCAAAGGATTTTACCTCTGTGGTCAGGGTGCCGTACTCGTTATCCCAACCATACGTCTCATCGCTTTTACCTTGCGTCACGCGGGCGCCGGCTACGCTAATAAGCGAATTTTGTGGGACAGCAAAGCGATCGTGGCGCGCTGAAGGGCATGCTGGCCAATGGGGCTGCGGTTTCACCCATTCAACCGGGAGCTGGCGGATCAGTACGCTGGAGGTCTCCAGATGAATGCGTTCATGCTCAATCCCCATCAGTACGACCCAGGCCGGACTGTTCCAGTTAATGGGCAGCGTCAGCGGCATCTCTTTTATTAAGGCTCTCACCAGTGAACGTACTTTGCCGCGATAGTCGCGTAGTCGGGCAACAGTAGGCCACTGATACTGGCTGGTATCCAGATCGTCCCAGCTCATCTCGTCCACGCCAATGGCCATCATCGCTTCAATCTGATCATCCACGCGCTGCTCCATCAGCCCGGCAGCCATCAGTTTATTGATATAGAACGTGGCGGTGTGGCCAAAATAGAAAATCAGCGGATGGCGCAGGGAGATCGCTTTGCTGTAATAAGCCTGTTCATCGGCCAGGCAGTCAAACAGGCTCTCGTAGAGAGACCAGGTCTGATTGAAGTATTCGAGGAGTTCCTGACGTTTTTGTTCTGCGCTGCTGCCGCTTAATAATAGTGTTTGGGTTGGTGCGGGTAAGCCTGCTGCAATATCCTGGTTTTGTACTGACACGTAATACTCCCAATCTCTCTGGTGGCTGAAGCGTATAAAGCACAGCTGAGACTATAACAAATAAGCATTGCCAGAGTGTTTCTGCGGGCTTTTAACGTTGCCAGCGACGGAGAAGGCGGCTTTTCAGGCCGGTATCAAAACGCCAGATATGGTTGAAAATGCGCATAATGCCCGGTTTTCCGTGATCGGACAGCGCAACGGCATGAAAACGCTGCTGCTGCTTTAACTGGTGCTGTTTGATTCTTTTTACCAAATCTTCGGGCAGCCGCTGGGCAATAAAGTCGGAAATGATCACCGCATCGGCATCATTCCATACCGGAGTGGCCAGCTTCAGCAATACGGCATCGAGACAGGCGGCAAGATCTGTGCCGCCGCGAAAACGCTGGCTGAGGAAACGAATAGCCTGGGCAATGCCGTCGCCCGCCGTAAGCTCATAGCTCACTACCTCATGGGCAAACAGCATAATGTAGCAGCGACGGTTATCGGCCAGCGCAACTTTTAATAACGCCAGACAAAAGGCTTTGGCACAGCGTTCGTTAAAGCCGCCCATCGAACCGGACGTATCCACGCAGACAATAAAGGGGCCGCGAGGCTGTTCATCATGATGCTGGTGGCTGACCGGACGCATTGTGACCTTGTCGTGCCAGCCTTCTCCCTGCAGGCGATAGGTGAGCAGCCTTTTTTCCACCAGCCGGCGATAGAACTCTACTTCCAGCTCACTGATGCCCAGCGTCACCAGCTCGGGCGGCAGCAGGCGCAGGATATCGTCACTTTGATGCAGACCGCTGACCTCTTCAGGTACGCTTGCAGGCTCCCTAATCATCTGATGGAATGCTTCCAGCGGCGCCTCTTCGCTGGGGAGCGCTTTGGCTTCTTTGCTGCGGCCAAGCTGTTCAGCCAGTTTCTTTAACGCTGGCTGCTGCACCAGAAAATCGCCATATTCCACAATCAGCTGGTAGTCACTACGCTGCAACGGGCTTTTAGTCAGATCCCACAGGCGACCCGCCGCCGCTTCGTTGTTATCAGAGAGCACGTCAGCCAGCTGGCCGCTCATCGCCAGCCGCTGTTGAAGTTCTGCCAGCAGCTTTTCCCGCTCCTGCTCCAGCAGCTGTTGATTCAGGGTCAGGGTTTGCAGCGTCAGGCTAAGCCGCCAGCGTTGCAGAAACAGGGTTTGCTGCGCCGGGCTGAGATTCGTGGGGTCGGTATTGGCAAGCAGCTGCGTGGCTTTTTCCGTAAAGGGTGACTGATGCTGACTGAGCCAGGCCAGGAGTTCGGGCAGCTTCTGGCAAAAAGGGGCGTGCGAAAGTCCCTGAAACTGCTGGAATAAAGCGAATTCAGCCGCCAGGTCTGCCGGAACTGCCGTGGTTCTCATCTGTTCCAGTACGTCATTTTTCCAGCGTGGCAGATCGCGTAAAAGCGCTTTTTTCATGCCGGGGAATTTTTCAAAAAACAGCGCCAGCTGGGGGCTGGCAAGCAGGGCAATCACCAGCTCTTCCAGCAAATCGCCCTCACTGACCGCCAGCAGCGCGCTCAGCGTATCCAGGGTGATCACCGCCGCGCCTGCTTCAGCTGCTCAGCAACCTGTTGCAGGCTCTCTTCGATGCGCGCCAGCCAGTCGTCACTGATAAACAGGCAGCGCTGGTGCTGACTGAACAGGGTTCGCTGCGCCCGAAGCTGCGTTTCCAGCTCGTCCAACGCCTGCGCAATCTCTTCCGGCAGTCCGCTGGCTTGTTGTTTACCCGGCAGCATTAGCCTGGAAACCTGCAGGCTGATATCGCGCAGGGTCAGGCAGTCATTGCTGTCCACATGGAGATCCAGCGTCTGCGCAAAGCCAATTCCGTTCAGCTTGCCACGGATATCGCCGCCTTTCTGCAGCCAGTGATGCAGCGCTTCGCGGGCAATGACCACGTGTGTCACCTGCATATCATGCAGCATCAGCGTTTTTTGCAGCATCAGCGTCAGCGTGTCGTCTGCCAGCGCGGACGGCAGTTCATAGTGCGGCTTGCGGCTGAACATGCCGCCATGTTTCTCCAGCCGAATCGCCAGCTCCACGCTTTTTTCCTGCTGCAAAGCGAGACGGCGCGACTCAATCTGTTGCAGTTTGATCAGCATTGGCTGCTGCTGCCAGGCCTGCTGGGTAATCAGATTATCAATCTCCTGATCCAGCAGCTTCATGGAACCGACGTCATGCCACAGGCAATCTTTCAGCAGGATCAGATCCACCGGCGCGATGCTGTTGCGCCCGCTGTAAAACGCGCAGGCCTGAAGCAGATGAATGGCTTTTTTCCAGCGGCGGTCAGAGATATAGGGCGCTTCAGGCTGATTCTCTAACTGCTGGCGCAGCAGGAAAATCAGCTCAAAAACCGCATCAGGCAGCGAAACCTGGGAAATGCCTTTCTGCCACTCGCTATACTCTTCATCACTGATACAGAGCGACTCCGCCACCGGATTGCTGTTCTCATCCTGCTGGTGGGTGAGCATGCTGCGGAAGTTCTGTTTTTCGTGCACGTTGTCCAGCCAGAGGCGGATCAGCATACGGTCATACAGGGCTTCCAGCCCGCTGTCCGCTTCCGGCAGCTCGTTGGAGGCGGTGACCAGCAGGCGCATCGGGATATTCTCTTCACTGTCTCCGTTGCGGAAACGGCGTTCGTTAATGGCTGTCAGCAGGGTGTTGAGAATGGCCGGGCCAGCTTTCCAGATCTCATCAAGAAAGACAATTTCTGCATCAGGAAGATACCCTTTGGTCAGGCGCTGGTAGCGTCCTTCATCTTTCAGAGCCTGAATAGAGAGGGGGCCGAACACCTCTTCCGGTGTGGAGAAGCGCGTCATCAGGTATTCAAAAGCGCGGGAGTGCTGGAAAGCGTATTTCAGCCTGCGGGCAATCAGACTTTTGGCAATACCCGGCGGGCCAAGCAAAAAGACGCTCTCTCCGCTCAGCGCAGCCAACAGACAGAGGCGAATCGCATGATGCCGCTCGTAAAGTCCCTTTTCTAATGCGTTGCTGAGGCGGGCGATTCTTTCCGCAAGTAAATGGGGCTGAGGCATAATCAAACATTCATCCTTTTCTACGGTCAGGCCAGCTGTTGACTGGCGAGCGCAAACACTACTGGCTATGATGCTTGAAAGAGTTGATTCGAGTCAGCTTTTTTCTTGTCAAAGAGTGACCCAGGGCAGTGAAGTCATTTTTCTTAACGTAATTAGGATAGGCATTCATCATGATTCATGCATACTGTGCGCGTTTTGATGGCTTGATGAGCAGGGCGCAATACCGCGTCACCCGGCTCCAACAAAAGACTAGTCTATGAGTTCTGAGAAAAAGCAGTCCCTGGGTGCCGTGACCTTAGCGGCTATCGGCGTCGTCTATGGCGACATCGGTACAAGCCCACTCTATACCCTTCGCGAATGTCTCTCCGGCCAGTTTGGCTTTGGCGTCGAGCGTGACGCCGTATTTGGCTTTCTGTCACTGATTTTCTGGCTGCTGGTGCTGGTGGTGTCGCTGAAGTACATCAGTTACGTGATGCGTGCCGATAACGCGGGAGAAGGGGGAATTCTGACGCTGATGTCGCTGGCGGGGCGCAATACCGGGGCAAGAGCCACTGCGGTGCTGGTGATTATGGGCCTGATCGGCGGCAGCTTTTTCTATGGCGAGGTGGTTATCACCCCTGCCGTTTCCGTGCTCTCTGCTATAGAAGGGCTGGAGATTGCCGCGCCCAACCTTGATGCTTATATTGTCCCCATAGCCATAGCGGTACTGACGCTGCTTTTTATCATTCAGAAACACGGAACCGGGCTGGTGGGAAAACTGTTCGCCCCGGTGATGATGCTGTGGTTTATCGTGCTGGCGGTGCTGGGCGCGCGCAGTATTATCAACAATCCCGACGTGCTCCATGCGCTCAACCCTTACTGGGCGATGCACTTCTTTATGGAATATAAAGAGGTCTCTTTCTTTGCGCTGGGTGCCGTGGTGCTGGCCATTACCGGTGTGGAAGCGTTGTATGCCGATATGGGCCATTTCGGGAAATTCCCGATTCGCCTGGCGTGGTTTCTGGTGGTGTTGCCGTCGCTGGTGCTGAACTACTTTGGTCAGGGCGCGCTGTTATTAGCCCACCCGGAGGCGATCAAAAACCCCTTCTTCCTGCTGGCGCCTGACTGGGCGCTGATCCCAATGCTGATCCTGGCGACGCTGGCCACGGTGATTGCTTCTCAGGCGGTGATTTCCGGCGTCTTCTCGCTGACTCGTCAGGCGGTGCGCCTGGGTTATCTGCCGCCGATGCGTATTGTGCATACCTCTGAAGAGGAGTCCGGGCAAATCTATATCCCGGTCATCAACTGGCTGCTCTACTTCGCGGTAGTGATTGTGATTGTAGGCTTTGAACACTCCAGTAACCTGGCTGCCGCCTATGGTATTGCGGTCACCGGTACCATGGTACTGACCGCCATACTCTGTACCACGGTGGCGATCAAAAACTGGCACTGGAACCGCTATGTGGTGCTGCTGGTGTTGGTGTTCATGCTGTGCATTGACGTTTCGCTGTTCTCGGCCAACCTGGTGAAAATTTTCTCCGGCGGCTGGCTGCCGCTCTGTCTGGCGCTGATGATGTTTATCATCATGACCACCTGGAAAAGTGAGCGCTTCCGCCTGTTGCGCCGTATGCATGAGCACGGTAACTCTCTGGAGGCGATGATCGCCTCGCTGGAGAAATCGCCGCCGGTGCGGGTGCCGGGCACGGCCGTTTATATGTCACGTGCATTGAACGTCATCCCCTTTGCCATGCTGCACAATTTGAAGCACAACAAGGTGCTGCATGAACGGGTGGTTCTGCTGACTCTGCGAACGGAAGATGCGCCTTATGTGCATAATATCCGGCGTGTCTCCATTGAGCAGCTTTCTCCCACCTTCTGGCGGGTGGTGGCCAGCTACGGCTGGCGCGAAACGCCCAATGTCGAAGAGATTTTCCACCGCTGCGGGCTGGAAGGCCTGAGCTGCAGGATGATGGAAACCTCCTTCTTTATGTCCCACGAGTCGCTGATTATCGGCAAACGTCCGTGGTATCTGCGCCTGCGCGGCAAGCTGTTCCTGATGCTGCAAAAGAATGCGCTGCGTGCGCCGGATCAGTTTGAAATCCCGCCAAACAGAGTGATCGAACTGGGGACTCAGGTAGAGATTTAGCCTGCGTTGCTGGCAGAGAAAGGGCCTTCGGGCCCTTTTTTATGACCAGCTGATCTTCACCGCAAAACCCCCTTCGCTGCGGTTGGCAAAACTGATTTGCATACCGTGAAGGTGAGCGATATTGCTGACAATAGAGAGCCCAAGCCCACTCCCGGACTTCTCCTGGCCCGGTGGCCGGTAAAATCTCTCTCCTATGCGTTCAAGGGCATCCCGCGTGACGCCCGGCCCTTTATCCAGCACTTCAAGCGTGTGTGGCGTGAGCGCCAGTTGCACTTCACCGCCGGTCAGACTGTAACGGATGGCGTTATCCAGCAGGTTGCGTATCATCAGCGCCAGCAGCAGGGGCTGCCCCTTTTTGATGACCGGGACCTCAGGCGCCTCCAGGCTAAGCTCAATACCGGCAGCCTGCGCTTTGGCGTAGTGATCCACCACAGCCTGTTGTAACAGCTGTTGCAGGTTAACCGGCTGCTTTTCAAGATCCTGTTCACTCTCCAGCCGGGAAAGCGTCAGCAGCTGATCCACCAGCCGGGTGGCGCGATCGATACCGGCATCAAGATTAGAGAGTGCGTGGTGCCGCATTTGCGGATCGTCATGGGCGAGCTGGGCGACTTCAGTTTGCACCTTGATCGCTGCCAGCGGGCTGCGAAGCTCATGTGCGGCGTCAGAGGTGAAGCGGCGCTCCCGGGCCAGCATTCTGGCAATGCGCGCAAAAAGCGAGTTCAGTTCATCCACCAGTGGGCGCACCTCCTGTGGCAGTCGACTCTCTGTCAACGGCGTCCGGTCGTCCGGTGAGCGGCTGCGCAACTGGCTGGCGATGCGCTTTAAAGGGGCTAACTCGCGGGTGACCAGCCACAGCAGCAGAATAAGCATCACCGGCAGCGCTATAAGCCAGGGCCAGAGGTTAGTCTGCACGATATCTCTGGTCATCTCATCGCGGTACTCCCACTCCTGTCCGACCACCACCACGGAGCGATCTGGTGTGGTCAGCCAGACCATTCGCCACAAATCATCGTCGCCCTTCAGCTTGCCGTCGGTAAAGCCGTCCCGTTGATAACTGAAAAGAAAGTCTTTGCCATTGTCGCCATCGTTCATCACCATGCGGCCATCATGAGTAAAGATGGCAAAGGCGAGCGCATCGTCCTCCTGTTCTCCACGATGGTGTTTTATCAGCTTTTTGGTTTCAGGCAGAATCAGCGGCTCATGGCTGAGCTGTTCCGGGTTAATGGCGGCCAGCCTTTTGGCAAACAGCATCTGCTGGGTATCGAATAATTCGTTGATTTTATGCCGGGTCTGCCACCACGAGCCTATACCAGCGCTGCCCCAGCCGATCAGGATCAGCAGCAGGAAACCCAGCATCAGACGCAGGCGTAAACTTAACCGGCTCAAACCGGTTCTCCCAGCGTATAACCCACTCCGTGGATAGTACGAATAAACTGGCTACCCAGTTTTTTTCGCAGGTGATGGATATGCACCTCCACGGCGTTACTGGAGACGTCATCATCCCAGCCATAGAGCTTCTCTTCGAGCTGGGCGCGCGTCAGCACCCGGCCTTTGTTGATCAGGAACAGCTCCAGCAGCGCCAGCTCGCGGGATTTTAACAACAGGGGTTCGCCATCCAGCGTAACAGTATGGGAAGCGCTCTCCATCACCACGGCGCCATGGCTTAAAACGGATTGCAGCTGGCCGTGGCGACGGCGGATCAGCGCCTGCAAACGGGCGGCGACTTCGCTCAGGGCAAACGGCTTGCAAAGATAATCATCGGCCCCTTGTTGAAGACCAGCAACGCGCTGTTCCAGGGCATCCCTTGCTGTCAGGATCAGCACGGGTTCATCCTGTCCCTGCTGACGCCACTGACGCAGGATCGCCAGTCCATCGATTCCCGGCAGGCTTAAATCGAGCACCACCGCGTCAAAAGGCGCGCTGCTGAGCGCCGTCATGCCCTCTTTGCCTTCGGTAAACCAGTCGACACTGAAACCCAGCTTTATCAGCCCGGCTTTGATCCCGTCACCGATTAACGGATCGTCCTCTATAACTAAAATACGCATGCAAAGTTCCTTATGGGGTTAACGGTTTTATACGAAACCAGCAGGGGCTTTGTACAGTGTCGATCCGGGAAGTTCGGGCTTTTTCGTCAATTTAAACAAATAAAAGCCGTTGTCAGACCTTCTTAAGATCCTGTTAAGAACCTTTTGTTTTACTGGACCTCAACCAACGCAATAACAACTGTTACTCCTGAAAGGAATAAGGTGAAAACGATGAAAAAGAGCGCTGCTTTATTAGCTATTACTGCCCTGATTTCTATGCCGGTTCTGGCCGCGCAGACCGGTGGATTTGTCGATCCGAACGCGCCCGCTGCCGTGGCGCAGAAAGGCGGCTTCTCCGGCCCCAATGGCACGGTAGCCACGGTGAAACAGGCCCAGGATATGAGTGATGACGCATGGGTCACGATGCGTGGCAACATTGAGAAACGCGTGGGTGATGAGGATTACACCTTCCGAGACGCCACAGGCTCTATGACGGTAGAAATCGATGATAAGCGCTGGGATGGGCAGAGCGTCACGCCAGCCGATAAAGTCGAGCTGCAGGGCAAGCTTGATAAAGATTTTAACTCGCTTGAACTGGACGTGAAGCAGATCCGTAAAGTTAAGGGCTAGCCTGACTGGCAGGAGAAGGGACTTCCTGACTCCTGCCAGACAACATCGCCACCAGATGCAGTACCGCTGGTGAGCGATCATGCCTGCGCCATGCCAGCGCAATATCGCTGTTCAGCACCGCATCGTCAATCGGATGAAACGTCACCCCAGGGTGACGGATGCACACCAGCGATTCCGGCACGAGGGTAAACCCAAATCCGCTGGCCACCATGCCGATAGCTGAAGCGATTTGCGGAGCCTGCTGCCCGTTGCGGGGTTGAAAGCCGGCGCGCAGGCAGGCGCTGATAATCATTTCATACAGGCTGGGCGAGACTTCCCGGGGAAACAGCACCATCGGCTCCTTTGCCAGCTGCTTCAGGGAGAGCGTTCCCTCTTCGGCCAGCCTGTGTCCGGGCGGCAGCACCGCCAGCATCTTTTCGCTGGCAATCACCTTCAGATTAAAGGTCTTGCTGCTCTCACAGGGCAAGCGGACAAATGCCGCATCCAGCACCCCTTCCTGCAGGTCATGCATCAGCGACGCCATATTCTGCTCACGCGTATTCATGACCATATCGGGATAACTATCCTGAAACGCCCTTAACAGACGGAAAACCGAAGCGTGAAAAGCGACCGAACTGGCAAAGCCCAGTGAAAGCTGTCCGCTGATGCCGCGGGCAATGCCTTTGGCTTTTTCCAGCGCCAGGCCGCTCAGCTCCAGAATCTGGCAGGCATCGTGATAAAACGCTTCGCCAGCCTCCGTCAGCTCAACGCTGCGGGTAAGCCTTTTCAGCAACGGTAAGCCAATTTCACGCTCAAGACGCAAAATTTGCTGGCTCAGCGGAGGTTGTGAAATGCCCAACATTTCCGCTGCCCTGGTGAAGCTGTGCGTGCGGGCAACAGCAACGAAATAACGCAGATGGCGAAGTTCCATATTAAAAACGTCTCAAAGTCATGGCTTCCCTATATTGGTATTTACGGCTGAACCGAGTCAACATCCTGTTAATGATTCTTAACCTTTTAGCCAGGAGGGAAGCCATGAAACATTCTGTAACTGACTGTTTGTGTGAGCAACAGTTGGCGACAACCGTCAGCCTGCTGCAGCAAGATAAACCAGAAAGTGTAATCTATCAGACCTCGCTGATGAGCGCGTTGCTCAGTGGCGTGTATGAAGGCAGCCTCTCCGTCGCTGAGCTGTTGAAAAAAGGGGATTTTGGCCTGGGGACGTTCAACCAGTTGGATGGTGAAATGATCGCTTTCGACAGTAATGTCTACCAGCTCAAATCAGATGGCAGCGCGCGTGAAGCCAACCCGCAGCAGAAAACGCCTTTTGCGGTAATGACCTTTTTCAGACCCCAGCATCGTATCCAGCTCAGTGAGCCAGCCAGCCGCGAAGCTATTCATGACCTTATCGATCGCCAGGTGACGTCAGACAATCAATTCTGCGCGCTGCGTATTGACGGGCGCTTTTCTGCCGCGCAGACCCGCACCGTTCCCTGCCAGCATCGCCCTTACCGCTCTATGCCGGAAGTGTTAGACAAGCAGCCTACTTTTCATTTCAGCCAGCGTGATGGCGTGCTGATTGGCTTCCGTACGCCGCAATACATGCAGGGCATCAACGTTGCAGGCTATCACGAGCACTTCATTACCGATGACCGTCAGGGCGGAGGACATCTGCTTGATTATCAGCTGGAGCAGGGCCTGCTGACCTTTGGTGAAATCAGCAAACTGGTGATCGATCTGCCCAAAGACAGCGATTTCTTACAGGCCGATCTGAATCCCGACAATCTGGATTCAGCCATCCGTTCCGTTGAAAGCTAATTATCAGGAGTGATGATGAAAACCCCATCCGACACAACGCTCTGGCAACATGGCGCCGACCTGGTCGTCGCCCAGCTTGAGGCGCAGGGCGTGAAGCAGGTCTTTGGTATTCCCGGTGCCAAAATCGATAAGGTCTTTGATTCGCTGGTGGACTCCTCAATCCAGACCATTCCCGTGCGGCATGAGGCCAACGCGGCATTTATGGCGGCGGCCGTTGGCCGGCTGACCGGCAATGCCGGGGTAGCGTTGGTCACCTCCGGCCCCGGCTGTTCCAACCTCATCACCGGTATGGCTACCGCCACCAGCGAGGGCGACCCGGTGGTCGCGCTGGGTGGGGCAGTAAAGCGGGCGGACAGCGCCAAACAGGTTCATCAGAGCATGGATACCGTTGCCATGTTCCGCCCGGTCACCAAATATGCGGTGGAGGTAACGGATGCGAATGCTTTGTCTGAAGTGGTCTCCAACGCCTTCCGTCAGGCGGAGCAGGGGCGCGGCGGCGGTGCATTTGTCAGTTTGCCCCAGGATATCGTTGACCAGCCTGCCCGTGGCAACTTGCTGAACTGCAAAGGTCAGGTGCTGCTGGGCGCCGCGCCGGACCAGGCCATTGCAGCGGTAGCGGCTCAAATCGCCAGCGCGAAAAATCCTGTTCTGCTGCTGGGGCTGATGGCCAGCCAGCCAGGGAACAGCGAGGCGCTGCACCGTCTGCTGGATCGCAGCCATATCCCTGTCACCAGTACCTATCAGGCAGCAGGCGCGGTCAGACAGGATCACTTCTCTCGCTTTGCCGGTCGGGTGGGACTGTTTAACAATCAGGCGGGCGATCGGTTATTACGCCAGGCTGATTTGATCATCACCATCGGCTACAGCCCGGTGGAGTATGAGCCTGCCATGTGGAACAGCGGTACGGCGACGCTGGTGCATATCGATGTACTGGCCGCTGATGCGGATAACTGCTATTTGCCGGATGCAGAGCTGGTGGGGGATATCGCCGCCACGCTGGATAAACTGGCTGCGCGGATCGCCTCTCCCTTACAGCTCAGCGCTCAGGCCACCGCCATTCTGGAGGATCGGCAGCAGCAGCGTGAACTGCTCTCCCTGCAGGGCCAGAACCTGAATCAGTTTGCTCTGCATCCGCTGCGCATCGTGCGGGCAATGCAGGACATCATCAACAGTGACGTGACCCTGACGGTGGATATGGGCAGCTTCCATATCTGGATAGCCCGTTACCTTTACAGCTTCCGCGCACGACAAATCATGATCTCCAACGGACAACAGACCATGGGCGTGGCCTTGCCGTGGGCGATAGGGGCCTGGCTGGTCGATCCTGGCCGTAAAGTGGTCTCCGTCTCCGGTGACGGCGGTTTCCTGCAATCCAGCATGGAACTAGAAACAGCGGTCAGGCTGAAGGCCAATATCCTGCACATCATCTGGGTGGATGAGGAATACAACATGGTGGCGATGCAGGAGCAGAAAAAGTACCAGCGTGTCTCTGGCGTGAAATTCGGGCCGGTTGATTTCAAAGCCTATGCCGAGGCGTTTGGCGCGGCAGGCTTTGCCGTTGAGAGCGCAGCAGCGCTGGAACCTACGCTGCGTAAAGCGATGGATGTGCAGGGGCCTGCTGTGGTAGCGGTGCCGGTCGACTATGCCGACAACCCGATGCTGATGGGCCAGCTGCATCTGAGTCAAATTCTTTAAATACCGTTCAGGGAGTAGAGATGAAAACGAAAGTAGCGTTAGTGACCGGCAGCGGTCAGGGAATTGGCAGAGCGATTGCCCTCCGGCTGGCAAAAGATGGTTTCGCCGTTGCCGTGGCAGACTTCAACAGCCAGACGGCACGCCAGGTTGCCGACGAGATTATCGCGCAGGGAGGGAAAGCGTTAGCCGTTACGGTAGATGTTTCCGACCGCGATCAGGTATTTGCCGCCGTTGAGCAGGCCCGTAAAGAGTTGGGAGGCTTTGACGTTATCGTCAACAATGCCGGGATAGCACCCACCACGATTATTGAAGAGATCACGCCGGAAATTGTCGATAAAGTTTACGCTATCAACGTAAAAGGGGTGATCTGGGGCATTCAGGCTGCGGTGAAAGCCTTTAAGGCTGAAGGACATGGCGGCAAGATCATCAACGCCTGTTCTCAGGCTGGGCATGTGGGTAACCCGGAACTGGCGATTTACAGCTCCAGCAAATTTGCTGTACGTGGGTTAACGCAAACCGCTGCGCGCGATCTGGCTTCTGCTGGCATCACCGTGAACGGCTACTGTCCGGGAATCGTTAAAACCCCGATGTGGGAAGAGATCGATCGTCAGATTTCCAGCGCGGCAGGTAAGCCAGCAGGGTATGGCACGGCTGAGTTTGCCAAACGCATCACTCTGGGTCGTCTCTCTGAGCCAGAAGATGTCTCCGCCTGTGTCTCCTTCCTGGCAGGACCTGATTCTGACTATATGACCGGCCAGTCTCTGCTGATTGATGGCGGTATGGTCTTCAATTAATTTCGTTGCACATGGCCGGTTGCTGCCGGCCATTTCTTCCTGATCTCCCGTTTATCTGTGCCTAAGTCAAACTTCGCCACAGGACAGCGAAACGTTTCGATGGCGATCACAATTTCACACTTTGCTCGTTGTTTTCCCCTCTGCCTCTCATACACTCCTGTTCAGCGAAACGTTTCGCTCTGGAGTGAAAGATGAAAAAAGGCACCTTACTGAATTCTGAAATTTCGTCGCTGGTTTCCCGCCTGGGGCATACCGACAGCGTGGTGGTGGGCGATGCTGGTCTGCCGATCCCGGCCGGACCGCAGCGCATCGATCTGGCGCTGACGCAGGGTATCCCGAGCTTTATGCAGGTAGTGAAGAGTGTTACGGAAGAGATGCAGGTAGAAAGCGCCATCATTGCGGAAGAGATCAAAACCCACAATCCTCAACTCCACAGTGAGCTGTTAGCCCTGCTCGACTTGCTGCAACAACATCAGGGAAACACCCTTTCTATTCAGTACGTCACTCATCAACAGTTCAAACAGCAAACCCAGCGCAGCCAGGCGGTTATCCGTAGCGGGGAGTGTTCTCCCTTCGCGAATATTATCCTTTGTGCTGGCGTGACCTTCTGAGGCCATGATGCAACCTTTACTGCAACTGCAAGGCATTGATAAATCCTTCCCGGGCGTGAAAGCGCTCTCCGGGGCCGCGCTCTCGGTTTTTCCGGGCAGGGTGATGGCGCTGGTGGGTGAAAACGGCGCCGGGAAATCCACCATGATGAAAGTGATGACCGGCATCTATGCGCGTGATGCCGGCAGCATTCACTGGCTGGGTAACGAGGTCTCTTTTAACGGGCCTAAAGCGTCGCAGGAAGCGGGAATTGGCATTATCCATCAGGAGCTTAACCTTATCCCGCAGCTCAGCATTGCGGAAAATATCTTCCTGGGCCGTGAGTTTGTGAACGCCATCGGGCGTATCCAGTGGAAGAAGATGCACGCCGAAGCGGAGGTGCTGTTAAAGCGGCTGAATCTGCGCTTCAGCAGCCATACGCTGGTGGGCGATCTCTCGATTGGCGATCAGCAAATGGTCGAAATTGCCAAAGTCCTGAGCTATCAATCCAGAGTGATAGTGATGGATGAACCTACCGATGCGCTGACCGATACCGAAACTGCTTCGCTTTTCCGCGTGATCCGCGAGCTGAAGGCGCAGGGCTGCGGCATTGTCTATATCTCGCATCGCATGAAGGAGATTTTCGAGATCTGCGATGACGTCACCATTTTCCGCGACGGCCAGTTTATCGCTGAGCGTGAAGTTGATTCGCTCAATGAGGATTCGCTGATTGAAATGATGGTGGGGCGCAAACTGGAAGAGCAGTATCCGCGCCTGGATAAAGCGCCGGGCGAGGTTCGCCTGAAGGTTGAGCACCTTACCGGACCGGGGGTGAATGACGTGAGCTTCACTTTACGCAAAGGTGAAATCCTCGGCGTAGCCGGACTGATGGGCGCAGGGCGTACCGAATTAATGAAGGTGCTTTATGGCGCGCTGCCGCGTACTAAAGGCCGCATCCAGCTGGATGGCAAAGAGGTGGTCACCCGTTCCCCCGAAGAGGGGCTGCAACACGGCATCGTTTATATCTCTGAAGACCGCAAGCGCGACGGGCTGGTGCTGGGCATGTCGGTAAAAGAGAACATGTCGCTGACGGCGCTGGACTACTTCAGCCATCGCGGCGGCCGGCTGAAGCATGCCGAAGAACAGCTGGCGGTCAGCGACTTTATCAAACTCTTTAACGTCAAAACGCCTTCAATGGAGCAACCCATTGGGCTGCTCTCCGGCGGTAATCAGCAAAAGGTCGCTATCGCCCGTGGGCTGATGACCCGACCAAAAGTGCTGATTCTGGATGAACCGACCCGCGGCGTAGATGTGGGGGCAAAGAAAGAGATTTATCAGTTAATTAATCAGTTCAAAGAGGAAGGGCTGAGCATCATTCTCGTTTCCTCTGAAATGCCAGAGGTACTGGGCATGAGCGATCGCGTGCTGGTAATGCACGAAGGCCGCCTGAGCGGAGATTTCCCCATCGAACAAGCCACGCAGGAAGTATTAATGGCGGCGGCAGTCGGTAAGCAACTTAGCGTGGAGCAACCATGAGTACCCAAACCCTTCGTGCCAACCGGCCGTTCAGCAAGAGCTGGCTGCTGGAGCAAAAATCCCTGATCGCCCTGATTGTGCTGATCGCTATTGTCTCCAGCCTCAGCCCCAACTTCTTTACGCTGAACAACCTGTTCAACATTCTGCAGCAGACCTCGGTCAACGCGATCATGGCTGTAGGCATGACGCTGGTGATCCTGACCTCTGGCATTGACCTTTCCGTGGGATCGTTGCTGGCACTGACCGGCGCGGTAGGCGCTTCACTGGTGGGGCTGGAGGTGAATGCGCTGGTGGCCGTGGTGGCTTCGCTGGCGCTTGGCACCGCGATTGGCGCGATTACCGGCACGATTGTCGCGAAAGGCAAAGTCCAGGCGTTTATCGCCACGCTGGTGATGATGCTGCTGCTGCGCGGCGTAACTATGGTCTACACCAACGGCAGTCCGGTCACTACTGGCTTTAATGACAATGCCGATCTGTTCGGCTGGTTCGGTATTGGCCGCCCGCTGGGTATTCCCGCGCCGGTCTGGATTATGGCGCTGGTGTTCCTGGCCGCCTGGTACATGCTGCACCATACCCGACTGGGCCGCTACATCTATGCGCTTGGCGGCAACGAAGCGGCAACCCGCTTATCCGGCATCAGCGTCAGCCGCGTCAAAATTACCGTTTATGCCCTGAGCGGCATGCTGGCTGCGCTGGCTGGCACCATTGAGGTCGCACGACTCTCCTCGGCTCAACCCACGGCAGGCACGGGCTACGAGCTGGATGCCATTGCGGCGGTGGTGCTGGGCGGTACCAGTCTGGCCGGGGGCAAAGGACGTATTATGGGAACGCTGATTGGTGCGCTGATCCTCGGTTTCCTGAATAACGGCCTTAACCTGCTCGGCGTTTCTTCTTACTACCAAATGATCGTTAAAGCGGTGGTGATACTGCTCGCGGTGCTGGTAGATAACAAAAGCAGTAAATAACTCTCCCTACAGGACTTTATAATGAAAATGAAACTGACTGCACTGGCCGTTCTGCTTGGCGTAACCGTAAGCGCTAACGCGCTGGCAAAAGAGACTATCGCGCTGGTGGTTTCCACCCTGAATAATCCTTTCTTCGTCTCGCTGAAAGATGGCGCGCAAAAAGAAGCTGACAAACTGGGCTATAACCTGGTGGTACTGGATTCGCAGAACAATCCGGCGAAAGAGCTGGCTAACGTGCAGGATCTGACCGTCCGTGGCGCTAAGCTGCTACTGATCAACCCAACCGATTCTGATGCCGTAGGCAATGCCGTCAAAATGGCTAACCAGGCAAATATCCCGGTCATTACTCTCGACCGTATGGCAGCGCAGGGAAAAGTGGTCAGCCACGTCGCCTCTGATAACCGTTTCGGCGGTAAAATGGCCGGTGATTACATCGCGAAGAAAATTGGCGAAAATGCCAAAATTATTGAGCTTTCCGGCATTGCCGGTACTTCTGCCGCGCGTGAACGTGGCGAAGGCTTCAAAATGGCGGCGGATGCCCATAAATTCCAGATCCTGGCCAGCCAGCCCGCTGATTTTGACCGCACAAAGGGCCTCAACGTGATGCAGAACTTGCTGACGGCGCACCCTGACGTGCAGGCGGTATTTGCCCAGAACGATGAAATGGCATTAGGTGCAATGCGCGCATTGCAAACCGCAGGCAAATCTGATGTTGTGGTAGTCGGCTTTGACGGCACTGCAGATGGTATGAAAGCCGTTGAAGGGGGCAAACTGGCCGCGACCGTGGCACAGCAGCCTGAGCAGATCGGCGTTATCGGCGTGGATACGGCTGATAAAGTGCTGAAGGGCCAGAAAGTTCAGGCGATTAATCCGGTTGACCTGAAGCTGGTCACTAAATAAATCAAAGAAAAGCAGGGCACGCGCCACCTCATTGAGGTGGCGCCTTTTTCTGGACGACACCCTATGAAAAGTACCGACAAGCTGGCCGTCCTTGGCAGCATTAATGCCGATCACATCCTTAATCTGGAGACGTTCCCCCGTCCCGGAGAAACGGTGATCGGTAAGCATTATCAGGTAGCCTTTGGTGGCAAAGGCGCCAATCAGGCTGTCGCTGCCGGACGCAGCGGCGCGAATATCGCCTTTATTGCCTGTGTGGGTGAAGACGATATCGGCCAGCGCATCCGTCAGCAGCTGGCTGAAGACAAAATCGACATAACGTCAGTGGAAGTCATCGCGGGGGAACCAACCGGCGTGGCGCTGATTTTTGTGAACGGGGAAGGTGAAAACAGCATCGCCATTCAGGCAGGAGCTAATGCAGCATTAACGCCTGCGCTGGTGGAAAAACATCACCAGACTATTGCTGACGCAGCGGCATTATTAATGCAGCTTGAGTCCCCGCTGGAGAGCGTGCTGGCTGCGGCAAAAATTGCCCATCGCCATCAGACGAAAGTGATCCTGAATCCCGCCCCGGCGACCCCGCTTTCTGATGAACTGCTGGCGCTGGTGGATATGATTACCCCTAATGAAACCGAAGCCGAGATTCTGACTGGTGTGCATGTTGATTCTGATGATTCAGCAGCGCGTGCGGCGGCGGTTTTGCATAAAAAAGGTATCGACAGCGTGTTAATTACGCTGGGCAGCCGTGGCGTCTGGCTGAGTGAACAGGGCCAGGGCAAGCGTATTCCCGGTTTCAAAGTAGCGGCGGTAGATACCATTGCGGCTGGCGATACTTTTAACGGAGCCTTGATAACGGCCTTGCTGGAACAGCGGCCAATGACAGAGGCAGTGCTTTTTGCTCATGCCGCTGCTGCCATCGCAGTCACCCGGCCTGGCGCGCAGCCTTCCGTGCCGTGGCGTGATGAAACCGATCGTTTCTTACAGCAGCAGGGGTAGCCCGTGGCCACGATGAAGGATGTCGCAAGGCTGGCGGGTGTTTCAACGTCAACCGTGTCTCACGTCATCAATAACAATCGCTTCGTCAGTGAGGCGGTGCGGGAAAAAATCACCTCAGCTATTTCGCAACTTAATTATGCGCCCTCGGCTCTGGCGCGCAGCCTGAAGATTAACCAGACCCGCACTATCGGAATGTTACTGACCGCCAGCAGCAACCCGTTCTATGCAGAAGTGGTACGCGGCGTGGAAAGAAGCTGTTATGAGCGCGGTTACAGCCTGGTGCTCTGCAATACCGACGGCGATGAAAACCGTATGAACCGCAGTCTGGAAACGCTGCTGCAAAAGCGTGTGGATGGCTTGCTGATCATGTGTACCGAAAGTCACATCCCCTCTGCTGAGATCCTTAACCGCTATCCCTCTATTCCCTCTGTGATGATGGACTGGTCCCCCTTTGAGGGTGGCAGCGATATTATTCAGGACAATTCTCTGCTGGGCGGGGAGATGGCTACCCGCTATCTGATCGCGCGTGGTTACACCCGCATTGCCTGTATTGCCGGGCCGCAGGATAAAACGCCCGCGCGTCTGCGGCTTGAAGGCTTTCAGCAGGCGATGGCCCATGCCGGGCTACCTCTACCGCCAGACTATATTGTGAACGGGGATTTTGAGTTTCAGGGCGGCTATAACGCTATGAACCAACTGCTGGCGCTCAATCCCTTACCCGAGGCCGTTTTTACCAGTAACGATGCAATGGCAGTGGGTGTTTACCATGCGCTGTTCCAGGCCGGTCTTTCCGTGCCGCAGGACATTGCGGTTATTGGCTATGACGATATTGAACTGGCCCGCTACATGACGCCGCCGCTGACCACCATCCATCAGCCTAAAGATGAACTGGGCGAGTTGGCTATCGATACGCTGCTCCATCGTCTGGCAGAGCCGGGCGGCAGTCAGCAGCTGCTGGTGCTGACCCCGGAACTGATTGAACGCGGATCGGTTGCGGAACGCTAAGCTTTTTTCCGGCGTTTCTCACGGTCACTGATCAGATGTCTGCCGTCGCCTGGCTTCAGCATCATAAAGACCAGCCCTGAGATCACCGACAACACGCCCATTGTCAGGAAGGTGGCATGGAAGTGCTGAACGGTAGTGCCATCAAAGTTTTCATAGAAGCGGAGTACGGCAGCACTTACCGCAACGCCGAAGCTGATTGCCAGCTGTTGCGTCACCGCCAGCATACTGTTACCGCTGCTGGCGTTGGCATCATTCAGATCGGCCAGCGTAATGGTGTTCATGGCGGTGAACTGGGTCGACATTGCCATGCCGAGTATAAAGAGGGGCAGCAGCAGCAGGGTCAGACCCATTGCCGGCGTCTGTAAGGAGAAGCTGGCGATCAGTACGCCGATAATCACACTTATCCATACCAGAGTTTTTCGGTAGCCGAACCAGCGTAGCACCTGGGTTACGGTGGATTTAGCCATTATTGAACCCAGCGCAGTGGGTGCCATCATGCATCCGGCCAGGATAGCGGAATAACCAAACCCGACCTGCAACATCAGCGGCATCAGGAAAGGAATACATCCCGTGCCCAGCCTGGAGGCGATGTTGCCCAAAATCCCCACGGAGAATGTCCGGGTCTTAAACATCGGCAAGGGGATAAGTGGGGTGGGATGTCGCCGGGCATGCACTATATAAAGAAGAAGCAACAGAATGCCGCCTGAGGTCACCGCCAGCGCAATGCTGGAAGCCACAATCTTCTCGCCAAACAGCTCTATACCGCTCGACAACAAAACCAATCCTGTGCCAAAGAGCAGAAAGCCCAGCAAATCAAACCGTCGGCGCGGCGTGGTAAAGTCCGGCATATATTTGCGTGCGTAAATAACCCCGGCGACGCCCACAGGAATGTTAATCAGGAAGATCCAGTGCCAGGTGGCGTAGGTAACCATCACGCCACCCAGCAGAGGCCCCAATACCGGACCAATCAGTCCCGGCATGGTGACAAAGTTCAGCACGGGGAGCAGTTCACTTCTGGGATAGGCCCGCAGCAAGGCCAGGCGTGCAACCGGCATCATCATCGCCCCGCCTACGCCTTGCAACACTCTGAACAGTACTAAAGAGGTTAAAGAACCTGAGAGGGCACAGGCCAGCGACCCCAGCGTAAAAAGCGAAACGGCGACGATAAAAACTTTGCGGGTACCAAAGCGATCGGCCAGCCAGCCGCTAACGGGAATAAGCAGGGCTACGGTTAAGGTATAGCTAATGACGGCGGACTGCATTGCCAGGGGAGAACGGTTGAGGCTTTGAGCTATAGCGGGAAGGGCGGTATTTAATATCGTGGCATCCAGCGCCTGCATAAAAAAAGCCATGGCGGCAATCCAGGGCAGCCCGGCCATACTGCGCGCGGATTTTATCATTTAGCGTCCTTATCTTTGTTCGGTTGGGGCGGGCGTAACGGACAATGTTTAAAGAATAGCATCTGTCAGCCGCGTTTCGTCAGGGTTAAAAGGGTTTCAGCCTGGTAATATGCTGCATAATCAGGCGCAAAAAGACTGATTTTTCGCCTTTTGGCGAAAAAAGAAACGGTCAGAATTTTTCTTTACAGAAACACTTGTCAGCCGTCAGGAACTCCCTATAATGCGCCTCCATCGACACGGAACAACGGCTTACCGGCCGCCGGGTTGAGAGGTTCGGCACGCTGAACCGCCGGAGAAAAACTTCTGAAACAGAGGTTGACTCTGAGGGAGGAAAGCGTAATATACGCCACCTCGCAGTAACGCCTCAGGGCGCTTGCCGCAACGCTCTTTAACAATTTATCAGACAATCTGTGTGGGCACTCGCAGGATTGATATCA